>NZ_JBHUBB010000010.1:240971-274821 GCF_042789485.1 Streptomyces sp. NPDC056835
GCCCCCCCCCTTCACCCTTGGTCCCGCGGGCCCCCGTTTGGGTGGCCGGCCGGACCGGTCGCACGTGCCAGCGGCGTGTGACCAAGAACGGATCGCTAATTTCCGTTTGGGCTCGCTCTCTTGGCGGGCGATCAGTAGCCTCGGCTCGAACAACCGGCCGTGTACCTTGGCCGCATCCCGTGGCGACTTGTTGGAGACATCGATGGAGCGTCCCGCCTGGGCACCGCAGGGCATCGACATATCGACGCCGAGCGTTTCCCGCATTTACGACTACTATCTGGGCGGTTCGCACAATTTCGAGGTGGACAGGGAAGCGGCCCGCAAGGCAATGGGGTTCATGCCGGGGCTTCCGACGATCATGAAGACGAACCGCGCGTTCATGCGCCGCGCGGTGAAATTCGCGCTGGCCGAGGGCATCACGCAGTTCCTCGACATCGGATCCGGCATTCCGACCTACGGAAATGTCCATGAGGTCGCCCAGGCCGGCAACCCCGACGCCCGGGTGCTCTATGTCGATCACGACCCGGTCGCCGTCGCCCACAGCCAGGCCGTTCTCGCCGGCAACGACAACGCCGCCATCGTGAGCGCCGATCTCCGTGAGCCCGGACAGATCCTCAAGAACCCCGTGGCGCGAGGGCTGCTCGACCTGGAGCGGCCCGTGGCGCTGCTGCTCGTCTTCGTCCTGCATTTCCTGGAGGACACGGACGACCCGTACGGCGCCGTGGCCGAACTGCGCGACGCGCTCGCGCCCGGCAGTCTGCTCGTCCTCACCCACGCCTCGTACGACGGCGTGCCGCTCCCGCAGGAGCGGACGGGCGCCGCGGTCGCCGTCTACAAGGACATCCGCAACCCGCTGGTCATGCGCACGCGCGAGCAGACGGCCCGGTTCTTCGACGGCTTCGAGATGGTCGAGCCCGGTCTGGTGTCCATGCCGCACTGGCGGCCCGACAGCCCCGCCGACCAGGAGGACCCGTACGCCTTCTCGGGCTTTGGCGGAGTGGGACGCAAGGCGTGACGATGTCCTCGCAGTCGACAGGCGCCGAGAGCGAACCGGACGGCCTGGAAGACAGACTCAGGCGCTTCGCGACGATCTGGAGCCGGGCGGTCTTCCCGGCGACGGCCACGTCTCTGACGCGCCCCGAATTCGAAACCCATCTGCTGCCGCTGGCCCGGGAGTTGCAGGAGGCGCTGCACGCGCACCCCTTCGACACCGCGCCCGCCACGCGCGTCGGCACCGCCCTCGTGGCGGCGCACTGCACCGACCCCGAGGCCCTTGGCCGTACGCTCGGCGTCGTCGACTCCTATCTGGTGCTGTACTGCGGTACGGAGGAGCTGACCGCGGAGGACAACCGCGCCCGCTGCGCCCGTCTCCAGCACTCCCTCGCCGCCGGCTTCGCCCAGGCACTGCGCGAGCGCACCCTGAGCGAGCAGGAGGCCATCGCACGCTCGGCGCTCGCCGCGCGCAATGACGCCGAGGACGCGCTGCACGTCACGCAGGCACGCTTCCACGCGGTGTTCGAGGGCGCGGCCATCGGCATCGGCATCGCCGATCTCGAAGGCAATGTGCTGGAGGTCAATGACACCCTCACCCAGATGTTCGGCGGGCTCGAACACCATGTCCGCAGCCGCAATGTGAGCGAGTGGGTCCACCCCGAGGACGCGCCCCATGTCTGGCGCCTCTACGACGAGTTGGTGCGCGGCGAGCGCGAGCACTTCCGGGTCGAGAAGCCGTTCTACCGCAACGACGGCACGGTGCTCTGGACCAATCTGACCCTCTCGCTGCTCCGGGACGCCGAGGGCGCTCCGCAGTATCAGCTGGCGCTGATGGAGGACACCACCGAGCGGCGGCTGCTCAATCTGCGGCTGCGGTACGAGGCCACGCACGACGCGCTGACCGGACTGCCCAACCGTACGCTGTTCTTCGAGCGTCTGGAGAAGACGCTCTCCGGGGACGGCGGCGCGCGCTTCGGCCTCTGCTATCTCGACCTCGACGGCTTCAAGGCGATCAATGACAGCCTCGGCCACTCGTCGGGCGACCGGCTGCTGGTCGAGGTCGCGGACCGGCTCCAGAGCTGCGCCACCGCGCCGGGTGAGATGGTGGCCAGGCTGGGCGGCGACGAGTTCGTGGCGCTGACCACCGGGCCCGACACCCAGCAGGGCGTGGCCGAACTCGCCTCCCGGATCCTCCACGTACTGGCGACCCCGATCCGGCTCGACGGACGGGAGTTCACGGTCCGGGGCAGCATCGGCATCGTCGAGGGGCCCTCAGCCGGGCGGAGCCCCGCGGAGGTGCTGCGCAGCGCGGACATCACCATGTACCGGGCCAAGGCCGCGGGCGGCAATCGCTACGAGGTGGCCGACCCGGAGGCCGACGCCCGCGCCATCACCCGGCACGGACTGACGACGGCGCTGCCCGCGGCCCTGGAGCGCGGTGAGTTCTTCATCGAGTACCAGCCGCTGGTGCATCTGGACGACGGCACGGTGCACGGCGCGGAGGCGCTGGTGCGCTGGTCCCATCCGCAGCACGGCGTACTGGGACCCGACCGGTTCATCCCGCTCGCCGAGCACACCGGACTGATCGTGCCGCTCGGCCGCTGGGTGCTGGAACAGTCCGTACGGCAGGCGATGTTCTGGCAGCGCCAGCTGCCCGAGGGCGCGCTCGGCGGACCGCTGCGGATCAATGTGAATCTCTCGCCGACCCAGCTGCACCACCCCGGGCTCGTGGCCGACACGGTCGAGGTGCTTGAGCGGATCGGTCTCCCGCCGGGCGCGCTGTGCCTGGAGGTCACCGAGTCCGCGCTGATCGGCGCGGACGAGGATCTGCTCAAGCCGCTGCGCCAGCTCTCCGAGATGGGTGTGGACATCGCGCTCGACGACTTCGGCACCGGCTACTCGAACCTGGCCAATCTGCGCAGGCTGCCGGTGAGCGTCCTCAAACTGGACCGTTCCTTCACCCAGGGCATGCAGCAGCATCCGGCGGACCCGGTCGATCTGAAGATCGTCGAGGGGATCGTCGCGCTCGCGCACAGCCTGGAGCTGGCCGTGACGGTGGAGGGCGTGGAGACCGGGGCACAGGCGGAGCATCTGCGCCGGCTCGGCTGCGACACCGCCCAGGGCTGGTACTACGCCAGACCGGGGCCGCCCGAGCAACTGCACACGCTCTCACTCGCGGACGCCGTCTAGGTCCTGTCCGGCACCTGGCCCCCGTTCCCGACGGTCGCGCCGCCCGCGATCCCGGTCCCCCTCGGGGCCGCGGTCCGGGTGGCGAGCAGCACCCTCTGCAGTTCGCGGGCGGCGCGCGGCGGGGCGACATCGCTGCGGTGGGCGAGCGCGATCGTACGGCGCAGCCCCGGCCTGGCCAGGGCGGTGACCCTCAGATCGCGCGCCCGCGCCGCCACCATGCTCGGTACGACCGCCACGCCCAGACCGGCCCGTACGAAACCGAGGACGGCGTCCATCTCACCGCCCTCCACGGTGAACGACGGCTCGAACCCCTCGGCCCGGCAGGCGGCCACCGTCAGCTCGCGCAGGTCGTAGCCGTGCCGGAACATCACCAGCGGCTCGCCCTCCAGATCGGCGATCCTGGCCGGCCGCCGCGGGGCCGGGGCGGCGGCCGACGAGACCACGACCAAGTCCTCGTGCAGCAGCTCGACCGTGGTCAGCGCGGGCGACGCGGCCGGCAGGGGCATCACCACCAGGGCGAGATCCAGCGCCCCGCGCGCCAGCTCCCGTACGAGATCGTGCGATCCGCTCTCCTCGATCAGCAGCTCGATACCCGGGTGCAGATCGTGGAAGGCCCGCAGGACGTCGGGGAGCAGTCCGGTGCACAGGCTCGGCGGCGCCCCCAGCCTGACCCGGCCACGCCGCAGCTGGACCAGCTCCTGTACCTCCACCCGCGCGGTCTCGGTGTCGGCGAGGATGCGCCGGGCGAGCGGCAGCAGCGCCTCGCCCGCGTCGGTGAGGGCGACATTGCCGCGGGCGCGGCTGAACAGCTCGGCCCCCAGCTCCTTCTCCAGCGCTCTGATCTGCTGGGACAGGGACGGCTGCGAGACATGGACGCGTTCCGCGGCGCGGGTGAAGTGCCGGGTCTCGGCGACGGCCACGAAGTAGAGAAGCTGCTGGAACTGCATAAGAGCCAGGGTAGACCTCACGATAGGCAAGGGCTATGGAGATCAGCTGGACCATGTCTTGGACCTCTTGGCGTCGCGCGGCCTAGCGTGCTGTCCATGGCGCTGGCAACGCGGGAGACGGACCAACGGCCGTCCATGACCCGCACCCTCTGGGGATCGACGATCGGAAAAAAGACGGTCATGGCCGTGAGCGGCCTGATCATGCTCGGCTATCTGGTCGCGCACATGCTCGGCAATCTCAAGATCTTCTTCGGACCGCCGGAGTTCAACGGCTACGCGCACTGGCTGCGGACCATGGGCGAACCGATTCTGCACTACGAGTGGGCGCTCTGGATCGTCCGCGTCGTCCTCGTCGTGGCCGTCGTCCTGCACGCGGTCTGCGCCTACCAGCTCAGCCGCCGTGACCTCGCCGCCCGCCCGAGCAAGTACGTACACAAGCGGGCCCGCGCCGGCTACGCCACCCGCACCATGCGCTGGGGCGGGATCATCCTCGGCCTGTTCATCGTCTGGCACATCCTCGATCTGACCACCGGCACGGTGCACCCCGGCGGCTTCCAGGCCGGCCACCCGTACCAGAACGTCGTGGACACCTTCTCCACCTGGTACGGGAACGTCATCTACATCGCCGCGGTGCTCGCCCTCGGACTCCATGTCCAGCACGGCTTCTGGAGCGCCGCACAGACCCTCGGCGTGGGCAACGCCACCCGCGAACGCGTCCTCAAGGGCACGGCCAATCTGCTGGCGCTGGCGCTGACCGCGGGATTCATCGCCGTACCCGTCGCCGTCATGACCGGAGTGGTGAGCTGACATGAACGAACCCACCACCTACGCCGAATACACCGTCGGTGAGCCGATCGCCGACACCAAGGCGCCGGACGGACCCGTCGCCGAGCGCTGGAACCGGCGCCGCTTCGAAGCCAAGCTGGTCAACCCCGCCAACCGGCGCAAGCACACCGTGATCGTCGTCGGCACGGGCCTCGCGGGCGGCGCCGCCGGCGCCACCCTCGCCGAACAGGGCTACCACGTCGTCCAGTTCTGCTACCAGGACTCGCCGCGCCGCGCCCACTCCATCGCCGCGCAGGGCGGCATCAACGCCGCCAAGAACTACCGCAACGACGGCGACTCCATCCAGCGGCTCTTCTACGACACCGTCAAGGGCGGCGACTTCCGGGCCCGCGAGTCCAATGTCCACCGGCTCGCCGAGGTATCCGTCGAGATCATCGACCAGTGTGTCGCCCAGGGCGTGCCCTTCGCCCGGGAGTACGGCGGGCTCCTCGACACCCGCTCCTTCGGCGGCGTCCAGGTCTCCCGTACGTTCTACGCCCGCGGGCAGACGGGCCAGCAACTGCTGCTCGGCGCCTACCAGGCACTGTCCCGGCAGATCGCGGCGGGCGCCGTCGAGATGCACCCGCGCACCGAGATGCTCGATCTGCTCGTGATCGACGGACGGGCCCGGGGCATCGTCGCCCGCGATCTGATCACCGGCGCCGTCTCCACCCACTTCGCGGACGCCGTCGTCCTCGCCTCCGGCGGCTACGGCAATGTCTTCTATCTCTCCACCAACGCCAAGAACAGCAACGCCACCGCCATCTGGCGGGCGCACCGGCGCGGCGCCCACTTCGCCAACCCGTGCTTCACCCAGATCCACCCCACCTGCATCCCACGCTCCGGCGACCACCAGTCCAAGCTGACGCTGATGAGCGAGTCGCTGCGCAACGACGGCCGCATCTGGGTGCCGAAGGCGCGTGGCGACCAGCGGCCCCCCGCCGAGATCCCCGAGGACGAGCGCGACTACTACCTGGAGCGGATCTACCCCTCCTTCGGCAATCTCGTCCCGCGCGACATCGCCTCACGAGCCGCGAAGAACGTCTGCGACCAGGGCCGCGGGGTCGGACCCGGCGGACAGGGCGTCTATCTCGACTTCGCCGACGCCATCGCGCGGCTCGGCCGCAAGGCGGTCGAGGAGAAGTACGGCAACCTCTTCGAGATGTACGAGCGGATCACCGCCGAGAACCCGTACGAAGTGCCCATGCGGATCTACCCGGCGATCCACTACACGATGGGCGGGCTCTGGGTCGACTACGACCTCCAGACCACCGTGCCGGGGCTGTTCGCGATCGGCGAGGCCAACTTCTCCGACCACGGCGCCAACCGGCTCGGCGCGTCCGCGCTGATGCAGGGCCTGGCCGACGGCTACTTCGTCCTCCCGTCCACCATCAACGACTATCTCGCACGCAATCCGCACCACGCCGAGATCGACGACTCCCACCCCGAGGTGGCCGAGGCGCTGGCCGACACCGAGGACCGGCTGCGGCTGCTGCTCGCCGTCGACGGCGACCGTACGCCCGACTCGTTCCACAAGGAGATCGGCGAACTCCTCTGGGAACACTGCGGGATGGCCCGCACCGACGAGGGCCTGCGCAAGGTGCTCGACCGGATCCCGCAGATCCGCGAGGAGTTCTGGCGCCGGATCAAGGTGCCGGGCACCGGCGATCAGCTCAACCAGTCGCTGGAGAAGGCCAATCGCATCGTCGACTATCTGGAACTGGCCGAGCTGATGTGTCTCGACGCCCTGCACCGCGCCGAGTCCTGCGGCGGCCACTTCCGCGAGGAGTCGCAGACCGAGGGCGGTGAGGCCGCCCGCCGCGACGAGGAGTTCTCGTACGCCGCTGCCTGGGAGTTCACCGGCACCGGCACCGCGCCCGTCCTGCACAAGGAAGACCTCGTCTTCGAGTACGTCCACCCCACCCAGCGGAGCTACGCATGAGGCTCACCCTGCGCGTCTGGCGACAGCCGGACGCCGACGCCCCCGGCGCCATGGTCACCTATGGCATCGACGGAATCTCCGAGGACATGTCGTTCCTGGAGATGCTCGACACCCTCAACGAGGAGCTGATCCTCAAGGGCGACGAGCCGGTCGCCTTCGACCACGACTGCCGCGAGGGCATCTGCGGCGCGTGCGGGGTGGTCATCAACGGCGACGCCCACGGTCCCGAGCGCACCACCACCTGCCAGCTCCATATGCGGCACTTCAACGACGGCGACACCATCGATGTCGAGCCCTGGCGGGCCGGGGCCTTCCCCGTGGTCAAGGACCTGGTGGTGGACCGGTCCGCCTTCGACCGGATCATCGGCGCGGGCGGCTACATCACCGCCCCCACCGGCGCCGCGCCCGAGGCACACGCCACACCGGTCCCCAAGCCCGACGCCGACTTCGCCTTCGAACACGCGGAGTGCATCGGCTGCGGCGCCTGTGTCGCGGCCTGCCCCAACGGCTCGGCGATGCTCTTCACCTCGGCCAAGATCAATCATCTCAATGTGCTGCCGCAGGGCGCGCCGGAGCGTGAGACCCGGGTCCTCGACATGGTCGCGACCATGGACGAGGAGGGCTTCGGCGGCTGCACCCTCGCGGGTGAGTGTGCCACCGCCTGCCCGAAGGGCATCCCGCTGCCGTCCATCGCGGCGATGAACAAGGAATGGCTGCGGGCGGCCCGTAAGGTCTCACGCTCCTGAGGCCCCGTTACCGGGTCGCTGTGGCTGCCCCCTCGCGCTCGTCCGCCGTCCCGCGCCGCACTCCCCGGGTGACGCCGGCGGTGGCGAGGGCGAGGGCCACCAGCAGCGCGCTGACCCACAGCGGCGCGCGGAAGCCGAATCCGGCGCCGATCGCGACCCCGCCGGCCCATGGCCCGAGCGCGCCTCCCACGTTGAACGCGGCCGTGGCGAGCCCGCCGGCCAGGGTCGGCGCCGCGGTCGCCGCGTACAGCACCCGCGAGATCAGCGTGGAGCCGACGGCGAACGAAAGGGTCCCTTGGACGAACACGAACGCGCCCGCCGCCACCGGGTTCCCGGCCGTCAGCGCGAAAGCGGCCCAGCCGGCGAGCAGCGCCACGCCGCCGGCCACCAGCAGCGGGACGGGCCGTACGTCGGCGAGCCGGCCGCTGATGGTGACCCCGGCGAACGAACCCAGACCGAAGAGCGCCAACAGGGCGGGCACCCAAGCGGATCCGAGACCGGCCACCTCGGTGAGGAGCGGTGCGAGATAGGTGAACGTACAGAACGTCGCGCCGTTCACCAGCGCACCCAGCAGCAGGATCACCAGCAACCGTGGCTCGCGCAGCACGCGCAGCTCCCGGCGCGCGCTCGTCCGCGCGGGGGCGCCGCCGCCGCTCGGTACCGCCCGCAGGATCGCGACGACGGCCGGCACCGATACGATCGCCACCGCCCAGAACGCCGCGCGCCAGCCCCACAGTTGACCGAGCAGCGCGCCGCCGGGAACGCCCACCACGCAGGCGATGGTCACACCACCGAGCAGCGCGGAGGTGGCGCGGCCCTTGGCGTCCGGCTCGACCATGCCGGTGGCGGTCACCAGCGCCACCGCGAGGAACCCGGCGTTGGCCAGGGCTCCGATGACCCGGGTGACCAGCAGGACCCCGAAATCGGTGGTGAGCGCGCCGATGACATGGACGGCCAGGAACGTGAGCAGGAAGATCAGCAGTGCGTGCCGTCGCGACCAGCGCAGACTGAGCATCGCCATCAGCGGCGCGCCGATGACCATCCCCACGGCGAACGCGGAGGTGAGCGATCCCGCCGCCGGGATGGACACCCCCAGATCGTGTGCGATGTCCGGCCCGAGGCCGGACAGCATGAACTCGGACGTCCCCATGGCGAAGACCGCCAGTCCGAGCAGGTAGAGAGCGAATGGCATAACAGAACTCCACAACCACACGGTGGATCGTGTGACCGAATGGACCGACAAGGCGGTCGGCGAAGACGCCGACAAGGCAGCGGTGGGCCGCGGGAATACCCGCACGGACGCCGGGAATCGACGGTCCGCGCCGGAAGTACGCGGCGACCACCGCGCGAAGGGCCCCCGGCGTCAGGGAAGTGACGCCCGGTCGGGGCCGAACACAGTCCGTACTACGGTGATCAGGCGGCGGCGGGCAGCGGTCGAGAGCGCCAACGGCCCCTTGGGCCGCGGAGCTTGTCAACGCGACAACGCGAGCAGGCCACCGGACGACCGGACAGGGCCTAGAGTCTTGACGCCTCGGGACTGGACATGGCGGCAGGCTAGCGGGGCGGGGTGCGCGATGTCGAACGCGTTGTCGTCCACGGGACAGCCCTTAGGCTGGCGGGCGTGACAGGGACGACGGGGAGCGGGATGACGAAGAACAGCAGGCCGCTGGCCGTATTCGACCTGGACGGGACCCTGGCGGAGACCGGCCACCGTCAGCACTTCCTGGAGCGGCGGCCCCGGGACTGGAATGGATTCTTCGGCGCGGCCGGACAGGACACACCACTCGCCGAGGGCGTACGGATGGTGGCCGAGGCCACCGAGGAGTGCGAGGTCATGTACCTCACCGGCCGTCCGGAGCGCTGCCGCGCGGACACGGTGACCTGGCTGCGCGAGCACGGCCTGCCCGAGGGGCGGATCTGGATGCGCCGGAACGACGACCGGCGGCCCGCGCGTACGACCAAACTGGAGATCCTGCGCGGGCTGGCCGGCCGCCGGGAGGTGCGGATGCTGGTGGACGACGACGAACTGGTCTGCGACGCGGCCGAACAGGCGGGCTTCAGGGTCGTACGGGCCCGCTGGGCGAGCACGTCACAGGCGCTGAAGGACGCGCAGGAGCGCGAGGGCCGCACCTGACGGCGGCCCGGCCGCTCAGTGGGCGTCGTCGAGGCGGAAGCCGACCCTCAGTCCGACCTGGTAGTGCTCGATGTCGCCGTCGACGATATGGCCCCGTACCTCAGTCATCTCGAACCAGTCCAGACCCCGCAGCGTCTGGGACGCGCGGGCGATGCCGTTGCGGATGGCGTCGTCGACGCCCTCGTGCGAGGTGCCGACGATCTCGGTGACCCGGTAGGTGTGATGGGACATGGGGGCGCTCTCCTCTGACGCGTCACGGGTGTCGCGGTGTCACTCCACCGTGCCCCACCACGCGGCGGGCCGCGAGACATCCGGCGCCGGATGGCCCTCCGCCGCCCCTTCTGTCTGCCTTCTGTTCGCCGTCTGCCTTCTGTTCGCTTCCGGGACTTGACCGGCCGTTTGGTCCATACCAAAATCCCACACACCCGTGCGAACCCGGTTCGCTTCCCCCACGTCGGGCTCTCTCTTCCTGCACCGTGCCCTCACGCCAGAAGGTTGACCTACGTGAAGAACCGCCCTCTCGCCTGTTCCGTGGCTCTCGTGTCCTCCGTCGCCCTCGGCGGCTGCGGAGTGCTGCCCGGTGGGGACGACACCGTGACGGTCACCGTCTGGCTGATGAAGGACAGCGTCTCGGACGACTTCCTCAAGCGCTTCGTGAGCGACTACGAGAAGGGACATCCGTCCGTCCAGCTCGACATCAAGATCCAGGAGTGGACCGGAATCGGCGAGAAGGTGATGACCGCCCTGGACGGCGGGGACGCGCCGGACGTGATCGAGGTCGGCAACACCCAGGTCGCCCAGTACGCGGAGAGCGGCAATCTGCGCGATCTCACCCTGGAGTCGGTACGGGATCTGGGCAGCGAGGACTGGCTGCCCGGTCTCGCCCAGCCGGGCAGCATCAACGGCGCGCAGTTCGGCATCCCGTGGTACGCGGCCAATCGCGTCGTGATCTACAACAAGGACCTGTTCGCGCTCGCCGGGATAGAGGAACCGCCCAAGACCAGAGAACAGTGGGTGGACGACACCGCCGAGCTGAACCGCGGCGGCAACCAGGGCATCTATCTCGCCGGACAGGACTGGTACACCCTGGCCGGGTTCATCTGGGACGAGGGCGGTGAACTGGCCGTCGAGTCCGGTGGCGAGTGGCAGGGGACGATCCACACGCCCGCCGCGCTGAGAGGCATGGACTTCTACAAGGACCTCCAGTCGCTGGGCAACGGACCGAAGAACTCCGACGAGGCCAAGCCCCCGCAGGCCGAGGTCTTCGCCAAGGGCGATGTCGCGCAGATCATCTCCACCCCCAGCTCGGCGCGGATCATCGAGGAGAAGAACCCCGAACTGAAGGGCAAGCTCGGCTTCTTCCCCATTCCCGGCAAGACCGCCGGCAAGCCGGGGGCCGTCTTCACCGGCGGTTCCGATCTGATCGTGCCGAAGAACTCCAGCCATCACTCCGCCGCCGTCGAGGTGGTCAAGGCGCTGGCGGGCGAGGCCTGGCAGACGGATCTCGCCCGGACGATGAGCTACGTACCGAACAAGACGACCCTCGCCGGAGTCATCCGCGGCGACGCGAGCACGGCCGCGATGGCCGAGGGCGCCGCGCGGGGACGGGCCACCCCGAACTCCCCGCAGTGGGCGAGCGTCGAGGCCGACAACCCGATCAAGCCGTATATGACGGCCGTCCTTGAGGGCGAGGACCCGGAGGAGTCGGCGAAGGCGGCCTCCGAGCTGATCAGCGCGGAGCTGCTTTCCGGCTGAGGCGCGTCCCGGATCTCCCACGGCGCGTCCCGGATCTCCCACGCGCGTCCCGGGTCCCCGCGGTGCGTCCCGGGATTCTCGCGGTACGTTCAGGGTCTCCCACGGTGTGTCCAGGGTCTCCCGCGGTGTGTGCCGGAGCGCGTCCGCGTCCCGCGCGCTCCCGGCATTCAGCCGTCTCACATCCGTTCTCCTCCGTGTGGTCATGTCAAATCCAGTCGGCCACGGAAGAAACTAGGTGCCGGGCCCGTCGCGCGAGCGGCGGATCCCGGCGGCCTGCCTTCCCTACCGGCACAGGAGTCCCCATGTCCGCCATCGCACCCGCTCCCCTCGTCCCCGCCGCCCCCGCCCCCACCCCCGGGATGGGTACCGGCCCCGCCGAGCCGCGCTACCTCGTGTCCCTCGCCCGTGACCAGGACGACGTCCGGGCCGCGCAGCGGCTGCGGCACCTGGTCTTCGCCGGTGAGATGGGCGCCCGGCTCGACGGCCCCGAACCGGGACTGGACGTCGACGCCTTCGACGAGTACTGCGATCACCTGCTGGTACGGGAGGAGAGCACCGGCGAGGTCGTCGGTACGTACCGGCTGCTGCCGCCCGAGCGGGCCAGGGCCGCCGGACGGATCTACTCCGACAGCGAATTCGACCTCTCCCGGCTCGCCCCGATCCGGCACGATCTGGTCGAGGTCGGCCGCTCGTGCGTCCACCCCCTGCACCGCACCGGCGGTGTCATCGCCCTGATCTGGGCCGGGCTCGCCCGCTATATGACCGACACCGGCTACAACTGGCTGGCGGGCTGCTGCTCGGTCCCGCTCGCGGACGGTGGCGCGCTCGCCGCCTCGACCTGGAGCAATGTGAAGGAGAAGCACCTGGCGCCGGAGGAGTACTGGGTCACCCCGCACCGCCTCTGGACCCCGGACGCGTCCGCCGCCGCGGCCAAGCCCTCCGAGCTGCCGCCGCTGCTCCGCGGCTATCTGCGGCTCGGTGCCTGGGTGTGCGGCGCGCCCGCGCACGACCCGGAGTTCGGCGTCGCCGACCTGTACGTACTGCTGTCGATGCGCCGGACCAACCCGCGCTATCTGCGGCACTTCCTCTCGCTCGCCCCCACCGCATGAGCGCCTGGCTGCCCACCGCGCCCTGCACCCCGCGCGACTGCTCCACTCACCAGGGCCCTTCGACCGGTGCGCTGACGGCGTCCGTACGGCTGCTCGCGGGGGTCGCTCTCGTCCTGGCCGGTGCGCTGGTGGCCCCCTTCCTCGCTCTCCTGGGAGGGGCGGTACGGGACTGGCTCACCCGGCACTGGGCGCGCACGGCGCTCCGGCTCTTCGGCCTGCGCGTCCGCGTGGTGGGGGAGCCCGCGCCGGGGCGCGGCTCAGGGGTCCTCGTCGTCGCCAACCATGTTTCCTGGCTGGACATACCGCTCCTCGCTACGGTCTTCCCCGGACGGATGCTCGCCAAGAGCGAGATACGGAGCTGGCCGCTGCTGGGCGCGCTGGCCGCGCTGGGCGGCACCCTGTTCGTGGAACGGGAGCGGCTGCGGGCGCTGCCCGGGACCGTACGGACCCTCTCCACCGCGCTCGCCGCCGGCTCGCGGGTGATCGTCTTCCCCGAGGCCTGCACCTGGTGCGGGCGCGAGCAGGGCAAGTTCACCACCGCCGTCTTCCAGGCGGCGCTGGACGCGGACGCCGCCGTCCGTCCGGTGCGTATCACCTACCGCGCGCCGGACGGAGCGCCGTCCGGCGCCCCGGCGTTCGTCGGGGACGACACCATCACCGCCTCGCTGTGGCGGGTGGTGACGGCCGGCGGGCTCACGGCGGAGATCACCGTCCTCCCGCTGATCCCCGCCGGGCGCCACACCGACCGCCGCGAGCTGGCCCGGGACGCCCGGTCAGGCATCGCCCACCCGGTCGCGGATGGCGTCACCCGGACCTTGGTAGCGGACGCCGTCCCTCACACGGCGGTCGCGAGCGACAAGGCGAACCGGCCCTCCTCATCCGTCCACCAGTGCGTTAACTCCATTCCCGCCTCGGCCAGTTCCGCGCGTACCCGGTCCTGACGGAACTTCGCGGACACCTCCGTACGCACCTCCTCGCCGGCCGCGAAATGCACCACCAGATCCAGCTCCGGGACCTTCGCCGTGAGCTGCCGGCGCGCCCGCAGCCGCATCTCGATCCACTCGTGCTCGGCGTCCCAGAGCGCCACATGGTCGAAGTCACGCGGATCGAAGTCCGCGCCCAGCTCCCGGTTGATGACGGCGAGGACGTTCTTGTTGAAGGCGGCTGTCACCCCGGCCGCGTCGTCGTACGCCCTGACCAGTACGGACTCGTCCTTGACCAGGTCCGTGCCGAGCAGCAGCGCGTCACCGGGCGCGAGGAGTGCCCGGACCGATGCCAGGAACGAGGCGCGCTCCGCCGGCAGCAGATTGCCGATCGTGCCGCCGAGGAACGCGACCAGCCGGGGGCCCGGGGTGCCGGGGAGCGCCAGCCCCTGGGTGAAGTCGGCGATGAGCGCGTGCACATGGAGTCCGGGGTGCTCGGCGAGCAGGGACTCGGCGGCCCCGGTCAGCGCGCTCTCGCTGACATCCACCGGCACATAGCTGTGCAGAGCGGTGAGCGCGTCCAGCAGATGGCGGGTCTTCTCGGACGATCCGGACCCCAGCTCGACGAGGGTCCGCGCCCCGGTCGCCGCCGCGATCTCCGGCGCCCGCGCGAGCAGGATCTCCCGCTCGGCGCGGGTCGGATAGTACTCGGGCAGCCTGGTGATCTCCTCGAACAGTTCGCTGCCCCGGGAGTCGTAGAACCACTTGGGAGGCAGCACCTTCGGTGTACGGGTCAGCCCCTGGAGCACATCGGCGCGCAGAGCGGCGTCCGTGGCGTCCTCGGGCAGGGTGCGGGTCAGCAGGAACGGGCTCACTCGGGTGGCTCCTTGAGAGGGGACAACTGCACGTCGTCGCGGGTCGCCACGAGCAGGGTGCGGTCGGGGACCTCGCGCCAGCGCGCGTCGTCGTCGTACGGCTCGGAGGCCACCACGGTCTGATGGCCCCCGGGGTCGGTGAGATACCAGAGGGTGTCCCCCCACGCGGTCGCGGCGATCCGCTCGCCGTCGGTGAGCAGCAGATTGAGCCGGGAGGCCGGAGCGGCGGCGGCGACATCGAGGACGGTGTCGCCCAGGGCCTCCCCCGGTTCGTCACCGGCCCGCAGCCGGTGCAGCAGCAGCGCCCACACCAGCGCGGAATCATTGCGGGCCGCCAGGGTGAGCAGTTCCTCGGCGGGGAGGGACGCGGCCGGCGCCGCGAGAGTGCCGGGCCAGCCGCCGACCGAGCCGTTGTGGCTGAACAGCCACGGCCCGTCGGCGAAGGGTGCGGCGGCGGCCTCCCCGTCGGCGCCCGGCTCGGTCGCGTCACGTACCGCGGCGAGCAGGGCGCGGGTACGGATCACCCGTGCCAGATCGGTGAATCCGAGGTCCCCCCAGATGGGCCGCGCACGCCGGTAGCGGGCGGGCAGCGGATCGCCGTCCGCGTACCAGCCCACCCCGAAGCCATCGGCGTTGACGGTGCCGTGGCGCTGCCGGCGCGGCGCCCAGGACTGCCGGAACAGCGAGTGCGGCGGCGCTACCAGCACCTCACCGAGCGCCACCGGCGGTCCCAGCCGGGCGAGATGGCGGCACATCAGACATCCCTCGCGGTACGGAAACCGGAGAAGATCTGGCGGCGGACCGGCAGATCCCAGTTGCGGAACGTGCCGCGGCAGGCCACCGCGTCCGCCGCGAACGACCCGCCCCGCAGCACCTTGTGGGCGCTGCCGAAGAACACCTCCGAGTACTCGCGGTACGGGAACGCGGCGAACCCCGGATAGGGCAGGAAGTCGCTCGACGTCCACTCCCAGACGTCCCCGATCAACTGCCGTACGCCGAGCGGGGAGGCACCGCGCGGATAGCTGCCCGCCGGGGCGGGCCGCAGATGGCGCTGGCCGAGATTGGCCCGCTCCGGGGTGGGTTCGTCGTCCCCCCACGGATACCGCAGCGAGCGGCCTGAGACGGGGTCGTGGCGGGCGGCCTTCTCCCACTCCTCCTCGCTCGGCAGCCGCCGCCCCGCCCAGCGGGCGTACGCGTCGGCCTCGTACCAGCTGACATGGAGCACCGGCTCGTCCACGGGCACCGGCTCCACCACACCGAACGCGCGGCGCAGCCACTGCCCGCCCTCGCGCCGCCAGAACTGCGGAGCGCCGATCTCATGCGTACGGATCTGCTCCCAGCCGGCCGGCGCCCACCAGCGTTCGTCCGTATAGCCGCCGTCGTCGATGAAGTGCTGGTAGGCACCGTTGGTCACCGGCACCGTGTCGATGAAGAACGCCGGGACGAGCCGCTGATGGGCCGGGCGCTCGTTGTCCAGCGCCCAGGGCTCGGTGGAGGTGCCCATCGTGAAGGGCCCGGCCGGTACGAGCACTTCGGCGGGCAGTCCTGTGGTGTCCCCGGCGGGCGGCGGGGGCGCGGTCAGCGCCGCGGGGCCCCGCCGCAGCTGGTGGGTGATGAGCATCGTCTCGTCGTGCTGCTGCTCATGCTGGGCGATCATCCCGAAGGCGAACCCCGCGTCAAGCAGCGGACCGCCGTGCAGCGGGGTGCGCTCGATGATGTCCAGCACCCTGCCGCGTACCTCGGAGGCGTAGGCGCGCGCCTCGGCGGGCGGCAGCAGCGGCAGCGTCGGCCGTGCGGACCGGGGATGCTCGAAGGCGTCGTAGACGGAGTCGATCTCCGGACGGATGGCGTCGCGTCCCGCGACCGTCCGCACCAGCCACTGCTCCTCCTGGTTGCCGATGTGCGCCAGATCCCAGACCAGCGGGGACATCAGCGGGGAGTGCTGCGCGGTCAGCTCGTGGTCGTCGACGCAGGAGGTCAGCAGAGCGGTACGGTCCCTGGCGGCCGTCAGGACCTCGACGGCGCGTCGCCGCATCTGTTCCGCCGGTATCCCGACGGCTTCCGCGCTTTCCGCGCCTTCCATGGTTTTCGCGGAGTCGGTCATGTCCTGGGGTCCTTCCCGTTCACAGAGGCGCGCAGATCATCGGCGGGACATCGGCCGGGCACGACATAGCGGTCGTTGAAGGCCGCGACCGCGTCCTGTACGGCCCGCGTGGCGCCGATGCGCGGAAGTGCTTCCTGGGCGACGGCGAAACAGACGATCGCCGCGGCGTGCAGCTCCGGGTCGCTCAGCGCGTGGCGCGCCGCGTTGGCCCAGAGGAGATTGCGGGGCGCGGGCAGCGAACCCGCGGTCTCCGCCAGTGGTTTGACGGTGCGGTAGACGGTTTCCGACGCCTCGGGATCGTCGAACAGCGCGGTGGTCACGGCGAGCGGCACCATCCAGCCGTCCTCGCCCGGCTGTGCGTCGATCATCCGCAACTCCAGATGACCACGCGGCCGGACGGGCGGAAACAGCGTCGTGAGGTGGTAGTCGAGATCCGCGCGGACCGGCGGGCGCGGCACCCCCGACCGTATCCACTCCCGGAAGGTGAGCCCGTCGGGCACCGGCCAGGGCCCCTTCTCCGCCCGGATGCACATCACCGGTGTGTCCAGGGCATGCGCGGCCCAGGCGGTACGGGGCTCGTACCGCGCCGAGGGCGCGGCGGTACGGGCCGGATCCAGCTGCGCCCACATCGCCTGCCGGGTGGAGCGCCAGCCGGTAGGTCTGCGATCGCTCATGGGGGAGTTGGCGAAGGCGGCGACCAGCACCGCGCCCAGCAGATGGGCGAGTTGCCAGCGCCGGCCGTAGCCGAGCGGCCCCGGCTCCTCGTGGCCCGCGTCCAGACACACCTGGATGGAGGCCGTGGTCCGCATCATGGCGCGGCCGGCCGGACCGATCCGGTCGAGGTAGGTCTCCATCGCGTCGTAGCGCGGCTCACGCAGCATGCGGTGCGGGGAGTGCCAGGGGTCCTGTCCGAGACCCGCGAGCGCGAGTCCCGCCGTACGCAGGGCCGGGCGTACGGTGTCCAGGTCCGCGGCGGTGGTGGTGATGCACTCCATCAGTGACGCGGCGGGCGGGGAGCTCAGCTCCAGCTGGCCGCCGGGTTCGAAGGTGAGTGCCGATGCGAGGCGCAGGGTCCGAAGCCCCTCGTACGCCTCTCTGAGGCGGTGGGCCGGGACCGCTCTTTCGGGGGAGCGCAGGTCGTGCACGAGCCATTCCAGTTCCACACCCACGGTGCGGGGCGGGCCCGTCTTGAAACAGATACCGCGTAGTAGATCCTCGGCGTCGTTCTCGCCGAGTGGGGTTCCCTCATCGGTGAAACCGTCGGACGGCATGGCCGGATCCTCCTGTCGAAGACCGTGACCGGACTCCGCTCCCGGGTCGGGGGCGAAGTGCTTCGTCCAACCTAAAGCCACTCTCGCCGCTTCGCACAAGAGTGCCCCTACAGTCATCGTTTCGTCAGAAATCCGGTTGCCCCGAACGTGGTTGTCCACGCAGGATTTCCGCATGAGCGCACGGCTGCGGGGGATCGCGAAAGAAACAGAGGAGATCGTCCGAACGGGCGGCTACCGCACGGAAAACGGCCGTGACGTGGGGATTCGTACGGCCGTGGACGCGGCGGCCGCGGGGACCCGGATGTACGGGCCCGAGCCGGTCGCGCTCGCGCCGGCCCCGGACGGGGCGACGGCGCCCACGCCGGACCGGGTGACGGGCACTGCTCCGGACGGGGGCCGGGCCACCGGCCGGGCGGCCCGCGTGCCGGTCATCGAGGTCACCGGCGAGAGCAGCCTGGAGGCGGCGCGGCGGCTGACGGCGGCGGGTTCGGAACCGGTCGCCGTCCTCAACTTCTCCTCCGCGCGCAACCCCGGCGGCGGGTATCTCAACGGCGCGCAGGCCCAGGAAGAAGCCCTCTGCCGGGCCTCCGCTCTGTATACGACGCTGCTGCGCGTGCCCGAGTTCTACGCCCACCACCGAGCGGACCGGAGCCCCTTCTACACCGACCGGGTGATCCACTCGCCCGGCGTGCCGGTCTTCCGCGACGACCGGGGCCGGCTGCTCGACACGCCGTACCAGGTCGGCTTCCTCACCTCGCCCGCGCCGAACGCGGGCGTGATCGCCCGGAACGCCCCCGCCGAGGTCCACCGGATTCCGGCCGCGCTCGCGGTCCGCGCCGAACGAGTGCTGGAGACGGCGGTGGAGCGCGGCTACCGGCGGCTGGTGCTGGGCGCCTGGGGCTGCGGGGTCTTCCGCAACGACCCGGAGCAGGTCGCGCACGCGTTCCGGGCGCTGCTCAGCGCGGGCGGCCGGTTCGCGGGCCACTTCGACGAGACGGTCTTCGCGGTGCTCGACCGGACCGCGGGCGGGACCACGCTGGGCGCGTTCCGGCGGGTGTTCGCGGACCGTACAGCGCCCGAGGCCGCTGTAGCGGCGGCGCGCCTCACCGCCAGCCGTACAGCTCCCTGAGCCGGTTGACGACCAGATTGAACCGCCCGCGGTCCAGCGCGCAGGCCTCGCGCCGCATGCCCTTCTCGTGGACGCGCAGCACCCGGTCCACATTCACCCAGGACTCACGGCCCGCGCGGTCCCACGGCCCGACCCCGATCGGCACCCACTCGCGGTCCTGGTTGTGGCGCTTGCTGGAGAGCTGTACGGCGAGCAGTGTGCCGGCCGCCTCACGGGCGACCACCAGCACCGGGCGGTCCTTGCCGCGCCCGTCGTTCTCCTCGAAGGGCACCCAGGTCCAGACGATCTCGCCGGGGTCGGGATCACCGTCGTGCTCAGGGGCGTACGAGGTACGGACCCGCCCCACCTCCCGGGGCTCGGCCTCGGTCGTGGCGGCCGGGCCGCCACGACCGGGAGAGTCGAAGCCGCCGCTGTCACTGGTGCGGTCGCCGCTGCCGGCGCCGGAGAAGGACATCATCCGATGACGTTAGAACGTCCGTGGATCACCGAATGGGGCGGGGCCCTCCCGGACGGGCGCGGTCGCCGCCCCGGACCAGCGAGTCCGGGTCATATCCAGCCGTCCAGGGACGCCATGAACCCGTCGAAGTCGTCGCGGTGGATGGTGTGCCCGGCGCCCGCCACCGTACGGACATGGAAGCCGCGCCGTTCCAACTCCGCCGCGTTCACGGGGGAGATCATGACGCTCGGACCGGCGAGCTGAACGAGCGAGGGGACGACGGGCGCGGGCGGCAGCAGATCGGCGCCGAACGCCGGGGCGAGACCGAACGCGGTGTTCTCGTCCCAGGCCGCCAGGGTCTCCAGCTCCAGATCGACCGCTGGTTCGGCCGTCCGCCGGACCTCCGCGGACAGGTCTGGAAAGATACCGGCTGCCATGCCCCAGTCAACCGAGCAGCCCGCCGACCGTCCCGTTCCGACCAGCGCCGATGTCGCGCGGCTGGCCGGAGTCTCCCGGGCCACCGTCTCGTACGTACTCAACAACACCTCGGCCGTGCGCATCAGCGACCCCACCCGGCGCAAGGTGCGCGAGGCCGCCGAGCGGCTGGGGTACGTACCGCACGCCGCCGCGCGCTCCCTGCGCGCCGGGCACACCAGGATCGTTCTGCTGCCCACGGCGCACATCCCCGTCGGACCCCTCTACAGCCACTTCCTCAATGAACTCCAGTGGGCGCTGCGCGGGCTCGACTACACCGTGGTGCAGTACGGCAGCCTCGGCCTGGACGGGGACGGGGCGGCCCGTGCCTGGGCCGAGTTGCGGCCCGTCGCGGTCGTGTCGCTCGGCGAGATCGCCCTCACCCCGCACGGGGTGGAGATGCTCAAACGCTCCGGCGCGAAGGCCGTGATCACGCTGGGACCCGGACGGGTCGACGGCGCGCACGCGCTGGTCATGGACCAGAGCGTGATCGGCGGCCGGGCGGTGACGCATCTGATCGACCGCGGCTGCCGCCGGATCGGGGTGGTGATGCCCGGGGAACCCGGTCTGGAGATGTTCTCGGGCCCCCGGCTCGCGGGCGCCCGCGCCGCCGCCACCGGCGCGGGCGCGGCTGTACGGATCGTGCCGCTGCCGCTCGCGTACGAGGAGGACTCGGCGGCCGCCCTCGCCGCCCGCTGGCGCGCACTGGGCCTCGACGCGGTCTTCGCGTTCAACGACGAGTACGCGATGCTCCTGATGCGCGCGCTCCAGGACGAGGGAATCGGCATCCCGGCGGAGACGGCCGTGATCGGCTCCGACGATCTGCTGCTCGGCAGGCTGTTGCGGCCCCGGCTCTCCACGGTGCGGGTCGACCTGGTGACGGGACAGCGGCTGGCCGAACTCGTCGACCGGGTGGTCCGCGATCCGGGCGGCGAGCCGGAGCGGCACGACCTGATGGACTCGCGGGTCATTCACCGCGAGTCCAGCTGACCCCGGGGACCGGGCGGGGCGCGGGCGCGGGGGCGGCGACATGTAGCGACATGCGTCGTCGTGCCGGGGTGGCTAGCGTCGGAGGTATGAAGACCGTTCCGCAGCGCTTCGAGATCCTGCTGGTGGCCGAGTTCACCGAGGGCGACGAAGGGCCGCCCACCGCGGCGAACGCCCTGCGCTCGGCACTTGTCGAGGCGACCGGCGAAACCGGGGCCTCCGGCTATCCGCGCTACGCGGGCAATGGCATGGAGGCCGATATCGACCCCGAGACCCGCACGGTCGAGGCGCTGCTGATCGACGGCTACGAAGTGGACTACGGCCTGTCGGTCCGCGTGGTCGACGCCCCGGCCGGCTGAGGCTCCCCGGCCGTCTGAGACGCGTGGGCCCGTGGGCCCGTGCGGTCCGCTCCCACGGGATACGTCAGACCGCGGCCAGCGCCCGCAGATCCCGCTCGATGAGCCCGGCCGTTTCCCGCAGTGGCGTGAGCAGCGCGGCCCGCATCGCGTCCGGCGACCCGTGCCCGGCGTGCTGGGCGACATTGAGCGCGGCGACCACCCGGCCCCCGGCGTCGCGTACCGGTACGGCCAGCGACCGCAGCCCCTCCTCCAGCTCCTGGTCGACCAGCGCGTAGCCGTTCGCCGCCACCTCGTCCAGGATCCCGGCGAGCCGGTCGGGCGAGGTCACCGTGTGCCGTGTCAGCGCGGGGAGCCCGGCGGGCAGCGGAGGGCGTCGCGCCCTCGGCCGGTCCGCCAGCAGGACCCGGCCCATGGACGTCGCGTACGCCGGGAAGCGCGTGCCCACGGTGATGGTGATGCTCATGATGCGTACGGTCGGCACCCGGGCCACGTAACGGATGTCGTCACCGTCCAGGACCGCGAGCGACGCCGACTCGTGCACCCGGCCGACCAGGTCCTCCAGATGCGGCCGTGCGACATCGGTGAGCGTCAGGCCCGAGAGCCGGGCACAGCCCAGTTCGAGCACGCGCGGCAGGGCCGTGAACCGCCCGTCCACGGCGCCGGCGTACCCCAGCTCGCTCAGGGTCAGCAGCGAGCGCCTGGCGGTTGCCCGCGCCAGCCCCGTGGCCGCCGCGGTCTCCGCCAGGGTGAGGCCATCGCCCCGGTCCGCGCCGAGCGCTGCCAGGACGGCCAGCCCGCGCGCCAGCGACCGGACGAAGTCCGGGCCCAGCTCGCGCTTCACCGCGAGCGAGGTGTCGTGCGCGGGCGTCGCCGGTGCGGGCGGGCGGGGCGCCGCGAGGGCCGACTCCCACGCGCCGAGCCGTTCGCGCAGCCGGGGCAGCATCGCGGCGGCGAGCGAGTCCAGGGTGTGCCGGTGGGTGTGGCTGGCGACGCTCACCGCGCAGACGGTGCGGCCCCCGGGATCACGGACGGGTACGGAGACGGCCAGCAGCCCCGGTTCGAGCAACTGGTCGTCGCCCGCCCAGCCCCGCGCGGCGCTCGCCGCCACACGCCGCTCGAAGGGATCCCCGGTGTCCGCACTCGCGCCCTCGCCGGTCTCCGGGTTCCGCAGCCGCCACGCCGCCCACTCCCCGGGCCCCCACTGGGCGGCGAAGAGCGCCCCGGGCGCGCACCGCTCCGCCGGTTGCCACTCCCCGAGCCGGAAGGTGAGTCCCATCGCGCGACGCCTTCGGTGCTGGAGGACGAACCGCACCCCGTCGCCGTCCGGCACGGCCACCGACACCGACTCGTCGCAGAGGTCCGCCAGCCGCTCCGTGGGCGGCCCGAGCGCCGCCGGGATACCGCTGGCCCGCAGATAGGCGGCGGGCAGCGCCATCAGTCCGGGTGCGGGCAGCACCTCGCGGCCGTCGCCCCGTACCAGCCCCAGCCGGTCGAGCGTGGAGACGACGCGGTCGACGGTGGCGCGCGCCAGGCCCGTGGCCCGTACGAGATCGCTGTGCCGCACCGGCCTGTCACCGTGCGTGGACGCCGACAGGACGCGCAGTACGGCGAGACCGCGCTCCAGCGGGCCCATGGATTCGGCCATGGGTTCGGCCATAGGGGTGCTCCAGGAACGGTGCGGACCGTTGACAGCGGTCGTCTGTGGGCAGAGACTCTGGCAGGGCCATTGTGAACCATTGTTCACCAGGCGAACACCCTGATGGACGAAGGGCGATGTGCGGAACAACCGCCCCGCGCTGTCACCGCTGTCACGCTGTGGGAAAGAAGCCGGAGATCCGATGACCATCCGCGACGTCTATGTCGTCGACGCCGTCCGTACCCCGATCGGCAGGTTCGGGGGTGCCCTCTCCTCCGTACGCCCCGACGATCTCGCCGCCCATGTGCTGAAAGCCCTGGTGGACCGCTCGCCGGAGCTCGACCCGGCCAGGATCGACGACGTCGTGTTCGGGGACGCCAACGGCGCGGGCGAGGACAACCGCGATGTGGCGCGCATGGCCGTGCTGCTCGCCGGACTGCCGGTGTCCGTCCCGGGGGTGACCGTCAACCGGCTCTGCGGCTCCGGCCTCGAAGCGGTCATCCAGGCCGCCCGCGCGGTCGCCCTCGGTGACGCGTCCGTCGCCGTGGCGGGCGGGGTCGAGTCGATGTCCCGCGCCCCCTGGGTCCTCCAGAAGCCGGAGCGGGCTTTCCCCGCCGGCCATCAGCAACTGCACTCGACCACCCTGGGCTGGCGCATGACCAACCCGGCGATGCCCGCGGAGTGGACGGTTCCGCTGGGCGAGGGCGCCGAACTGATCGCGGACAAGCACACGATCACCCGGGAACAGCAGGACGCGTTCGCCCTCGCCAGCCATCGCAAGGCCGCCGACGCCTGGGCCGCGGGCCTGTACGACGGCGAGGTCGTGCCGTACGACGGGGTGGACCTGGCCCGTGACGAATGCATCCGGGACAGCACCTCCATGGCGGCGCTCGCCAAGCTGAAGCCGTCGTTCCGTACGGACGGGACCGGGACCGTGACGGCGGGGAACGCCTCGCCCCTCAACGACGGCGCCGCCGCGCTGCTCCTCGTCGACGAGGCCGGGCTGCGCGAAACGGGCCGCGAACCGCTCGCCCGTATCCGGGCCTCGGCGGTCACCGGCGTCGAGCCGCGGCTCTTCGGCCTCGGCCCGGTCGAGGCGGTCCAGCGGGCGCTGGCCAAGGCCGGCCGTACGTTCGCCGAGCTCACCACGTTCGAACTCAACGAGGCCTTCGCCGCCCAGTCGCTGGGCTGCCTCGCCGAATGGCCCGGACTCGATCCGGCCGTCGTCAACCCGCGCGGCGGGGCGATCGCGATCGGTCATCCGCTCGGTGCCTCCGGTGCCCGGCTGGCCGGATCCGTCGCACACCAGCTCGCCGCGGCGGGCTCGGGCACGGGCCTCGCGGCGCTCTGTATCGGGGTGGGACAGGGACTCGCACTCGTACTGGAACGCTGACGGAGGGCGGGTCGTGTGCGTACCACCGTCGGGATCATCGGCGCGGGACCGGCCGGACTGCTGCTCGCGCGGCTGCTGCACCGGGCGGGGATCGACTGCGTCGTCCTGGAGAACCGCACCCGCGACTACATCGAGCGGCGCCAGCGCGCCGGCATGCTGGAACAGGGCACCGTCGAGGCGCTGCGCGACTGCGGGGCCGCTGACCGGCTGGACGCCGAGGGGCTGGAACACCACGGCATCGAGCTGCGCTTCGACCGCCGGGCGCACCGTATCGACTTCCCGTCGCTGACCGGCGGCCGTACCGTCACCATCTACGCCCAGACCGAGATCGTCAAAGATCTCGTCGCGCTCCAGCTCGCCGAGGGAGCGCCCCTGTTGTTCGAGGCGCGGGCGCTCGCGATCGAGGGGGCCGATACGGACCGGCCGGTCGTACGGTTCCGCCACGACGGCCGCGAACGGGCTCTGGAATGCGACTACATCGCCGGGTGCGACGGCTTCCACGGGATCGCCCGGGCCGCGATCCCGGCCGCGGTCCGCCGTACGTACGAGCGCGTGTACCCGTACTCCTGGCTCGGCGTCCTCGCCGATGTCCCGCCCTCCTGCGAGGAGTTGGTCTACGCGAGGGGCGCGTCCGGGTTCGCGCTGCACAGCATGCGCTCGGCGTCCGTCTCCCGGCTCTATTTACAGGTCCCCAACGGCACGGACCCCGGCGACTGGTCCGACGAGCGGATCTGGGACGAACTCGACGCCCGGTTCGCCGTCGACGGCGCCGCCCGGCAGCTGACGCGCGGCCCGCTCACCGCCAAGACCGTGACCCCCATGCGCGGTCATGTCACGGAACCGATGCGGCACGGCAGGCTGCTGCTGGCCGGAGACGCCGCCCATATCGTGCCGCCCACCGGCGCCAAGGGACTCAACCTCGCCGTCTCCGACGTACGGCTCCTCGCGCGGGCCTTCGAGGCGCTGTACCGGACCGGCTCCGCCGAACTCCTCGACGGCTACTCGGAGTCGGCGCTGCGGCGGGTATGGCAGGCGACCCGCTTCTCGTTCGAGATGACCACGATGCTGCATCTCGACCCCGAGCGGGACACGTTCGACCGGCGCGTACAGCTCGCGCGGCTGTGGCGTATCGCAGACTCCCGGGACGCCGCGGCCGAACTGGCCGCGAATTACACGGGACTTCCCCTGGACCAGCCTGACCGACCAGCCCGACCAGCCCGACCAGCCCGACCAGCCCGACCGACCGAGTGGAGAGCCTTCATGTCCTTGCTCGACCCCAAGACGTGGCAGCCCGTCGGACTCTCGGGCGGTGACTCCGCCGTGGTCGAACCCGCGACCGGCGACACGCTGGCCATGGTCGCACTCGCCTCGCCGGAGGATGTCACGGCCGCCTCGGAGGCCGCGCGGGACGCGTGGAAGGCGTGGTCGGACACGCCGCATCACGTCCGGGCCGGTGTGCTGCGCCGGGCCGGTGACCTGTTCGCGGCGCACGCCGACGAACTGCGCGACTGGCTGGTGCGCGAGTCGGGCTCCGTCCCGGGCAAGGCGGACTTCGAACTGCATGTCGCCGCCCAGGAGTGTTACGAGGCGGCGGCCCTCGCCTCCCGGCCCACCGGGCAGGTACTGCCCAGCGAGGAGCCCCGGCTCTCCTACACCCGGCGGGTCCCCGCGGGGGTGGTGGGGGTCATCGCGCCGTTCAACGCCCCGCTGATCCTCTCCATACGGTCCGTCGCGCCGGCCCTGGCGCTGGGCAACGCGGTGCTGCTCAAACCCGATCCGCGTACCGCCGTCTGCGGTGGTCTCTCGCTCGCCGCGGTCTTCGCCGAGGCGGGCCTGCCTGAGCGGCTTCTGCACATCCTGCCCGGAGGCGCGGAGACCGGACGGGCGCTGGTCACCGACGACCGCGTACGGGTGATCTCCTTCACCGGTTCCACGGCGGCCGGGCGCGCGGTCGGGGAGGCCGCGGGCCGTCATCTCAAGCGCGCCCATCTGGAGCTGGGCGGCAACTCCGCGCTCGTCGTGCTGGCCGACGCGGATGTCGAGGCCGCGGTGGCGCAGGCCGTATGGGGATCGTTCTTCCACCAGGGCCAGATCTGTATGACCACCGGGCGGCATCTCGTCCACGCCTCGCTGTACGAGGAGTACGTCGAACGCCTTGCCGCCAAGGCCCAGTCGCTGACCGTCGGCGACCCGTACCGCGAGCGGGTCCAGCTCGGTCCGGTCATCGACGCGGGCCAACTGGCCAAGATCGACGCGCTGGTGGAGGCGAGCGCGGCGGCCGGCGCCAGGGTCGCCGCGGGCGGCACCCACCAGGGTCTCTTCTACCGCCCGACCGTGCTCGCGGGGGCCGGCGACCACACGCCCGCCTACACGGAGGAGGTCTTCGGGCCGGTGGCGCCCGTACGGTCCTTCGCGACCCTCGACGAGGCGGCCGCGCTGGCGGCGGCCGGCCCGTACGGACTCTCCCTGGGCATCGTCACCCGCGACACGGCCCTCGGTCTGGAGCTGGCGGACCGTATCCCCACCGGTATCGCCCATATCAACGACCAGACGGTCAACGACGAGGCGGTCGCTCCCTTCGGCGGTACCGCCGCGTCGGGCACGGGCGCGCGGTTCGGCGGCGAGGCCAATCTGGAGGCCTTCACCGAACTGCGCTGGACGACCGTACGGCGTGAACCGGCGGGGCACCCGTTCTAACCCGGCGGGGCACCCGTTCTAGGTTGTGTCCCGCGGCCGGAGCGCCCCCGCGGGACACTTCCCGGGGGCGCTCCAGGTCTGTTCGTCCGCCGTCGGTCGCTGTGAGCCGTCGATCACCGGGTGCCTCCGGTCACCGCGCGGCTTCGCCGTCCTTGGCCTCCGCCTCGGCCTCGGCCACCGACTTGCGTACCTCATCCATGTCCAGCGCGCGTGCCTGTCCGATCACGTCCTCCAGAGCCGTCTCGGGCAGCGCGCCGGGCTGGGCGAACACCGCGACATTGTCCCGGACGATCATCAGCGTCGGAATCGAGCGGATCTCGAACGCGGCGGCCAGCTCCTGCTGAGCCTCCGTGTCGACCTTGGCGAAGACGAGGTCTTCGTGGCGCTCCGAGGCCTTCTCGTAGACCGGGGCGAACTGGCGGCACGGACCGCACCAGGAAGCCCAGAAGTCGATCAGGATGAAGTCGTTCTCCGACACCGTCCGGTCGAAGTTCTCCTTGGTGAGTTCCACAGTGGCCATTGCCTGATACCTCTTCCTGACTCTCCGGGTTACGGCGCCTGCGACAACGGTGTGGGCCATCGCCGTATTCCTGGCCCTCATCGCCGCGTTCCTGGCCCCTGCCCGAAGATCGTGTGGCTATGCGCCCCGCCGCCCACCAGACTGACCCCTATGACGGATGCCATGGAAACCTTGGAGTACGACGTTGTGGTGCTGGGCGCGGGTCCGGTCGGTGAGAACGTCGCCGACCGGACCAGGGCGGCCGGGCTGAGCACGGCGGTCGTCGAGAGTGAACTGGTCGGCGGCGAGTGCTCGTACTGGGCCTGTATGCCCAGCAAGGCCCTGCTCCGCCCGGCGATCACACGCGCCGACGCACGCAGGGTCCCGGGCGTGAGCCAGGCCGTGCGGGGGCCGCTGGACGCCGAGGCCGTGCTCGCCCACCGCGACGAGTTCACCTCGCACTGGAAGGACGACGGCCAGGTCGCGTGGCTCGACGGGACCGGTGCCGATCTCTACCGCGGACACGGCCGGCTGGACGGCGAGAAGAAGGTCGCCGTCACGGGCCCCGAGGGCGACACCCACGTTCTGATCGCCCGCCACGCCGTCGCCGTGTGCACGGGCAGCCGGGCCGTACTGCCCGATCTCCCGGGACTCGCCGGCACCAAGCCCTGGACCAGCCGCGAGGCGACCAGCTCCGCACGCGTCCCGGGACGGCTCGTGGTCGTCGGCGGGGGAGTGGTGGGCGTGGAGATGGCCACCGCGTGGCGGGCGCTCGGCTCCGACGTCACACTGCTGGTCCGCGGCGACCGCCTGCTGCCCAGGATGGAGTCCTTCGCCGGTGAGCTGGTCGCCGAGTCGCTGACGGAGGCGGGCGCGACGGTCCGTACGGGCGCCTCCGTCAGCGCGGTCGAGCGCGACGGCGGGACGGGACCGGTGACGGTGACGCTGGCCGGCGGCGAGCGGATCGAGTGCGACGAGGTGCTGTTCGCCACCGGCCGCGCCCCGCGCACGGACGACGTCGGTCTCGCGTCGGTCGGCCTGGAACCGGGCTCCTGGCTGACCGTCGACGACAGCTGCCGGGTCGAAGGCAGCGACTGGCTCTACGGGGTCGGGGACGTCAACCACCGTGCCCTCCTCACCCATCAGGGCAAGTACCAGGCCCGTATCGCGGGAGCCGCCATCGTGGCGAGGGCTCAGGGCGTACCGATCCTGGACGCCGGCCCCTGGGGCACTCACGCCGCCACCGCCGACCATGTCGCCGTCACCCAGGTCGTCTTCACCGAGCCTGAGGTCGCCTCGGTGGGCCTCACCCTCGCCGAGGCCGAGGCGGCGGGCCACCGCGTCCGCGCGGTCGACTACGACCTGGCCGGTGTCGCGGGCGCGTCCCTCTACGCCGACGGCTACCGGGGCCGGGCCCGCATGATCGTAGACCTGGACCGCGAGATCCTCCGGGGCGTGACCTTCACCGGTCCGGCCGTCGGTGAGATGCTGCACTCCGCCACGATCGCGGTCGTCGGCGAGGTTCCGATCGACCGCCTGTGGCACGCGGTTCCGGCCTACCCGACGATCAGCGAGGTGTGGCTGCGACTGCTGGAGACGTACCGGGGGTAGGGCGTGTCTTCAAAGTCCCGCCTGCCCGGGAAGGGGTACTGGTCAGGGCCAGGGTGACCGCGAGGGAGGCCGTCGCCGTCAGCGCCATCGCCGTCGCGGGCGAGGTGTGCTGGGCGACGGCTCCCGCGAGAGCCGCGCCCATGCCCTGCGTGGTGAGCATGCCGGAGGCGTGCAGCCCGAGCGCGTGGCCGCTCAACTCCTCGGGTGTCAGGGCCATCAGCCGCTCCTGGAGCAGCAGATTCGACGCGTAACCGACCGAGGCGAGGACGACGGCGGCCACCGCGAGCGGCAGTGCCGGGCGCAGGGCGAAGAGCAGGTAGGGAGCGGCGAGCAGCAGGCACAGCGGTGTGCCGAGCCGTGCACGCCACCGCGGGGGGACGAACCTGCCGATCGCGATGTCCCCGGCCAGCATGCCGAGCGCCGCGACGGCGAAGAGGAGCCCCGCGTGGTGAGGCGTGTAGGGGATGAACAGGGACTCGCAGCCGACGATCAGCCCGTTCGGCACCCAGAGCGCCAGATACACGCGGCGGCGGGGCCCGGACGACAGCAGCCACGCGTTGTTCCGCCAGGTCTCGCCCGCCGACGGCCGCCCGGCGGCGCGCGGTGGGCGCCGGGCCAGACCGTACCGGGCGACGGCGGCCGAGCCGAGATACAGGACGGCGCCGACGAGAAGGGTGCCGCGCGGCGACAGCGCGGTCACCAGCACACCACCGGCGGCGAATCCGCAGATCTGCGTGGCGCCGGCGGACATATTGAGCAGGGAGCGGCCGAGCAGATAGCCGTCCCTCGCGAGGATTTCGTTCAGCAGCCCGTAGCGCACCCCGCCGACCGGCGAGGCGATCGTCCCGAGGCCCAGAAGGACCGCGAAGGCGGCCCACACGGGCAGGCCGGGCACGGCCTGGAGAGCGGTGCCGAGAGCGAAGAGCAGCGCCATGCCCGTCAGCGCCGCGCGCGGCGGCAGCCGGTCGGCCGCCGACAGCAGGGTGGTCGCACCGACCGCCTGGGCGAGGGCCGGGGCGAACATGGCGAGGCCGGAGAGCAGGGGCGAGCCGGTCTCCGTGTAGATCAGTGTGCCCAGGGCCGGCCCGCTCACCGCCTGGGCCGCCGTCTGCCCGGCGGAGGTGAGAAAGAGCGGGGTGAACTCCGGTGTCCGGAAGAGATCTTGGTAGGTGCGCATGGCCGGAGTCTCGGCCGCCCCTCCGTGAGAGCGTTACTGTTTCGCGGGGAGGCGAAACAAATGGGGTGCTGGCTGGTCAGCGCGGATACGCTCGCGGAGAGCCGCTTCGTCGTGTCCCCGCTCGCCGAGACCACCGCGAGCCTGAAGACCCTGGAGCGCGGCACCGCCGCGCACCCGGGCGAGCGCGCCTGGCTCGACGCCTATCTGCCCGTCTACCGGGAGCGGTTGGCCGACGACCCGGTCACTGCGCCGCTCGTACGGGCCGGGCTGGGGCGCGGCTGGAACGCGACCTTCCTCACCCCCACGCCGACGGGCGAGGGAGAGCAGGTGTTCGCGGACGAGCTGGCGCGGATCCGTGAGACTCCCGCCGAGACGGCCCGCGCCGATCTGGCCGAATCGCTGGCAGGACCGCTCCCCGCCCGGCTGCGCCGGTCCGATCTGCCGGCGCGCGCCGCCGATCTGCTGGAGTGGGTGTGGACGGAGACGGTCCTGCCTCACTGGCCCCGGCGGCGGGGCATCATCGAGGCCGATGTCGTCGCGCGGACAGGGCAGTTGAGCCAGGGCGGCTGGGCCGTCGCTCTGGACGGCCTGCGCCCGGGGATGCGCTGGCTGGGCGCGGGCCGGCTGCGGATCAACGCGTACGACTATCCGCAACTGGAGCTGTCCGGTGCGCGGTTGATGTTCGTCCCGGTCACCCACGGCCGTGGCTGGGTCTCCTGGGACACGGCGCACCGGTACGCCGTGGTGTACCCGTGCTCGGGCGTGCTGGCCGAGCCGGACCGGGCGCCGGTGCCCGAGACCCTGGGCGCGTTGCTCGGGACGGCACGGGCGGGCGTCCTCGTCCTCCTGGACACCCCGAAGAGCACCACGCAGCTGGTGGCGCTGACCGGGCAGGGACTGGGGTCGGTGGGCCGCCATCTCAAGGTCCTGCTCGACGCGGGCCTGGTCAGGCGCCGGCGTACCGGGCGGTCCGTCCTCTATTACCGCACGGACGCCGGTCAGGTGCTGATGGCTGCCCAGCACCGCGAGTGAGGCCCCTGGCTCCGTGGGACGCCTACTGGGGACCGTTCCAGCGCTGTTCCTCGCCGTTCCATCATGGCCCCCTGATTCATCCGATGGATATGGGCGCGGCGTCAGAATCCGGTCCTGAAAGGAGCATTGACAGGTTCCTGCCATGCTCCAATCATCGGATCTCATGACGGAACTTCCCAGACGCCATGCACTCGGAATGACGGCAGGGGCGGCAATCGGCGCCGCCCTGGTCCACCCGGCCACGGCCGACGCGAGTCCGCGCACCACGCTGCCGGGGGCGGATACGGAGGGGGGAGGCGGTGACTGGGGCACGGTCCCGGCCGCGCTCCCCGTCCCCCTGGAGCGGTGGTTCGACAACGACGGCATCGACACCGCGGACGCCCGCGGTGGGAACTTCGACGGCTCCGGCTACACCTTCCCCGGCGAGGAACTTCCCGCCGGGGAGGTGGAGATCGACGGACTGGCCTATCTCTTCCCGGCCGCCACGGCGGGGGCGAAGAACAACATCGTCGCTCTCGGGCAGCGCCTCGAACTGCCACCGGGCCGCTATCTGTCGGGCCACTTCCTGACGGCGAGCAGCTACGGCGAGACCTCGGGAGAGGCCACCGTCCACTACGCGGACGGCACCACCTCGACCACCGCCCTCGGCGGCCCCGACTGGTACGCGGGCAAGGGCGCCCTCGTCGCCCCGTACCGCTACGATCCCACCGGCGCCAAGGACCCCCACCAGGTCGTGATCGCCACCTCCGTGGCCGCCATCGACCCGGGCAGGGAGGCGGTGGCCCTCACCCTGCCGGTCACCCGCCCCGCCGAGGCGAACTCCTCCTCGCTGCACATCTTCGCGCTCTCCCTCCAACCGGCCGTCGAAGGAAGGGCGTTGGCGATACGCGGCGCGCGCTCGACGACCTCCTCGCTGGACCACGGCGCGCAGAGCGTCGAGGCCACGGTCGTCAACGCGGGGACGGTGGGCATCCTCGCCGCCGACGGGCTCAGCCTCTCCGTGGCCGTCCCGGGCGCCCGTACGGTCGCGCCGGCCCGCGTCACCCGGCTCGCTCCCGGCGACGAGACCCGGGTACGGATCGGCATCCGCCCCGGCCCCGGTACCGTGCCGGGGACCAGCGGGGACGGCCGGATCGTCGCCCGGGGCCGGGGGCAGCAGGCCGCCGAGGCGCGCCGTTCCCTCACCCTGGGAGTGCCCGACTTCCTGCCCACCGACGACTCCCTGAACACCCATCAGGCGCCGTACTGGTTCCAGGACGCGAAGTTCGGCATCTTCATCCACTGGGGGGTCTACTCCGTGCCCGCGTGGGCGCCGGTCGGCGTGCAGTACGCCGAGTGGTACTGGTCCCAGATGCAGGACCCGAACAATCCGACGTACGCGTACCACCGCCAGACCTACGGCGAGTCGTTCGCCTACGACGACTTCATCCCGCGCTTCCGCGCCGAGAGGTTCGATCCGCGCTCCTGGGTCGAGTTGTTCCGGGACGCGGGCGCCCAGTACCACGTCCTGACCTCCAAGCACCACGAGGGATTCGCCCTCTGGGACACCAAGGTCTCCGACCGCAACTCCGTGAAGATGGGCCCGCGGCGCGATCTGATCAGGGAGCTCTTCGACGCCTCCCGCCGCTACACACCGGAGCTGCACCGAGGTCTGTACTTCTCGATGCCGGAGTGGTTCAACCCCGACCACCCGTGGCAGGGGCACGCGCCGCGCAATCCGTACACCCTGGAACCCGTCCCGTACACGGGCCACTTCGCGGGCCAGGACTACATCAAGGACCTCCAGGCCGCGCAGATGCTGGAACTGATCGAGGGGTACGACCCCGAGATCCTCTGGTGCGACATCGGCGGCGACAACGACAGCCATCGCGTCCTGGCGGAGTACTTCAACCACGCCAAGAACCGGGCACGTCCCATCGAGGTGACCGTCAACAACCGCTCGGGCATCGGCCCGCACGACTTCACCACGCCCGAGTACACCACGTACGACTCGGTCGTCACCGCGAAGTGGGAGGCCAGCCGGGGGCTGGACCCGCGCTCCTACGGCTACAACCAGGCCACCCCCGACGACAAGTACATGACGACCGAGGAAGTCATCCACTCCCTCGTCGACATCGTCTCCAAGAACGGCAACTTCCTGCTCGACATCGGCCCGCGGGCCGACGGCACCATCCCGGAGATCATGGAACGCAGGCTCCGTGAGACCGGGGAGTGGCTGAAGGTCAACGGCGAGGCGATCTACGGCAGTACGTACTGGGCGAGGATGCCACAGCTCGGCGAGGACCTGCGCTTCACGGTCAGGCCGGAGAAGGCGTTCTACATCCACTCGCTCACCCGGCCGGGCAGCACCCTGACGGTCGAGGCTCCGGTGCCCGTCAGGCCCGGGGACCGGGTGACACTGCTCGGCCACGAGCGGCCGCTGAGCTGGCGTACGACCGGCGGCAAGCTGGTCATCGACGTACCGTCGGCGGCGCGCGGGTCCGGGCGGCACGTGTGGGTGTTCAAGATCGACTGGCGGTCCTGAGGCCGCGAGGGGGCCGGGGGCGAGAGGGAGCCGGGAGCGCGAGGGGCCGGGAGCGGGAGGGGGCGGGAGGGGGCCGGGGGCT
>NZ_JBHUBB010000011.1:0-259021 GCF_042789485.1 Streptomyces sp. NPDC056835
TCGCTGTCGCCGTAGCTGGTGTGGTCGAACGCCAGGGCCGCATAGCCGAGTTCGGCGAGCCGGGCGCCGTAGGCCGCCGGGGACTGCTCCTTGGTACCGGAGGCGGCTCCGACCACGACGACGGCGGGGAGAGCGCCGGTGCGGTTCTCGGGGAGGTAAAGGTGGCCGACGAGGCGGTTGCCGTGACTGTCGAAGGAGATGTCGAGTCGCATGACTGACTGCCTTTCAGGGGAAGTTCTCTCGGGCTCGACCATGAGTATTCGGCGGTAACACCACTCTGACCAGGGGAAAGAGTCTTCCTGGGAAAGAGCTTTCCTAGGTTCGCCATACCCCTTCATGTCGGTCTGTCCATGGGAGACCATGAGTGGCATGAGCCCACGCACGGACCGTCCCAGGGAACTCGCCGCGTTCCTCAAAGCACACCGCGCCCGCCTCGACCCGGCGGACGTCGGCCTGTCCACACCCGGGCAGTCCCGCCGCGTCCCGGGCCTGCGCCGCGAGGAAGTCGCCCAACTGGCCTCGATCAGCACCGACTACTACACCCGCCTCGAACAGGGCCGCCTCGCCGGCGCCTCCCCGGTCGTCCTGGCCGCCCTGGCCGACGCCCTGCGCCTGGGCGAAGACGAACGCAACTACCTCTTCCAACTCGCCGGCAAAACCGACCAGCGCCCCCGCAAACAGACAGGGCCTGAACGAGTGCGCCCCCAGCTTCAGCAACTGCTGGACAACCTGCGCGACAGCCCCGCCCTCGTCCTCGGCCGCTACCTCGACATCCTGGCCTGGAACCCGCTGGCCACCGCCGTCTTCCGAGACTTCGCCCACGTGCCCCACCGCGAACGCAACTTCCTGCGCATGCTCTTCCTCGACCCCCGGATCCGCGGACGCTACACCGACTGGGCACCCCTCGCCCGGATCTGTGTCGGCTTCGTCCGCGTCACCGCCAACGGACACAGCGAACCCAGAATCTCCTCCCTCATCGGCGAACTCTCCCTCACCGACGCCGACTTCCGTACCTGGTGGGCCGAACAGCACACCAGCTACGAGACCACCGGCACCAAGCACCTCACACACCCCGACACCGGCGACTATCCCCTCGACTGGCAGGTCCTGCGCACCTTCGACGAACAGCAACTGCTCATGGTCATGACCGCACCGCCAGAGAGCAACAGCCTGGACGTGTTGCGCCGGCTCGCCTGCGCCACCCCCACCCCCACCGACTCCGACACCTGAGCTCCGGTCTCGGTGACTGCCCCGGACCCGTATCACGCCATGGAGGCCACCCTGACCAAGCAACTGGTCATGGTCGTCCCATGCCTCATCGATTGGTCCGACCCCACCGACCCCGGCCGCTGGTCGTTGTGGGTCAACGGACACCGGGCCTTCGGCAAGCCCGTCCTCCTCGGCTTCAACGCCGGCCGCCCCGCGCACGACCACGCCCACCTCACCGACCGCTAAGTCCTCGACAGCGCCATGGACGCCCTGCGCCGCATGCACGCCTGACCCCGGGACCATCGGACAGCCGCCCCCAGTCCTGATCACCGTCACCGCTCCGTGGACAGAGCGCCCCCGTCACGAGTGGTAGAGCACCCGCACGACCATCGTGTCGCCGGGCAGGCCGTCCAGGCAGGCGTTGAACATCCGCTCGTAGTCGGGGCCGCCGCCCTCCACCCAACGCCCGTCGAGGGTGAGCAGGGCAGGGGTGCACAGCACGGCGCCCACATGACGGGCCACATAGGTTATGCCGCGCGGCCCGCCGTGGCAGCGGGACGGCGGCAGGTCCTCGGGAGGTTCGGCCCAGTCGTCGTACCGCACGAGCCGGGGGTCGCCCTCCTGGCCGGGCAGCACATCGAAGGGACAGCCCGCCCCGGAGACGAACCAGTAGCCGTCACGGCTGCGCGGGTGCCGTCGGGGCGTCGAGGTGACGCGCGTGGTGGTGGCCCAGGCTCCGGTTCGACCGCCCCGTCGCACGCGTCACCGCGGTGCGGCGTCCCCGGTCGAGGCCCATTTCGGGGGTCACCAGGAGCTTCCATGAACGTGGCCGGCCGAATGATGGTGCCGGCGATGTCCAGATTCCGGACATGGGCCTCGATACGGCTCTTGGTGTCGAGATGGTCCACGCCCGTTGGCGAACCCGCGGCGACCGCCGGACTGTAGACGAGGTGGGCGACGCCGCGGCGCTGTGACCACGTGGGTCCGCCGGTTTGGATGCCTACAGGTTGTTGACGTAGAAGTTGGTGAGCCGTTCGACGGCGGCGTCGACGTATTCGGGCTCGTCGTACATCTCGTAGTGGCCGGCGCCCTCGATCACCATGAGGTCGACCGGGTTGGGGGCCATCTTCCACAGCTGCGTGCCCGCCTCGTAGGAGCCGGTGTTGCCGATGCGTCCGGCGAGGATGACCTGCAGTGGCTGGGTCATGAGCTGGTCGACCAGGTGGAACGCGTCGTAGCCCAGCAGGAGGGAGTCGCCGCGCGAGAGGCGGCGGTTGGTGGAGTGCTCGTTGCCGCCCCGCTCGGTGCGGTAGTAGGTAATGGCCTGGGTGGTGTCGATGTCGGTCAGCCCGGCTGACGCGGCGTCCTCCAGGGTGTCGGGCAGCCAGTTCACACGGGTCATCTCGCCGGAGCGTGTCTCTTCGGTGCGCGCGTCGGCGAGGGCGTCGAGTGCGGCGGCCGGGCCGTCGGGCTGGAAGCTGCGGAACGAGGTGCCCATGTTGCCGGGAACGACGGTTCCGACCGCCTTGATGCGGTGGTCCGTGCGGGCGGTGTGCACGGCGTAGCCGCCGCCGGCGCAGATGCCGAGGACGCCGATGCGCTGCGAGTCGATGCCGGGGGTCGTGGTGAGCGCGTCGATGGCGTAGGAGATGTCCTCACCGCGGCGGTAGGGGTCTTCGAGGTCGCGGGGCTCGCCTCCGCTCTGCCCTTGGTGAGCGGGATCGAAGACGAGCGCCGCGATGCCGCGGGCGGCGAGGCGGGACGCGTAGTTCGCACCGATCTGCTCCTTCACGCTGCTGCCGGGCGTGGAGAGCACCACGGCGCGCAGCGGCGCGGTGGTCTTGGCATTGTCGGGCAGGTAAAGGTCGGCCGCGAGCTCGATCGGTCCGCGCGGGATCGTGATGCGCTGAAGCATGGACAGCACCCTTCGTGAGATCATTGTTCCAAACTGCACTAGTACAAAAACGCTACTAGTGCAGTTTGGAACTAATACAGAACGGTACCACCTCATTGGGGGACTCACATGTCGGTCGACGGTGCGCGGCTGTGGACGCTGAACCAGCGGCTGCTGAGTGTCGTGATGGATGCCTGCACGGAGGAGCTGACTGATCTCGGGCTGGAGACGAAGGAGTTCTTCGTCCTGGCGGAGGTGGCCGCGTCGCCGTACCCGGCAGAGATCGCGGCGGCACTGCTGCTGCCCAAAGCAAGCGTGACGGTCTACGTCCGCAACCTCGTCGCCAAGGGGTTCATCCGGCGCGAGATCGACGACGCGGACCTGCGGCGCCACCGCCTCGCACTGACCTCCGCGGGCACAGAGGCGCGAGACCGTGCACTTGCGGCCCTGGCGGCGGAGTACGACCGCAGACTGGCGAGGATCACCCCGCAGGACCGCACCGAACTGCAGCGCATCCTTCAGGAGATGCTCTCGCCCGTATGAATCCATGGTGACGAGCGGTTCGCCTGTCCGGTGTACTGGAGCGCGCCCGAGGGACAGCGCCGCACCACCTCCGCCAGGCGCTCGGCCGTAGCCTGGTCCGGCTGGATCCACGGTCGCTTCGTCGGGTCGAACACCTCGGGCAGGCCATGGACGCATTCGGCGGCATGGAGGCAACGCCTGGCCTCGAAGGTCACCGTGATCGACTCCGCCCGGTAGGCCTTCCGCTCGGATTCGCCGCTCATGCCCGCCTCCGCTTCTGCCGTGCTCGGCTTTTCAGTCACTGACCTTGCTGCGGGACTGGTACAGCAGGTCCTGGTACTCGGGGTGCCGGCTGATCCAGCCCGCGAAGAAGGGACAGGTGGCCAGCACCCGCAGGTTGGCGGCGCGTGCCTCGTCAAGGGCTGTACGGGCCAGCGCGGACCCGACTCCCGCGCCCTCGTACTCCGCCTCGACCTCGGTGTGCACGAACGCAACGAGTTCCGTCGTACGGATGTATTCCGCGACGCCCGCCACCTTGGACTCTCCACCGACACGGGCCTCGTAGCGCTTCGCCTCGGGCACGTCGCTCACTTCGACCGTCATGTGTCCTCCTTGTGGGGTCTGATCCCGCTCTACTCGGCAGAATCCCGTCAGCCAGGACATCAGCCTAGCCCCACTAGGTTGATGCATCAACTTAACCCTCGACGAGGGCGTCCGCCGCGCAGAGCGAGCATGGACGGGGTGCCGGCCTCCGGACCCGCAGGAGACGCGGCTCGCACCACTCGCCCTTGACTCCAAACCGGACAAATTCGGTACGTTCTCCACCCGCCCGACAGGTATCGATCCCGGCACCTTCCGGCTCGCGCACCAGGGCCGGGCGTGAACCGCAGCATCATGGCCACGACGGACGCGGCCCCACTGAGGGGTGCGTCGCCGCCGCCAGTAGATGAGCTGTCAACGATTTCGTTAGACTGCCCTTATGGACGCACCACCGCGCTGGCTCGACCCAGAACAAAAGGCCGCCTGGGACAGCTTCATCCGAATGCAGGAGACACTCATCGGACGGCTGTCCCGACGCGTCCAGGCCGACTCCGGAATGTCAGCCTCCGACTACATCGTGCTCACCAGCCTCACCGAAAGAGGCAACGGGCGGATGCGCTTCTTGGATCTGGCCAAACTCGTGGAGTGGGAGAAGAGCCGGATGTCCCACCAGGTCACGCGGATGGCGAAACGCGGGCTCGTGGCCAGGGAGGAGTGCCCCGACGACGGACGCGGAGCATTCATCGTCGCCACCCCGGCCGGCTACAAGGCGATCGAAGAGGCCGCACCCCAGCACGTCGAGCACGTCCGCCGCCTTTTCGTCGATGCCCTGACCCCGAACCAGCTCAGCACACTCGGCCGGATCTCCAAGCGCGTCCTGGACCACATGGAGAAGCAGCCGGACTGACCGGGCGAGGGGACGCGACTGCCTGGATCACGCTGAGAACAGCCGCAGCAATGTACACGGGGGCTCCCTCCACTCCTCCCACGCCAGGACTGGAAGGGCGCAGGGTCAGCTGAGCTTTCAGCCAGGACCCTAGGGCAACATAGTGGACCTGTCAACTTCTGATGATCGGGACAGACGTAGCCGCACCCTGCATCACGTTCGCCGTCGGCAGCAGTCTCCGTGGTGCGTCAACTGACCTACGCCGTCACGTAGTTGATCGGCAGTGACGGCGGTCGCGGCCAGCACCGCGCCCGTCGGCCGCCCTTGGCGGCGGCAGGTCGGCCAGGGTCCAGCCCAACCGCGTCGGCTCCCCCGGCCCCAGGCTGCGTACCCACGTCGATGCTCGGCTGTCAACGACAGTCAGAGCGCTCCCCGCTGGGGCGTACCAGCCGGGTGGGGTCGCAAGACCTGCCCGTCCAGCTCGCCGACGATCTTCCCCTCGATCTCCTTCAGAAGGTGGCCTACCGCGGGCCCTTTGAGGTGCGGGTCCAGCGCCTCAGGGCTGGACCACTTCTCGATTTCGACGAGGCGGTCGTCGCCCTCGTGCAGAGCGTAGAGAAGACAGCCCTCATCTTCGACGTGAGCGCGGGTGATCGCCCGTTCGAGGGCAGATCGCTACAACAACCACGACTGCGATCATGGTCTCTCCGTTGCATGCTTGATGGTTCGATGGGCCGGCCGCAAGGGATCCGTCGGAAGACGTCTGCCACAGCGGCATCGCCTTCGGGAAGGAAGCCGCTGACTCTGGCGAGCGCGATGACGCGGTCGCCGTCCTCGAACGTTCACAGCATGGTGTAGCGGAAATGGTCGGGGAGAGTTGGCACGATTGCCCGAAGGCCTGCACGGCCGTCGGTAATCGCCGGGTTGTACTGGATGCAGTTCTCGGTGAGGTGTCGATCCAAGGCCGTCAAGTCCCGCCGCTGGTTGAGTAGTTCATCCATGGCCTTGGGCGCGGTTTCTTTGTTGACCGACATAAGAGGTCTCCATTCTCTGGCGCTATCCGCGCAGGCGGCGACAAGGCCGGCGTCGGGCGGCGCTGCCGACGCAAGAAGGCGCCGTACGGGCGCCGCCCCACCTGGACGCTCAGGGACTCAACCGGCGCTCGGTGTCCTGGAACGATGAGCGCAGGACCGGTGCTACGAGACGATGAGATCGAGATGTCCACCCGCCGGGTCTACACCATTGTGTTGCCGTTGGCAGATTCTTCGGGAGAGACGATGTCCTGGACTACGTCCCAGTGTTCCACGATGCGTCCGTTGTCCAGCCGGAAGATGTCGACGGTGGCCACGGGGTTCGGGGCCCAGCCGTGGACGATGCTGTGGGTGAACACGAGGTCGACCCGGGCTGCGATTCCCGGTTGTCATGGCGGACTACACGATCATCTGAGCGCCGCCGGGCCTGTTAAGAGGGGCGCCCCCGGCCGGCGAACTGCCCGACCAGGCCCCCCCGGTCGGCCCTGTTGTGGACTAAGCACCAGTTCGCTGACGTGCAGTCGCACCCACCACGCCACGATCTAGTTGACACGTAAACCATAGGGTGTCATTGTTTACGTGTCAACTAGATCGGCGGAGGTGGTGTGGGTGACCAAGGGATTGCGAAGCAGAGCATCCGACTGTTCGGCGAACCGGCTCCCCTCCCCCGTCCGCGCGCGAACTGCCGGCCGGCGATGACGACACGCGAGACCTGACCGGCAGGGAACTCGTGCGGGTCGCCCGGGACGGACGTCCCGCCCGGTCGTCACGAACCACGCACCACCACACCCCGACACAACGAAAGCGTTGAACGAAGTGAACACGATGGATGTTTCGCAAATCGAGTTCGGTATCGACAGCTTCGGAGACCGGCCCCGAAACGACCAGGGCGTGATCGTCTCGCACGCGCAGGCGATCCGCGCTGCGGTGACCGAAGCGGTCCTTGCCGACCAAGTCGGAATCGACGTTGTTGCGTTGGGCGAGCACCACCGACCCGAGTACGCGATCTCCAGCCCTGAGACAGTACTGGCGGGCATCGCGACCGCCACGAAACGTATCCGGCTCGCCTCGGGCGTGACGGTGCTGTCCTCGGACGACCCGGTGCGAGTGTTCCAGCGGTTCGCCACGGTCGATGCGCTCTCCAACGGCCGCGCCGAGGTGATCCTCGGACGCGGTTCCTTCACCGAGTCGTTCCCCCTGTTCGGGTACGACCTAAAGGACTACGAGGTGTTGTTCGAGGAGAAGATCGACCTTTTCCATCGGCTCCTGGACGAGAGGCCGGTCACCTGGGAAGGCACCACGCGCGCCGCCCTGCACAATGCAGACGTGTACCCGAAGACGGATTCGGGACGTCTCAACACCTGGGTAGGGGTTGGCGGGACACCACAGTCCGTGCTCCGCACCGCTCAATACGGCTTCCGGCTCATGCTCGCAATCATCGGTGGCGCCCCTGACCGGTTCGCTCCCTACGTGGATCTGTACCGGCGTGCTAGCCAGGAGTTCGGCACGACCGCGCAGCCGATCGGGACGCATTCGCCCGGCTTCGTCGCCTCCACTGACGAAGAGGCCATGGAGCTCTTCTACCCTGGGTACAAGGAGATCCGCGACCGGATCGGGGCGCAGCGCGGCTGGCCGCCGCTCCGCCGGGAAGAATTCGACGCCGAGGTGGACCGCGGGTCGCTGTATGTCGGCTCGGTTGAGAAGGTCGCGGCCAAGATCGCCCATGCTGTCCGGGTACTGAACGCGGGCCGGTTCGACATGATTTACTCCGCCGCCGGCACCGTTTCGGCCTCCGCACGTCTACGTTCGGTCGAGCTGTACGGCACCCAGGTCATCCCTCGGATCCGCGAGCTTCTGGCCGAGCAGCCCGCGGCCACGGCGGGAGCGACGCGATGACCAGCCCTGTCACCACTATCGGGATCCTGGGTGCCGGGAAAGTCGGTACCGTCCTGGCGCGCCTGGCGGTCGCCGCCGGCTATCGAGTCCTGATCTCCGGGTCCGGTGACCCCTCCAAGATCGCGCTCACCGCCAAAATCCTCACCCCCGGAGCGACCGCCGTGTGGCCGGCCCAGGCCGCGGATGCCGCCGACGTGGTGGTCCTGGCTCTCCCGCTCGGCAAACACCGCGACCTCCCAGTTGCGAAGCTGGAAGGAAAGCTGGTCATCGACGCGATGAACCACTGGTGGGAGGTCGATGGTCCCCGCGACGCGATCCTCCCGCCCGAGACCTCTTCGAGCGAAGTCGTTCAGCGGTTCCTGACGGGCGCACGTGTCGTGAAAGCCCTCAACCACATGGGCTACCACGACCTCGAAGACGGGGCTCGTCCAGCTGGCGGCCTCGGACGCAAGGCCATCGCGATCGCCGGTGACTCGCCCGAGGATCTCGCCGTCGTGTCTGCGCTGATCGACACTCTCGGATTCGACCCACTCACCATCGGCGACCTCGCGGCGGGCGTCCGGCTTGAGCCCGGAACCCCCGCCTTCGGAGCCAATGTCGACGCCGACCAGCTCCGCCTGCTTACCGCCACCCCTGCTCCGAGGGGTGCCGGAGCCACCGGCGAAGCGGTCACACGTACCATGACCGCAGTCATCGTCAACAGCGTCATCAGCACAGCCGCCGTAGCGTCGCCGCATCAGTGAGTGTTCTCAGAGTGGTCGCTGATCCGGTGACTGGGCCGGCGTTGACGACGCCGATGGCATTCCGTTCAGCTGAGTGATGGCAGAGGCCGCCTACGGCTTCTCAAAGGCTGACGGGTCGAGCTGAAGCAAGCCGGCGACCTGGTCAGCAGTCGTGGCAAGCACCGTTGCACTACTCAGTCCAGCTGCCGAAGTCCAGCGCCAATGCGTAGTTCAGGAACGGACGTTCGCACGGACCGCCTCCTCGATGGGTGTCGACCCCGTGTTGAGTTCGAGGATCTGCCGACCGATCCGGGGCTCGTGGAGCAGTTCAGCGAGGGTAACGGCGACGTCTTCGCGAGCGATCTGCCCATGGAGCTCCGCCGGCCCGAGAGACACGGTGCCGGTTCCCGGATCGTCGAGGAGGAGTGAGGGACGGAGAATCAACCAATTCAGATCGCTTCGGCTGAGTGCGACGTCTGCACCCTTCTTCACGGCGAAGTAGTACTCGACTTCGTCCCCGAGGTCACGCTCCCGCCATGATTCCGGAAGCACCGACACCAGCGCGAAGCGCTCCACATCGGCAAGGCGTGCCGCCTTGATCGCTTTGACGACCCCATCGCCGTCGACGGCCGTCGTGACCTCCCTGCTGCCGCCGTTCGACCCTGCACTGAAAACGATTGCGTCAACGTCGGTGAAAGCTGCTGCCAGTTGTTCCACCGTCATGTCGGCAAGATCGCCGACTCGCGCGTTCACACCTCGCGCTGCCAGGTCAGCCTGCTGATCGTCTCGGCGGGCCAACCCGTGGACGGTGTCTCCTCGCGAGCGAAGTTCCTCCGCCAGCAGACCCCCGATACCGCCGGTGATGCCCACGATGAAGACGTCCACGTTGATGCTCCGCTCTCCCGACGCGACTCTCCGGCACCGTCGCACGACCGGTACCTAAGCGATTAACGGTCTGATTCCGCGCGGGCATTCCAGACATGCGGAGGCCGGCGGTCCTATGAACTCCTCACACGATCTTGCTGGCGTGCAGCGGCTGATCGGGGGCTCTGTTGAGTAGGTTCCGCTGCCGGTGCCAAGGTCGTTCACAGGCTTCGCCGGAGTCATGCCGGGATGAAGCTCGGCCACCAGGGTGGGACGTTGCCCGGGCACAACGGGGCGGGGTAGGAGTCCGGCATGCCGAGCCATGTGACAAGGAACCAGGTGAACCACAGGGTGAAGATGAGCCCTGCGGTCAGGGCCGTCCTGCGATGACGTCTTCCGAGGGTGCTGTGCAGAATCACCCACGGAGCCGCAGTGGCGATCCATATGAGAGGCGCAAGAAGCAGCAACGTCATGGCGTTGGCCGCTGCGCTGCCGCCGATGTCACAAGCTGCCCATGCCCTCCCAATGGCAGCAATGGTCACCACCGCCGTCAGCCCACCGAAGAGGACCCCAAAGCCAGTTCCTCTGAACCAGCGGCTCGGAGGACTCGACGGCTCTGCTCCCACGATTATCTCCCCGCCTCGCCGTAGATGTGGAGAGTACCAACGTTCTGAAGCAGCCGGCCGGGGCCCTGACCGGCCCTGACACCAATCAGTCGTTCTTGGGGGTGCCCTCACTCGCAGTGCTGGTGACGGCACGCCCCGGGCCGACGAACGGGCCGCCGGAATCTCCGGCGGCCCGTTCTCGAAGGCTGCGATTGGCCTCCGTCACTCGGCGGTGAGAGCTTCCGCGTAAGGGAAGATGAGCTTGCCGGAAGAAGATTCCTGTGGGGATACGACGATTAGGAACACAGGAACAACAGGTCACTGCCGCTTTGGGCGACCGCGTCGATTACGGGAGCAAATCCTCGGTCGACAGCGGATATGTGACTTCGTGGACCACCTGTATGCCGTACTTCTTGGCATTCGACTTGGCGCCGAGAACGGGATTGCGCGAGAACTCGGCGTCAGCAGACACGAGCGCCACGGTTTCCGGCCGGGGAGTCCGCTCCGCGGCGAGCGCGAAGAACCCTCCGTGAGCGCGGCGTTCGGATCCGGACCGGTGGGGATCATGGCGAAGTAGTTCGGATAGAGGAGCGCGTTGTTGACGCCGAGACCCATCAGCCCGACGAAGAAGCGCTCCCGCTCCACTATCAACGGCATGCCGGCAGCAGGGTGTTGGTGCCGTATCCACCGATGACGAGATCCACATCGTGCTCGTCGATCAGCCGCTCGTAGATCCTGGGAACGTTGTCGGCGTTCCCAGGGTCGTATACCGGACGAACTCGACAGGACGGCCGAGAAGTCCGCCTCGGCTGTTGACGTCCTGACGCCAGATTTCATGGGCCAGACGGGCCGACCGGCTGTTGTCCGCGAGGGAACCGGTTAACGACAGGCAGTACCCGATACGGATCGGTGCCGGGTGGCGGCGATGTCAGGCCTCGCTTTCGGTGGGCGTGGCCAGGAGTTGCATCTCCCAGGCGAAGGCCACACCGCTGGCACCGCCGTGCTGCGCCTGGACCTCGGCGGCGCCCTGCACGGTCTTCTCGCGGGCCCAGTCGCGCTGCCACTCGCCCAGCACGGCCATCCAGGTGATCGGGACCACGCCCGCCTGGATCATGCGCTGCACCGCCATGTCGTGGGCCTCCTTCGAGACACCGCCCGACGCGTCGGTGACGACGAAGACCTCGAAGCCCTCGCCCGCCGCCTGTATCGCCGGCATGGCCACACAGATCTCCGTCCAGAGGCCAGCGATGATCAGCTTCTTGCGTCCTGTCGCCTTGACGGCATCCACGACACGCTCGTCCTGCCAGGTGTTGATGAAGGTCCTGTTGATCGGCTTCTGCTCCGGGAACACATCCTGCAGACCCTGGACAAGAAGGCCACCGCGCTCCTCCAGAACGGTTGTCAGAATGGTCGGAACGTCGAACACCTTGGCGGCCTTGGCGAGCCCGACGGTGTTGTTGATGACCATCGTCGGTTCGTGGCTGTGCAGGTTGGCGACCTGGAACGGCTGGTGGTCGATGAGGGCGAGCACGCTTTCCTCGGGCGTCAGCAGCGCGCCGAGTCCGGCCTTGTTCTCAGTACTCATGAGATTCCCCTTCTGGAACTTTGCGTCCGCGGGTCTCCGGCGGTGCACCGACATCTCGATGCCCCGCGGTAAGGCAGGTGCGGGCTGACCGGGCCGGCGACCCCAAACCATTCGGTTGACGCATCACCTACGCTAGAGGTCGATTATTGACGCGTCAACTAGCGTCAGTCTTGGGCGTTAAGGCGAGCTGGCCAGGCATGGCCATCGGCGTCCCTGAAGCGCAACTAGGTCCTGTCCGGTCGATCTTCGCGGGCCCGCGAGGCGGGGGCACTGAGCACTGTGCATCGTGAAGTTGCAGGTCATGGGTCTGGCGTGTGCTGTCTTCGGCGTGCTTGTGCCGGTCGTGAGCGGCAGTCCGGGGCGCAGATCGTCTGGCAAGGGTGGGTTCGCGGTTTCCCGCCCGCCGTCGCGGGTTGCGTCCCTACGCTCCGGCGTATGACGGCCCCTGAGGCGCTGGAGCGGATCACCGCGCCACGCGCGGAGCTGGACGGACTCGAAGAGCAGCTGGTCAAGCAGCTGTCGGAGGTACGGGCCGAGCGGGACGAGCTCGCGGTGGCGGTGCGGGTGTGGCAGCGGATGAGCGAGCAGCTCGCCGACGAGCAGGCAGCGGCCGGGTCGCCGGTCGTGCGGGTCGCGGGCCGGGCGGTGCGGCTGGTCCCGGACCGTGCGCCGGGAGTGGACGAGGCCGCGCTGCCGGTGGACTACCAGCGCATTGTGGCCGCGGTGCGGCAGGCCGCAGGTCCCATCGCGACCCGGAGCCTGTCCATCGCGGCGACCCAGGCCGCGCAGATCTGGCGGGTCCACCGAGTCGGCTCCGTGATCTCGGGGTGGAGCGGAACTTCACCGCCCCGGCCCGAACCGGCTGTGGATCACCGACCCCCGGGGCCCGGCTCTCCGCCCGCCGCGCGGCACATTTCTGGCCGGTCAGGGGCTGTGCTGCAATCGACTCATGCCTCTTGATGAACTCCGCGCCCTGCTGAACCGGCATGTGCGGCCGGACCAGTACACCGGCATCGAGGGGGTCCGCCTGTCGAGGTTCGAGATCTCCCTCCCGCCCACCCCGACGACCTCCGGCACCATGCTGGTCCTGGTCGCCCAGGGCACCAAGCGCCTCATGCTGGGCGAGCGGACGTACGAGTACCGGGCCGGCCAGTACCTCGTCGCGTCACTGGACCTGCCGATCACCACGAGTTTCGACGCCGACCCGCAAGAGCCCTCGCTCTGTGTCGGGCTGGCCCTTGAGCCCGCCGCCATCGCCGATCTCCTGCTGGCCGAACCCGAGACGGCACCGCGCGACCCGGGCGGAGCACGGCCGGCTCTCGCCGTCGGCGACGCCTCGCCCGAGCTGATCGATGCCGTGGTCCGCCTGCTGCACCTGCTGGATCACCCCCGCGACCAGGCGACCCTCGCCCCGCTGATCAAACGCGAGATCCTTTGGCGGCTGATCACCGGCGACCAAGGCGAGCTCGTGCGCCAGCTCGGCCTCGCCGGCAGCAGCCTCACCCACATCTCACAGGCAGCCCGCTGGGTCCGGGAACACTACGCCGAGCCGTTCCGGGTCGAGGATCTGGCCCGCCTCGCGAACATGAGCACCTCCTCCTTCCACCGCAACTTCCGGGCCGTCACGGCGATGACCCCCATCCAGTTCCAGAAGCAGATCCGTCTGCAGCAGGCGCGGCTGATGCTGGCGACCCACGCCGACGACGTGACCGGCGTCGCCCTCCGCGTCGGCTACGAAAGCCCCTCACAGTTCAGCCGCGAGTACCGGCGCCTCTTCGGCACACCGCCCAGCCAGGACACCGTCGCACCATGACAGGCGCCCGTACCGGTACTGGTCTCGCCACCGCACGGCAGGAATGGGCAAGGACGCGAGAGGATCTTTCTTCCTCGGCCGCACCGCCGGATGGTTCTCTGGACATGTCTTCTTCTGGCCTGCGATAGCGCGCGGAACGCTGCGCGCCGGGCCTTGTCGACCCAGGAGGTGTGGTTGTGACCGAACAACCCAAGAGGGCTTCGCTGCCTCACGAGTTTCATCCGCGGGTACCGTCCTTCACCGTCGCGAGCGAGGATTTCGAACCCGGCGCGGTACTGAAGGACGCGCAGGTCTACGCGGCCGGGAACACCTCTCCGCACCTGAGGTGGGAGGGCTTCCCGGCCGGGACCAAGAGCTTCGCCGTGTCATGCTTCGACCCGGACGCGCCCACCGGCAGCGGATTCTGGCACTGGTCCGTCTTCGACATTCCGGCCTCGGTGACCGAACTGCCGGTGGGCGCGGGCAGCGGCAAGTTCGAAGGGCTCCCCGAAGGCGCCATCCAGGTACGCAACGACTACGGGAGCAAGGACTTCGGCGGCGCCGCACCGCCGGCCGGCGACCCGGCGCACCGCTACGTCTTCACCGTCTACGCCGTGGACCAGGAGAAGCTCGGCCCGGACTCCGACGCCTCGCCGGCCTTCATCGGCTTCAACCTGCGCTTCCACACCCTCGCACGGGCTCAGGTCATCGCCGAGTACGCGGCCCCCGCGTAAGCGCCGGCCAAGCCGTCGCCGGGCACCGGGACGGCGGCTTCCTCCCGCGGTAGCGAGCGCCTGCACGCTCGGGGACGGCCCCTGCCAGACCATGCTCCCGGGGTTCTGGCAGGGAACTTCCTCTTCGGCGGGGAGCACCACCGTGCCCAGCACATCTCCTCAGTCCGTGGTCGTACCCCAGGGAGATGACCTCCGCTGCGGTCAGATTCCACGTAACTGATACGAAGATGGTCTTCTGGGCTTCGCCGACCTCCAGCACGGCCTCGTAGACGGGGTGGGAGGCGGTGCGGGTGAAGCGCCGCAGGATGGCCTCGGTGGAGGCGGTACCGACGCGGATCACGGCGGCGTACTTGACGAGCTGGTCGTAGTTGTTCTCGATGACGTCCCAGCGGATCGGACGGGTCATCGCGTCGGCGAGGTTGTCGTAGGTGTTTTCTTCCTCGCGTCCGGGCCGGTAGAGCTTGACCTTGTTGATCTGCTTGATCCGGGGCAGCAGGTCGTAGCCCAGGAGTCTCGTCAGCCCGAAGCCGATTTCCGACCGTGCGGGTGCCGATAAATCATCCGTCCTGCTCAGGCAGCATGTCGGTACTCGTCGAGGGTTCCGCCGAGTCGACCCCGTCAGCGGACGTTCCGGCGTTCGATCCGTTCTGGTTCGGTGCTCGGTTCGGGCAGTGGGCGGAGCGGAGCGGCTTGCGCCAGGGCCCGGTGGGGCCGATGCCCGTTGTAGAAGGTCTGGAACTCGCGCGGGGCGTGGAGAAGGTGGTGTCGAGTGCCTGCGTGCACGTGGAGTCCCGGTCGCGGATCAGCACCATGCGGAACGCCGTGTCATCTGTCGGGTAGGCCCACGCCGACACCGTGAACGAGGACTGCGAATTCACCACGGGACCTGACGAGTCCGCGTACCCGGTCTGCTGGGTGCTGGTGGAGGTGTCGTTGAGCCACAGCGAACGGTCGGCGTCGCCGGTGCGGGAGAGCGTCGACCAGCCTGTTCTTGAGTTGGCTTGGACCGTAGGGGCCGTTCTTGACTTTGCTCGGGAGCGATTGACTGGATCCCGGGCGAGTGCTGAACGTCCGGCACCGCGCGGGCAGGGCTCAGCGTGCCGCGGGGTTGCCCTGATGGGTGAAGGCGGCCCACAGGTGAATCTCGTGCAGGTCGGTGCGGGCGGCCCCGCGGTGCAGTGGGTCGCCCAGGCCGGGCGGGGACCGGCGGTCCGGGTTGAGCATCCACAGCTGGGCGGCGCGCAGTGCGTCGGCGGGAGCGAGGTCCTGGCTGGTGAGGAAGTGGTGGAAGACGGCCATCATCAGCGCGGTCGCGCTGTCGTTGACGGCCCAGCGGGAGCCAACCACGTCGGCCGCGCCCCGGGCGACCAGGGCGGTGGAGAGGGTCAGTGCCTCGTCGTGGTCGCCCGTGCTCAGGTCGGTCTCGCAGGCGCTGAGCACGACCAGCGGGCCGTCCGGGCCGGGCGCCGCGGCCGCGGCGTGGTCCAGGATCCGGGCGACGGTCAGCTCGCCATCGGCCAGCGACAGCGCCGATCGCGTGGGACTCGGACCGGCCACGCCGTGGCAGGACATGTGCACGACCGCCGCCGGCTGACCGCCTCCCGGCAGCACGGCCAGCAGGTCCTCGCAGCTACCCGGCGCATCCGGCACGCCCTCGGCCGCCACGAACTCGCCGTAGCGCCGGGCGTCCGGGTAGCAGGCCGAACGCAGCGCCTCCGTCTCGATCTCGGCCCACACCAGGCTGAGCCGCGGGTCGGTGACCAGCACCCGGCGCCCGCTGGTGGGCAGCCGGTCGCGGGCGGCGGCCCGCAGGAACTGCGCCCCGGACGGGGCGTAGCTGAACACCGCGTCCTGACAGGCGTACCGGCAACCCCCCAGCGGGATGTGCTCGCGCGCCGCATGCCAGGGGACGACGCCGAGGGGGCCGCAGGGGATCAGCACGATCCTCGGCGGTCGGCCGAGGGGTTCCAGGGAGTTGAGGACCGGTCCTACGGCGGCGGGCCAGGCCCAGTCGCACAGCTCGCTCAGCGCCGCCCGCCATTCCGTCTCGGCGGCCTCCCACGACGCACGCAACGCGTCCGGGTCGGCCGCCTTGCGGGAACGGTCGGCGGCGGCGGCAAGGTAACGCTCCAGCTGGTGACTACCTGGGGAGAGCAGCAGCGGCAGGGCAAGCACGGCGGGCTCGGCGCTGCCGGGGCGCAGGATCAGCGCGCGTCCCGGGATGTGGGGGCGGAAGCCCTCGCCGGGGACCAGGTAGACCAGCGCGTCGGCCCCCGAGGCGGCCAGCGCGGCGGTCAGCGCGGCGACGTCCGGAGTGCCGAGCAACTCCCGTGCGCCGGTGCCGTTTCCCGCCTCCAGTACGGCGAGAGCCTTGCGCCGCAGGCTGCTCGGCAGCTCAGCGCCGGGGGCCGGGGCCGCCACCACGACCGCTCCCCCCGGCAGGAGCGGATCCCCCTCAGCCGGATGCGCCTCGCCCGCGTCCCCCTCAACCCGGTCCCCCTCGCTCGGACCCCGCTGGAGTGGATGCCGCAGTGCCTGTGCCCGCCACCGCTCGGCCAGGTCGGAGTGACCCCGGTCCGCCAGCAGCCGGGGCACGCCGTGTGCGGCCGCGGCCGTCTGGAGCACCAGGGCCCGACCCAGCTCCAGCGCCTCCACGGCCTCGGCGGGCCGGCGGTCCTCGGCGCACCGCAGGGCCAGCCACAGCACGTGGCCGGTCGCGGTCCGGGCCACCGACAGGGCGTGCTCGGCGCCGAGTTGGAGGAGGACATCGGCGGCAATCAGCTCCAGTGCCTCGCGGCGAGTGTCCAGGCTCGCCTTCCGGTCCTCACTCGCGCGGCCGCCGTCGGTCACCACGCTCATCCAGTGGGCCGTGGACAGCTCCGTCAGAACCTCGACGTTCAACGGCAGGCCGTGGCCTTCGGCGGCCAGGGCACGGGCCCGGCTCAGCTCGGTGATGCACGGGTCGAGCAGGCTGAGGTCACTGCGGTGGGTGGTCGCGCGGAGCATGGCCTGGCCGAGGGCGAGCCGCAGTCGGGCTTCTTCCCAGGGCGCCGTCCGCGATTCCTCGATCACCCGGTGGACCTCCTCGATGGCGCGGTCGATGACCTCCCGGCGGGGGTCGGCCCTGGCCAGCAGGGCCATCATCTGGGCCCGCACAGAGGGGAAGTACGGTGCGAACAGTGGCGGGACCGTGGCCGGATCGGTCTCCACCGCCTCCCGCAGGTACCGGGCGGCGGCGCGAAGGTCGGCCTGGTCTCCGGTCCAGGCGGCACGTTCGCTGTGGGCCAAGCCCAGCGTGCCGGTGATAATGAAGCGTGTGACCACGTCGGGCGCAGGGGAGGCGTACCGGTCGCTCAGCGTCTGGATCAGTTCCTCCGCCGCGCGGGCCAGCGTGGCCCGGTCCCGGCTGCGGCGGGCCTGCAGGAACCCGGTGTAGAGGCTGAACAGCGCCTGGACATCGTCGCGTTCATCGGCGGCAGACAGCCCCTTGACCATCGACAGGGCGGCGACGCCATCCTGGAGGCTGCCTCCGAGCGTGGCAGCGGCGGCAACGCGATGGGCGAGGAGGACGGCCAGGAACCGCCGGGCGGCCGCGGCCTTCGCCCCGTCCGCCGGAAGGGCGTCAATCCATTCCCGGAGCCATGCCGCGCTCCGCTCCACGCGCGCGATCTCGCCGTTCGACACCCACAGGTTGTCGATCGAGGTGGACAGGATCAGTTCCAGGCTCAGCCCTCGCCGCCAGGCCGAACGCGCCGCGGGGTCGGGGTCCGGCAGCATCGCGGCCCTGTCCACCTCGCCGAAGTCCAGTGTTTCTGGCATCCGGAGGTTCCCCGCCACCAGCAGGGCCGCGTGGAACTTGGCGACGCGGATCCGCTCGGGTGCGTCCGTAGGCATGGCGAGCAACGCCTCCCTGGCCGCCTGCGCGGCGCTGTGGACGCGTTCGGCGAGCGACCGGGGATCCTGCCCGCCCGATCTGAGCGCGGCGAGCAGCGCGCGCAGCGGCGTGAACTCCGGCTGGTCCAGGCCCAGATCCGCCAGCTCCCGGCCGGCGTCCGCCATGGAGACCGGGGGACCGTTCACGGTGACGCACAGCCACTCCAGCAGGCGCGCGAAACGCACCGCGTCCCGGCGCGCCCAGCCCACCACCCCCTGGACGGCGTCGGCCGGCACCTCCTCCACGGGCTCCCCGCGGGGCACCACACCGGCCGGCCCCGCTTCCTCACCATCGTTGCCCTCCTGGGGCGGAGACGGCGAACTCCCCCCGGGCGGGTCGGGGAGCGAGGACAGCAGCGTCGCGACGCGCTCCATGACGGCCAGCACCCTCTCCCGCGTCGTCAGGTCACCGGCGACGATGCGGGCGAGAACGTTCAGGGCCTCGGTCAGCTGCTCCCGCAGCGATTCGGCCAGGGCCGGCAGCCCAGAGCCGTCGCGTGCCTCCGGAGGAATGCCCGACGGGATGAGCAGCTCGGCCAGGTGTCTCCGGGCCGTCATGGCGAGCTGGTCGTTCAGCGGCATGGCACGGTCGGTCCACCGGAGATGACTCAGGGCGGCCGCCCGCTCCTGTGGATCGGCGTGGGGCCGGCCCTTGAGCCGCGCCTGCATCAGCAGCCCGAGCCAGGGCACCACGGCCGCCCGGGCCGGGTCGTCCGCCGGTAACAGCCTCTCGACGGTGGCCAGATGCTCGGTCACGAACCGCAACGCGGCCAGCCGCGGATTCTGCCGCACGTGGGGCCACAGCTCATGCGCCTGGCGAACGGCGACGGCGGCCCAGGACCGGAGCCCCGCGACGTCTCCCTCGCCTTGGCCCCGCTGCTTCTCGTCGGCCATGCATCCCCCGTTATGTTCTTCGTGGTCCCGCAAGAGGGCCGCTGGCCTCCGAGCCCAGCATGACTGTTCCCCCCTGTCGAAGGCATGACCTGAGAGGGTGAAGATCCGGTGCCAGGTGCCGTCCCGCTGCCGGCGGCGGAACAGGTCGTACACCCGGCCCACGGCCCGTACCGCAGCGATGGTGAGTGTCCAACTGCGTGACAACGGCGACGAATACCGGCAGACGACCGCGAACGTCTGCGGACCGTCAGCGCAGTTGAGAGGCACACCAGCCCAAGGCAGCACCCCCGGCCCGAGTTGCTTCGGGACGAAGAGGTCGTGGGTTCGAACGACGCAGGCTCACCAGGGCGCATGAGCATGGGAAACGACGCCGAACCGTGAGAACTACGGAGAGACATTTGCACGGGTCAGAGCGAATTCCACCGAGGAAGCCCAGGTCACAACCCCACCCCGGACACTCGCACCTGTCGGGACGACAGGATTTGAACCTGCGACCTCTTGACCCCCAGCAATGCGCTCGACACCGCATTGTCAGGCGTTCTTGAGCGCGTCGGGACGACGCCGGCCATTACCTCCCTGCGCCCGCATACGCGCGCAGGGTCTCCAGCGCCATCGCCTCTGTTCAACACGAGAAGCGTCACGAAGGAGATCACGCCACATCTTGCTGAGGTCGAGGGGGATGTGCACACCGGACGAGGTTATTGAACGTGTTCCACTTTGCATGGCGAGTTATTGAACGCGTTCGACCTTTCCTTCCTCGTGCACCTCTGTAGGCCCTTCGTCAGTCGATGACCTGCGCGGATGCATTATCGGCACCCGCAGCAACAGTCATGCCGGGTCGGAGGCCGGGAGCCCCTTCGCGAGGCCACGAAGAAGGTAACGGGGTCCCGCAGGGAACGAACGGGTCAGGAAAAGGAGATGACGAACGGGCACTCCGGACCGTGATGATCCCCCCGGGCCTCGTAGCCCGCGATGTAGGCATCCGCACGGCCGACGTGGATGATGTTGCCGTCGACGGTGCAGCGATCGCCCGCGCGGAGCAGGTCCCACAGCGGATCCGTGTCCTCGATCGGATAGAGGGACTTGGCACCGGAGTAGGTGATGGTGACCGTGCCGTCGTTCTGGTGGACGGTCTCCCCCTCGAAGCCGTACATCCGGAGCTCGGAGACACACAGCAGCGGCTTGGCTATGGCCCGCTCGATCGCCTTGGCGTAGCTCGGGAGTTCGATGCGGATGACCTCGTGGAGGCGGTCGGCGAACTTCATGGTGGCGGAGCAGGAGTAGGAGCAGGGCATGTACGGGACCAGGCCGTACAGCGTGTGCCGGAGGTGGGGGTTGCACAAGGGGTTCGGCCTGCCCTGGGTGTTGCACAGCGCCGCGTAGTAGGTGTTGTCGTCGTTCCAGTTGTTGCGCTGCCGGAAGAAGTCCTGGCAGCACGCGGGGTAGCCGAGGGCCTCCCCAAACGTGTCGTGGTCGGCCCGGTGTTTGTCGACGACCTTGCCGTCGACGATCAGCGGGTACCAGCCGGAGCCGACCACGCGGTCCAGAGCGGCCTGGTCGCGGGCGAGGAAGACATGGGCCTCAGCGCCTTGCCGCAGGTCGGGAACGAACGCGGCCCGGGTGGTCGTAAGGCGGTCGGGGGGCACCTGGGCGATCTGCGGCGAGAGCCTGTCGAAGCAGGCGTCCACGTGGTGGACGAGACCGAGTGTCTCGGTGAGCGCGCGCAGGGCGGGCCAGCCGTCACGCGGGACCCACAGGTCCATCGCCGGTTTCAGCCCGTTCGCCACGGCGATCAGCGTGGGGAGTTGGGCGCCACCGCGCGTGGCCTCGGCCAGGTCCCAGTACCGGCTGGCCCGCAGCTCGCGTTCGACCGCCTCCGTCACCGGCAGGTGCACCGGGCGTACCGAGGCAGGGCCGGCATCCGTTCTTTCCGGCAGACGTAGGCCCCATGCGAGCGCCTCCGCCGTCGTGCGCATGTCCTGGTCCGCGGAGAGCGGGGAGCGCCGTGCCATGAGGGCTTCGGTGTGCGTGAGGATGTAGAGCGCTTCGTCACGGCGGCCCAGACGGCGGAGCGCGAAGGCGTAACACTGCCAGAAGTACGGACTCTGCGGATCATGGTTGACGCAGGCCGCGTAGCGCACGCGGGCGGTGCGGTAGTCCTCGGACACATACGCGAGATGTGCCGCCGCGAGGTCCGGGATCAGGCCCTCGCCCGGGACGGTGTCCGGCAGGACGTCGGCGGCGGTCCCTCCGCGTAGCTGATGCAGGTCACGTACAGCCTCAAGAAGGGAGTCCGCCGGATACCAGCGTCGGACGATCGCCCCCGGGTCCCAGTCGTCCGGGAGGCCCAGGGCGTGCAGGGTGGCGACAGTGACGGCGTCGCCGCGGGCAGGCCGTACCACAGACGCCGGCCCGGGTGCCGCCCTCGCGGCCGGAGCCGAATGCCGTTCGTCCCAGCGGGCGCGATGCGCGGTGCGCTCGGCGTCGACGCTACGGCGTTCCCCCGGCGGGGGTGGGGGCAGGGCCCGGTCACATGCCTCGATCCGGTCGGTGACCGCGTCGACGAACGCGGCACCCAGAGACGTCAGGGCGGCCGCCGCCCGCAGTTCGTCCAGCCCGTCGCGGACCTGGCGGACGACCCGGTAGGCGCGGTTCACGACGCTCTGCGGGGCCAGACCGCCGGCGTCCGGGGTGTCCAGGACCGCCCGGTAGAAGTCGGCGACGCTCACGAAGCTGTAGACGGCGTGCAGCAGTCCGCTCAGCGGCCTGGGGTCGTCCCGCCAAGGCGAGTAGTGGACGGCCTCGCCGGAGTCGTCGGCGATCAGCGGGTCGAGCGGCAGGACAGCGTTGAGCTTCTGGTGACCGTATTCGTGCACCAGCGCCTCCGCCGTCGCCATCCGCTCGCCCAGCGCCAGTGCGACCAGACCGGGCGCCTCATGGAAGCTGCCGCTCACATGCACACGCGACGGGTCCGGGGACAGGACCGGGACGATGACGCCGAGTCCGCCGACAAGCTCCTCGGCAAGGGGCGCGCACACTGCTCCGATGAGGTCGACGTGGCGGTTCAGCTCGTCGTGCCAGCGCTGCCCCTCGACCGGGTCCAGCTCGGCGTACGTGAACCGGGCCCGTCCGCCGAGCCTCAGGTCCCGGTCGAGCCAGTTGAGCTCCATGCCGCCGGCGAGCCGGGGTACGCGTAGCTGCTGTCCGCTCCAGGTCAGGCGGCCGTTGTCCACGGTCAGGGAGGTACGGGCCCATGGTGCCACCCCCTCCAGGGCCAGGCCGGAGCCCGGCAGGCTGATCCGTCCCGCGGCGTCCGCGCGGACATCGGCTGTAAGCCGCCCGTGGCCGTGCAGAAGCAGCGCCGAGAGCGCGAAGCGTGCGAACTCCCGTAGATGTGGGAGGAGATGGACCTCAGGAAAACGCTCAGGGGCTCGCCGCCCGACCAGGTTCCAGGCCACATCCACCCAGAACGCCACGCTCGGATGGTTGAGCACCCGCTTCTGCGTGCCGGCCGGAGCGGCGCCGATCGCCTCCAGACTCGTCTGAAGGCCCGACTCCGCCAGAGTGCCGGGGGCCCTCTCGGCGAGCAGCGCCGCGAGTCTGCGGATGCCCACCAGGGTGTGGAGGTACCGGGCCGCGAAGACCGCACGGGTGGTACCCGTCCAGCCGGTGGGAGCCGCCAGCGACGTGATGGTGGTCCGGTCGAGCCGGGGGACGGTCGCGGTCATCCTGCTTTCCCTTTCTCGCGTTCGACGCGTCTGGGCAGGCGTCGCAAGTCCTTTCCGGCCGTGCCAGTGATCACACGGATGAGCTTCTTCAGATCGGCACAGTAAACGGACTCGTTCCGGAATCCGTTCTGCCGCGAGTATCTGTGCGGAAAGTATCCGCCCCCGCATATGCGGACCAGTTCACATTCCTGGCAGGTCTCCCCCAGGGTCCGCCACTTGTCCTGACGCGCACGCACCAACGGCGACCTCAGCGCAGCGTCGAAACTGTCGTCGAATATGTTCAGATGCAGCTCGCAGGCTCCCGGGTAGGTGACTTTCAGGGTGTCCACCGCCTGTATTTCCCCATTGGTCTCGACCACGGTGAAGTCGACTGGCTGCAGCCCCCACTCCTCGGAGCTGTCCGCGGCCCCCAGGTAGAGGGCGATGACGTCACGGAACCGCCTGATCCTGACGGGCTGCGGGCGTTCCGCGTACCACATGTCAAAAATGCTGAGCAGCCAGTCCGCGTACGGGGTGGTGTCGAGCCGCTCCTTTCCCGGAGGGCGCAGGTCGTGATGGCCCAGTGGCAGGAGGAAATCGATGGACGGCGGATCGAAGGAGCGAAAATAGGAGTACGTCTCGGCTGGGTCCGAATCGAGGTCGATCACGGCGAGGATCCCACCCCACAGCCCTCGGGCCCGCGGGCTGCTCAGCAGTTCGATCGAACGCTCCACCTGCGCGAAGGACGATCTGCCCGCGTGGTCCAGACGGTGCCGGTCGTTGACCGCACGCGGCCCGTCCACGCTCAGTCCGAAGGAGACTTCCCACTCCCGGCAGAAGTCCAGGACTTCCTCGGTGTACGCGGTGCCATTGGTCTGTCCGTTCCAGCGGACCCTGACGTCCGGTGCCGTGCGCGTCACCGCCTCACAGACCGCACGGAGATAGTCCACCCCCAGCAGCAGCGGCTCGCCTCCGTGGAGGGTGAGGTCCACCTGTTCCAGGCCGTGTTCACAGGCGTGCTCGTTGATCCGGCGACCGAGCTGGGCGGCGGTCTCCAAAGACATACGCGTCGGCTGGGACCGCCACGACTGGTCGGCGTGCCGATAGACATAGCAGTAGTCGCAGTCGAGGTTGCAGCGCGAGGCGACCTTGCAGATGAAGGAGCTGAATGGCTTGGTCCCGGATTCCAGGACCGTGTCAGGCACGACCGGACCACGTACTGGAACTGTGTGAGCTGAAACTGCTGAAACTGCTGTGGCTGCTATGGCTGTGGTGATGGCTGTGTTTCGACCCCGTCTCGGGGTCCGCATCACTGAATATCTCCAGCAGGATCTGGCCGAGTACCGTGCCGTCGAGCGAATCGATCGACATCAGATCGAGTTCCGGCAGTTCGAGTTCGATGCCATCCGTTCGCACATCCGCGAGATCACGCTTTTCGGGCATCCATGCCTCCAGCCGCTTGTCGCCACACTTGCCGCCTCAATCACGATCCCCTTTTGTTGATGCACCGTCAACACCCGAAGGGTGCCGGAACTCCGCAGCGGAAAGGATGTGCTCCACCGTCGCCGAGACCTCGCCGCGCGTGGCGCCCAACCCGTAGGTGCCGTGCCGCGCGGCGGCCCACGCCGCCCACGCGCGCAGGGCCGCCTCGTTGGCAGCCTCGGCGCCGCGCAGCAGGGTGTGGCTGTAGTGCTCCGAGGAAAGGGTGACAGTCGTGTTGCTTCGTCTCGCTTACCTGACCGTCACCAACGCGTTCGCAGCTCTGCGGCTGTTACCGATGAGCGACCGCGACAAGGACACGAAGATCCTCGTCCTGCGCCACCGGATCACCGTCCTCGAACGGCAGCCCGGTCCGGACCGGGCTAAGTCCGCCCCGGAAGACCGGGCTCTCCCCGCCGCTCTGCCGGTACCACTGCCCCGCCAGGTCCCGCGCCGACTGCGGCTGCTGGTCCAACCCGAAACGGTACCGCGCCGGCACCGGGACTTGATGAAGCAGCTCCACGCCCGCACATGCAGGCCCAAGAGGCCAGGCCGACCACCCACCGCCCCCTCGATCCGCATCCTGATCCTGCGCCCGGCCCGGGAGACCCCGCCGTGGGGCCTACCGCAGGGTGCACGGCGAACTCGCCACACTCCCGGCATCACAGCCGCCGCCTCCACCGTCCGGGAAGTCCTCCAAGCGATGCCGACCCGGTCCCCGCAGCCGACGGAACATCGCCACTGCCCTGGACCCTGCCACTGTCCCGGCCCCAGGCCGTCGCCCTGGTCGGCATCGTCCGCACCGCCGCGATCATCACCGCTGCCGCCATCTCAGGCATGCGCGCGAGTGAGCTGATGGAATTGCGCATCGGCTGCCGACGACCGCCCGACGAGGCCGTCCCGGGCCTGACTCGCTACCGGATCGCAAGCAAGATCGTCAAAGGGCAGCCGCTGGGCGGCACCGACGACGAGTGGGTCGTCATCGCACCGGTCTATCGCGCGATCGAACTCCTCGAGCAACTGCACGACGCCCCGGCAGAAGGAGCCCTGCTGATCGGCAGGTTCTCCTTCAACGTCCGCTTCAAGTGGTTCAAGAACTGGGCTAACTCCGAGGCCGGCCAACGACTTGGCCTGGCGCCAATCCCCGGGGGACCAGTCAACTTGCGGATGCTGCGGCGCACTTTGTCGCTGGAAATGGCCTACCGGCCCGGCGGCGTCCTGGCCACCAAGATCTACATGAAACATATCGCCGTGGCCACAACGGAGGGCTATGCCTCGCGCCCTGGCGGGGCCCAGGCCGAGCTGTTGGCCGAGGTCAACAAGCACGAGAGCGAGCGCAATCTCCAACTGGTACTGGAGGAGTTCCGAAACTACCAGGATGGCGTTCTGCCCGCCGGTCCCGGCGCCCGCAGCCTCACCGAGTTCTTCGCCGGCATCGACGCCCAACTCGATGCCGCCTCGGCCACCGCCCCGAAAACCCAGCGCAACGACCGCGACGTCCTCAACCTCCTGACCAAACGCGCCAACGTCCTGCACCTCGGACCGGCGAACTACTGCTGGTTCACCGCCCCTTCCCGGGCGCTCTGCCTCAAACTCGCGGGCACCCCCACCGCGGACCGTCCGCTGATCGGGATGTGTGACTCAGCCCGCTGCCCGCAGGCCACCCATCACCCCGGTCACCGCCCCGTCTGGGCCGAGCACGCCGACAGAACAAAGATCTTCATCGGCCAACTCGGCACCACCCGCAAGACCGAACGCACCCGGCTCCAGGCCGACTACGACCGAGCCCTCCGAGTCGTCGCCGAGATCGACGCCGCCAGCGCCACCACGGACGAGGAGTCCGCATGAGAATCTCTGCAACCCAGCGCACCGAGAACGAGAACCGCATCCGAGCCGCCATGGACCGCCTCCTACGCGGCGAGATCCCGCCCGGCGGAAAATGCGACATCAAGACCCTCGCCAACGAGGCCGCCGTCGACCGCACCGCGTTCTACGGCACCCGCCCCTACGGTCACCTCCGCGTCGAGTTCGAACGACGCCTGCGGGCCCTCCAGGATGCCGGCGAAATCCCCGACCCCCGCGAAGCCCAGATCGCCCGCCTCAAGGCAGAGAACGCCAAGCTCAAAGCCCGGATTGCCCAGTCTGACGAGACGATCGACGAGCTCACCGACTTCCGCTCTCAATCCCTGGCTCGCCTCGCCGCGCAACACGAAGAGATCGTCCGGCTCCGCGAAGCCTCCGCCCGAACCACCCAAGTCAGGCGGCTTCCAGCACCACGAACCACGGTGATCGGGTCCTGCAGCTGAAATGCCCGCCCTGGACCGAGGCCACCCGCATCGCCTATCACCCAGCCAGTTCGCCCGCACCGCTGCCGGATCCGGACTCCAAGTATCGACGCAGAGCTTCCCGCCCTCCCGGAACGAAGCACCATTGATCAATCACGTCGCGCAGTTCGTCCAACGTCAGCCAGTCCTGCCAGCCGATCTCACCCGGGTCCGGGACCAGGTGTTCCGACACGACAGCTTCATGAACCCCAAACCACACGGGGCTGATCCCCTCCCGGCAAAGGAACTTGAACATGAAGCGCACGGGCACACGAACGCCCAGCTCTTCGGACAGTTCCCGGGCCGCGGCTTCCTCATACGACTCGCCCACGTTCACGGCGCCACCGACCATCACGTCGTAGTAGCCAGGGAACCGGGAATGCGTCTCGGACCGCCGCAGCACCAAGGTCCGCCCTGCCTGATCACGGCAGATCGTCGTGGCAATGCGATGCGGCCAGTGCTGACGCTCCGCGTCGCCTCGTTCGACGACTCCCAAGACGCGGTCCTGCTCATCCACATGTTCCACCAATTCGCTCACGGAGGCACGATCTCAGTCCCCACTGACAGCGCGGCCCGAGGAACACGAGAGAGAGTGACCTGCATCACAGGAGATCCTGCGGAATACAACACAACCGACCATCTGCGTCGCGAAAGCCGCCTCTGCGAGAGGACCTGCTCAATCGCCACACGGAGTCATCCGCACACGGCCTCTGCGGACACAAGGCACACCTTCGCGTTGAAGATGCTGGTCGCGCTGATGCACGCCATGGACAAACGGTTCGGACTCACCCCGGAGGAGCGGCGGGACTTCCGCCTGCTCTATGGGGATGCCTGGCGGATGGTCAAGGACCTCCTCGATCACGCGAGCGAGGAGACCACCCGCAAGATCTACCTCGCCCCCGTCTCGGACCTGCAGATCCGGTCCCTGCTGCTGGACGAGACCGACCCGGGCACCAACGAACTGCTGGCCCGGATCGCGAAGACGTCGGAACGCGTCCTGGACAGCGAGGCACCGGCATGAGCACGCGAGGACGCCGCGCTGCTTTGCCCGGGGACGACGGGCACCGGCGCAAGCCGCCGCTGGAGCCCGGTGAACTGCTGGTCTGGCACGTGGCCGAAAACGGGGCGACCAAAGCCAGTTACGACTTCGGCCAGCTGGCGGTCGGTCCGCTGCTGCAGCGCGAACTGGCGGAGGCGTTCGCCGTTCAGTGCGGGCCCACCGGCACCTGGAAGACGCTGCCCTCCAGCCGGGAGTCCTGGCTGATCTTTCTCTACTTCAGCCGCTTCCTGGCCGAACAGGAGCAAGTCCCGCAGTCTCTGGGCGAGTTGACCCCGGACATCTGGGCGGGCTGGCGGTTGAGCCACACACCGAACTCCACGGGGAGTCGGCAGGTCCGCAAGGTCGCCCGGCTGCTGAAGCAGCATCCGTTGGTGCCCGAGGAGACCCGGAAGCTGATGAACAAGCGGATGCCGAAGGAGAAGGCGCCGAAGGAGATCGCCTACAGCGAAGCCGAGTTCGACCGCATCAAGCTGCTTGCCACGCAGCGGTTCCGCCCGGCCCTGCATCGCATCCGTGCCAACTGGCAGCACCTCCTTGACTGGCGGGCGGGCAGGTTCGAAAGAGGTACAGACGACTGGCTCGTCGGTGAGGCACTGGACCAGCTGGTCCGCACCGGCTCGACGCCGTTCCTCGTCCGCTCGGATGGCCGCCTCCGTCCCGACCCGCGTTACACCCAAGCCCTGGGCGGCAACCGGGCCGAGGACACGTGGATGCGGCTGTTCATGACCACCGATGAGGGTTGCGCACTGATGGTCCTGATCATCGCGGCCTACGGGTGGAACGCGACCCCGGTCGTCGAGATGAAGGTGCCCGATGCAAGCCCCGACGCGGGCAACGAGGGGCAGATCATCTACCGGGTCGAGTTGGAGAAGCGGCGCCGTCGCCCGGCGGACGGCTACGAGACGAGGAACCTGGCCGACTGGGGAGCGAGCTCTCCCGGGCGGCTGATCACGCAGGCGATCGAGTCCACCGCTCCGGCACGGGAGATGCTGAAGAACGTGGGGGCACCCACCGACCGGCTGATCGTCTGGCGGCTTGCTCAGCGGCGGGCCGCTTACGGCGAGGGGGCGGCCAGCCTGTTCGATAGCCACTTCCACGCCAATATCTGGCGCAACTGGCGCCAGGAGCTGGGCGGCGAGGGCTCGTTGAACCTGCGGCGCCTGCGCAAGACCGTGGTGATCGCGCATCAGCGGCAGCCCACGCAGCACAGTCAGGACACCCACGACGGCGCTTATGTCCTGGCGGACCCGCGCACGCACGCGGCGGCCCAACCGGTGATCACCGACGGGGTCGAGGAGGCGCTGGAGGCGGCCAGGTCGTCGTTCAAGGCCCAGATCAGCCGGGCGGACACGAACGTGGAGAAGGACACCCCGACCACCAGCTGCAGCGACTACACCCACAGCCCGTTCGGGGAACAGGGGGTGCCTTGCCGGGCGTCGTTCCTGCTCTGCACGGCCTGCCCGAACGCCGTGATCACTCCGCGTCACCTGCCGCGGCTGGCCTATCTGCTGCACGTGCTGGAGGAGCTGAGGGCGGTGCTTTCGCCGGAGGTGTGGGACCAGGACTGGTGCGAGCCCTTCGCGCGGATACGGAACCTGCGCAAGGCCCCCGCCTTCACCGACACGGAATGGAACGACGCCCTGGAGACGGCAAGTGCCCACGAACGAAGGATCATTGACCAGCTGCTGAAGAAGGGATTCGACGCATGACTCTGGCCTTGAACGCCCGCTTCGCGACCCCGGCGGCCGACGCCTTCGTGTTCGATCCTGACCGGGCGGTCGAGGGCCGCCGCGACTTCGTGCCCCGCTACGGCGACGACGGCTGGTCGTTGCTTGCGCTGACCCAGAACCCGTCGCAGACGGACGACATCATCCGCTGGCGATGGTTCCCCGAGGTCTTCAGGGAGCCGTTCCGCTACGCATCCTGGACGTTGATCAACTACCCGCTGCCCGACCGGGACGTTGCCCTGCGCGGCGCGGCTATGCGCTCCAAGCTCAGCGTCGGCCGAATCACGAGGACGGTCAGTGACTGGTCAATGTTCGCCCAGTGGCTCGACGAGCGCGGGATCAAGCAGCTCTCGCTGGTGACGGCCGAAGACTTGTCGGACTGCAGCCGTCATCTCGACAAGGCACGGGGGTTGGCCCGCAACACGGCCACCAGTCATCTGATCGCGCTCTCCCGGCTGCACTACTACGGACGGTTGTATCTGCCCGGCTCCGACCGGCTCGTCGCGCCGCCCTGGGTCGAGGAGGGCATGGACGACTACCTGCCGGCGGCCTCGCCGCTGGGCGAGAACGTCACCGAGCCGATCGCCCCGGCGACGATGGGGCCGTTGCTGGTCTGGGCCCTGCGGTTCGTCGAGGAGTACGCCGACGACATCCTGGCCGCCTTCGAGGAACACCGACGGCTGGTCGAGATCGCGGAAGGGCTGAAGGGCCCGTTCAAGAAGGGATCGGGCCTGCGGCTGGTCACCTACCTCGAACAGCTGGAGGCCGAGGGCAGACCCGTCCCGGCGTTGATCGGAGACACGAAGATCTCGACGCCGGGGGTGTTCCTGGCCGGGCTGACGGGGACTCCGGCCGTGAGGGTCCACCAGGTCATGAACTATCCGCGCTGGAAGGCATACAAGGTCCAAAACCCCGGCCGGTGCCTGCTGGATACCCCCATCACCGCGAAACTGGGCGGGGAGCCCTGGCACGGTCCGTTCGACTTCCACGACGTCCCCGGGATCCTGAAACACCTGGTCACCGCCTGTTTCATCGTCCTGGGCTATCTCACCGGGATGCGAACCGGGGAGATCCTGGCGCTGGAGAACGGGTGCTGCCCGGATCCACAGGGGCCGCCGGAGGCGGCCCGGCGGCACCTCATCTATGCCCGGCAGTTCAAGGTCGCCCGCGACGACGACGGCAATCACCGATCCGCCGGAGTCGTACGCGAAGCTCCCTGGGTGGCAGTCCCGCAGGTCGTCACGGCAGTGCGGGTGCTGGAACAACTCGGCGGGCACGGACTGCTGTTCGCAATCGAGGTCCACGAACCGCTCCAGCCCGAGCGCCGCAGCGGCAGGTCGCTGGCGATCGCCACGATGAGCAACCGCATCGAGTCGTTCATCGAGTGGGTCAACACTCATGCCCAGAGCCGGGGACGACAGGCTGAGGCAATCCCGGCCGACCCGCATGGACGGGTCGGCACGGGCCGCTTCCGCCGCACTCTGGCCTGGCACATCGCCCGCCGACCCGGCGGACTGGTGGCACTGGCAGTTCAGTACGGGCACATGCGCACCGCGGTGAGCGCCGGCTACGCCGACCCTCGGGAATTGCATCAGATGGGCGAGAAGTCGCAGGTCGCCTGCTCACTGCGAGGGCTTGACGGTCTCCGACGCTACTACGGACTAGCAGCCTGAGCAGGTATGTTGCCGAGGTGGTCCCGTTTGATGCATGATTTGCCCTCCAGAAGGGATGGTCTGGAGTGGTGCATCAGCAGAAGGTGGCCCTGGCCGGGGCAGCTCATCTGGAGCTCGTGTCCGGGGTGGTTCAGCTGCGTCCGGAGGACGCGATGTTCGACGCGATGCTGAGGGGCTGGCGGGCTCAGCAGAAGTCGCGAGGCTTGAAGGACGAGACGATCGACCCCAGGGAACGGCTCGTCCGCCGGTTCCTCGAGTTCGCGAACGACTACCCGTGGCAGTGGACACCGGCCCACATGGATGAGTGGTCCGCCTCGCTGACGGGCGAGAAGCATCTGGCGCCGTCCACGATCCGCAGCTACCAGGGTGACATCCGGCTGTTCACCGAGTTCCTCATCCACGGCCGCTACGGCTGGGGACCTGCCTGCGAAGAAGCCTTCGGCGTTCACCCGGTGGCGATCGCTCACGAGTGGAACACCCTGCCCCACCTGCAGGACTACGAAGGCGATCCGGAAGCGAGGCCGTTCACCCGCGAAGAACTGCAACGGTTCCTCGACTACGCCGATGACCAGGTCGCACGTGCCGTGAAGTCCAAGCGCAAGGGCGCCCTCGCGGCCTACCGCGACGCCACCCTCTTCAAGGTCATCTACGGCTGGGGCCTTCGTCGGACCGAGACGTCGAAGCTGGACGTGGTCGACTTCGGACGGAACCCGAAGGCTCGCCAGTTCGGCCGGTACGGCACGCTCAACGTCCGCTATGGCAAGGCGAAGAAGGGCCAGCCGCCGCGACGAAGGAACGTGCTGTCGGTGATGGACTGGGCCGTCGAGGCGGTCGAGGACTATGTCGAGAACGTCCGGCCGCGCTTCGGTTTCCCCGATCACCCGGCTCTGTGGATCACCGAACGCGGAGGACGCCTACAGCCGAGCTCGATCAACGATCGGTTCGAGGCATACCGCGACGCACTAAAGCTCCCAAAAGAACTAGTTCCGCACTCAATTCGCCATTCTTACGTCACGCATCTGACCGAGGACGGGGTGGACCGGCGCTTCATCCAGCAGCAGGTCGGTCACGAGTGCGACAGCTCCACGGCCATCTACACGCACGTCAGCGACGACTTCATGAACACTGCCTTGAGCAAGGCCCTGGCCCCGGCGTTCGCCGGCGTCTGTCGAGGAAGGACCCGATGATGGCCGCCAAGCTCGACTATCACTGGCACCTGCGCAAGGTCATGGCGGACCGCGGGATGTTCTCCACCACCGACCTCATCCCACCGCTGAAGGAACGCGGCATCACACTGTCGTCGAGCCAGGTCTACCGACTTGTCGTCGAGCGACCCGAACGCCTCAGCCTGAAGATCCTCATGGCCTTGCTCGACATCCTCGACTGCACCATGGACGACCTCATCGAGCCCATCGCCGTGGCCGGCTCCGCAACGAAGCCGAAGAAGGCCGCCGCAGGCGGCACTTCGATCTCCGAAGGAGTCGGCGACCTGCGCCCCCGGAGGGCCCGGATCACCGGAGTCGACCGGTGACCGGTCTCGCCGACGAGGTCCTCGCGGATCCAGTCGGCCTGGTCGTGCGCCTGGTCGGCAACGTCGAAAAGCACCTGCCCGCCGAGCACATCCGCGACATCGTCCTCACAGTCGTACGCGCACGAGCAGGCCGCCGCAGTCTCGCCCAGGCCCTGCACGACGACCCGTCGCTGCTGCGGACCGGACAACCACCGGCGCCCTACTGCGTCGCCAAACTACTCATGGCCCTCCACGACGCCGGAGCCCAGGACGTCGCACTGCCCCGCTGCGGCGAGTGCGGACGCGCATGCCGCTACGTCGGCAGCAGCAGCGGCGGACGGTGGGGATGCTCGCCCTGCTTCGACAAGCCGGCAGTCTGCGCGGGCTGCCACGAAGAACGACGCGTCACCAGCCGGGACCGCAACGGCGAGCCCCGCTGTCAGAACTGCCCCGACGCCGACGGCGATCCGCTCCGGGAACTCACCGAGCTGATCACGAACCTCGATCCCGCCCTCAACACCGACGCGGTCCTGGCCGCGCTCGGCCGTGCCACCGTCCGGCCCGCCGGGCAGCGACGCCTGGCCTGGGCCGTCGTCGCCCGCCCCGAGCTGCTGACCGGGGCCGGTTACGAAGCCCCCACTCCTGCTGCCCTGCGGTTCATCAATGAGCTCGTCGAGGCCGGGGCGACCAAGGTGGTCCGGCCTGCCTGCCCGCGCTGCCACGGAGTGAAGGCGCTGTCCAAACTGCTGGAGGGCAAGAGGATCTGCCGGGCCTGCTTTGCCCGCCACGCGGCCGTCCCCTGCTCCGGCTGCGGGGCCGTGCGCGAGCCCGCCACCCGCGACTCTGAGGGCCGGCCGTTGTGTCCGAACTGCATGATCAGACAGCCCTCGAACCTGGAGGAGTGCGTTGGCTGCCGCCGACGCATGCCCGTCGCGACCCGACTGCCCGACGGCCCCCGCTGCAACAACTGCCGCCCAAGGATCACCGCAGAGTGCGGCATCTGCGGACGAATGGCGGCCTGCGAGATGTCCCGGGCCACCGGCCGGCCGTGGTGCGAACGCTGCCAGCACCGGTGGGTGACCTGCAGCGGCTGCGACTCCGTCGCCCAGGCCCGCGGCGGCACCTGGGAGGCGCCGTTGTGCGCGAAGTGCACCAACCCCGACCCCGACTTCTGGGGCCGCTGCCCGGTCTGCACCACCACCTGGCAGCTCAGCCCCCGCCCCTGCCAGCGATGCGTCCTCGACCAGCGAGTACGCGACCTCCTCGGTGACGCAAGCGGAGCCCTCCGCCCTGAACTCGCCCCGTTCCACGAAGCCTTGACAAGTGCCGAGCGCCCCGACGTCGCCATCGCCTGGGTCTCGCGCTCAAAGGCACGCGATCTCTTGGAGCACATTGGACGCGACGAGCGGCCAGTCACCCACGAGGTCCTCGACGAACTGCCCCCGGGCAAAGTGCTGGCCCACCTGCGCAGTGTCCTGGTCGCGACCGGCACCCTCCCGCCCCGCGACGAACGGCTCGTCGACCTGGAGAATTGGATCACCGAGACCGTCCAGGCCCGCACCGATCTCGCCGAACGTCGGATCCTGCACGGCTATGCGGTCTGGCACCACATGCGCCGGCTCCGCAGACGCCTCGGCGAAGACCACACGACTCGACTCCAGGATCTGAACGTTCGCTGTCACGTCACCGCAGCCGACAGCTTTCTGACCTGGCTCAACAACGAAGGACTCACACTGGGAACGTGCACCCAGCCGGACCTGGAACGTTGGATGGCCGATGCCACGGTCAGCTACCGCGACGAGACCGGCCACTTCGTACGCTGGTCGGTACAGCACCGGCACGGCCGCGGACTCACCTACGGCACCGTCCGCTGGACCGGACCCCAGGGTGCCATAGACAGCGAGAAACGGTGGGCCGACGCCCGGCGCCTCCTCACCGACGACACGCTGCCGACCCCGGATCGCGTCGCCGGCCTGCTGCTGATCCTCTATGCGCAGAAGATCGCTACCATCAGCCAACTCACCGCCGACGATGTCCACATCGACGGCGACACCGTCGCGATCACATTCGGCAGCTCGCCAGTAGTCCTCCCCGCACCGCTGGCCAGCCTGGTCCGTGAGCTCGTCGCGACCCGCTGCGGGGCAAGGCCAAGATCGGCACTCCGGACGATTGCCCCTGGCTGTTCCCGGGCGGCCATCCAGGGCGCCCTCTCACCGACAGCCAGATCGGCAAGCGCCTCCACAGCATCGGGATTCGGCCCAAACAGGATCGGTCCACTGCCCTGTTCACCCTCGCGACCGAGCTTCCCGCCGCGATCCTCGCCCGGATGCTCGGCGTCCACATCAAGGTCGCCGCGGGCGACGGTCCTGGCCTTGCTCGGTGTGGTGATGGTGGCGCTCCTGGGAACCTGCCTTCTCAGTCTCTCCCACTTCCCGAAGCCCCATCACGTTCCGGTGGGCTTCGTAGGGCCGGCAGCCCAAGGTGAGCAGCTGGCGCAGAAGGGAGGTGACGCCCTGAACGTCAAGTCGTATGCGGATCGCACAGAAGCGGTGCAGCACATCGGGAAGTTCGACGTCTACGGGGCCCTCGTCGTGACTCCTCAGGGAAGCGAATTCCTGAAGTCGACCGCCGCGTCGCCTCAGGTAGCCGCCACGCTCACCACGGTGCTTGGCCAGCCCAACACCAAGGTGACGGAGATCAGTCCACTCCCGGCTGACGACTCAGCAGGGGGGAGCATCGCGGTGCTGGTCCAACTCGCCGTGCTCGCCGGGACGATCGGCGCCGTGGGACTCGGCCAGCTGGTTCCGCGCTACCGCGCCAATCTGGCAGCAGGCGAGTTGCCACTTCTGTTCACGGTTATCTACTCACTGTGCATCGGAGTGCTGGCGACTGCGATCGCATCCGGCTTCGGGGTGGGTACAGGCACAGGATTCTGGGCCACATCACTCGCCCTCGGACTGATCACTCTGGCCGTGTGCGCCTCCGTCAGCGCCTTGGTATCGGTGGTCGGGATCGCCGGGTCCGCGGTCGGTGGCCTGCTATTCTTCCTCCTGGGCGTTCCCGCCAGCGGTGCCGCAACTGCCATGCCCATGATGCCCGAAGGCTGGAAGGCCCTGGGCCAGGCCCTGCCGCCAGGTGCCGGGGCGACGATGCTGCGCAAGGTTCTCTACTTCCACGACGCGAGCATCAGCCATCAGGTCCTCGTACTCGGCCTGTACGCGGGTATCGGGCTCCTCGTACTCGGCCTCGTCAACGCCTTCGCCGGAGCTCAGCGCCGGCGAAGCGTGGCCGGCCTCCCCTAACCCTCCGGCAGCGTAAGAGGTCGTTCCATCAGATCGTGCTCGGACGGGAGCTGAACCTCAAGGTCCCCCGTCCCGTGCTGGCCGGGCCCGGACACGTCCCAGGTGAACCCGGGCTCAAGGTCGACCTCCTGCGGGTGAACCTTGAGATAGGCGAGGATCTTGGTCTGACGCGGCGAGCAGACGCAGGCGAAGTTCCACGCCCGCCGATAGGCGCGGTCCTGCTTGCGCGCACCGTCGTGGTTGACCGGCTACCGCAGGCTCAACCACGCTACGAACGTCGCAGCGGGTCCTGACCGACAACGGCTCCTGCTACAAGTCCCACCTGTGGCGCACCTCCCTTGCCGAACAAGGGATCTCACACAAGCGAACCCGGCCCTACCGGCCCCAGACCAACGGGAAGGTCGAGCGGTTCAACCGCACCCTCCTCGACGAATGGGCCTACGCCAAGCCCTACCGGACCGAACAGGAACGACGCGACGCCTACCCCCAATGGCTCCACACCTACAATCACCACCGCGGACACACCGCGCTCAAGGGCCAACCACCCGCCAGCCGCGTCCCCAACCTCACAGGGCAATACACCTAGACCGGCTGGTCCCCAACTGGTCCCCAAGAAACACGGAAAAGGCGGTACCGGATTTCTCCGATACCGCCTGCGACCTGCGAAAACGCTGGTCGGGACGACAGGATTTGAACCTGCGACCCCTTGACCCCCAGTCAAGTGCGCTACCAAGCTGCGCCACGTCCCGATGCCCGTCTGACCTGGGGTTTCCCTGGCCCGAACGCGCATGAGAACAATACCGCACTCGGACCTGTGGTCACGAATCGCTTTCCGGGCGGATCGGGCGCTTGACCTCAAGCGCGGTTGAAGTTGCACCGTGGGTTGCATGAAGACGACAGACATCACCTCCGTAGCGGGATACCAGGATCTGAACCGGCTGCTGGCCCTGATGACGGGGGACGAGAAGCACGGAACGGCCGCGACCTCCACGCTGGACGCTCTGTGGGTGCTGTACGACCGGGTCCTGCGCGTGTCGCCCGAGAGTGTCGACGCGCCGGGGCGGGACCGGTTCCTGCTTTCCAAGGGGCACGGGCCGATGGCGTACTACGCCGTCCTCGCCGCCAAGGGATTCATCGCCGAGGAGACGCTGCCCGGTTTCGGCTCGTACGACTCGCCGCTCGGGCATCACCCCGACCGGACGCTGATTCCGGGCGTGGAGATCAGCAGCGGTTCGCTCGGGCACGGACTGCCGCTCGCCGTGGGCAGTGTGCTCGGGCTCCGTGCGCGGGGGCTCACCGACCCGCGTGTGTGGGTGCTGATCGGGGACGCCGAACTGGACGAGGGCAGCAACCACGAGGCGATCGCCTACGCGGGTCCGGCGGGACTCGATCAGCTCCACACGCTGGTGATCGACAACGCGTCCGCGACGTACGGCTGGCCCGGTGGCATCGCGTCGCGGTTCGAGGCGGCCGGCTGGTCGGTCCCGGCCGTCGACGGCCGGGACCACGAGGCGCTGTACGCGGCCTTCACCGCGCCGCACGCGGGGCGACCCCGGGCGGTCGTGGCCCGCGTCGAGCCCAAGTCCTGAGCGTCGCGCCACGTTCGACCACCAAAGGCACTCCGCCAACAGCACTCCGCCGACCGCATCAGCCGACCGCACCCATCAAGAGGGGCATTTCCATGGACACCATGCGCGACCGCTTCATCTCCACCACCTCCCAGTTGCTGGACGACGACCCACGGCTCGCCGTCGTCCTCGCCGAGATCAGCCGGGACGGCTTCGACGCCGCGGAGCGGCGCCATCCGGACCGCGTGATCAATGTCGGGATCCGTGAACAACTGCTGATCGGAGTGGGCGGCGGACTGGCCCTCGCCGGCCTGCGGCCCATCGTGCACACCTTCGCCGGCTTCCTGGTCGAGCGGCCTTTCGAGCAGGTCAAGCTGGACTTCGGTAATCAGGGCGTGGGCGGCGTGCTGGTCAGCGCGGGGGCCTCCTACGACTGGCCCGCGGGCGGTTTCACCCATATGGCGCCCGGTGATGTCGCGCTGATGGACACACTCGACGGCTGGGCGGTGCACGTACCCGGCCATCCCGACGAGGCCGAGGCTCTGCTGCGGCGATCCGCCGCCGGGGACGGCCGGGATTATGTACGGCTGTCCCTCCAGAGCAACGAGCGGGCACGGCCCGTGACCGGCGCCGGGTTCAGCACCGTACGCGAGGGGCGCGCCGGGGTGGTGATCGCCGTCGGGCCGATGCTGGACAACGTGCTGGCGGCGACGGAGGGGCTGGATACGACGGTGCTGTACGCGACGACCGTGCGGCCCTTCGACGGGGCGGCGCTGCGCCGGGCCGTCACGGGCGGTGACGCGGCGGATGTCGTGCTCGTCGAGCCGTATCTGGCCGGCACTTCCGCTGCCGCGGCCAACGACGCGCTGGTCGAGACCCCGCACCGGGTGCTGGGACTCGGTGTGGCACGCCGCGACCTGCGCCGGTACGGACAGCTGGAGGAGCATCTGGCGGGGCAGGGCCTTGACGCGCGGTCGCTGCGGGAGCGGATCTCCGGGTTCCTGACGCGTACGTGAGGCTTGGGTGGTAGCGGATCGCCTCCTCGGAGCGCATCGCCGGGCCGCGCGAGGGAACCTGGAAGGGACCGGGACCCCTCGATCCGGAAGCCGCCGCTGTCGAGGGCGCCGTGGAAGACCTGCGACGTACGGAAGACGACGACGTACGGGAGACACCGTACGGAAGCGGAAGACGTACAGAAGTGGAGCCTGCCATGACCGCGAGCGTTGATCTGCTCATCGACGCCTTCGGCCGTATCCGCGAGACCGTCCACGAGGCGGTGGACGGCCTCTCCCCCGACGAGCTGGCCCTACGGCTGGACGACGGGGCGAATTCGATCGCCTGGCTGATCTGGCATCTCACCCGGGTCCAGGACGATCACATCGCCGACGCGGCCGGTACGGAAGAGGTGTGGATCGCGCAGGAGTGGTCGGAGAGGTTCGAGCTGCCGTTCTCGCGCCGCTCCACCGGATACGGCCACTCCCCCAAGGACGTGGCCTCGCTCGGCGGGATCTCCGCGGAACTGCTCGCCGATTATCACGACGCCGTTCACGAGCGGACGGTGAAGTACCTCGGCCCGCTCAAGGACGCGGACCTCCGCCGGGTCGTCGACGACGCGTGGACCCCGGCCGTCACTCTCGGCGTACGGCTGGTCAGCGTCATCTCCGACGATCTTCAGCATGTCGGGCAGGCCGCGTTCATCCGGGGGTGGCTGGAGCGGCCCTGAGTCGTACGGAGACACCGGCCCGCGGAGACACCGGCCAGGAGAGGAGATGTCAGGCGGCGGGGGTCCGCGCCCCGGCGCGTGTCAGGTACGACAGCACCTCCCGGGCCGCCGGGCCCGTGCGCTGGTCCTCGGGTACGGCCGCCGAGACCTCCCAGAGGTGGTCCTCCGCACCGGCCAGCGGTACGGTCCCCAGCGCCGCGGCCTGCTCCTTGCGCGCGATCGGGCGGGGCACCACCGCGATGCCGAGACCGTGCCCGACCAGCTCGATCAGACTGTGCACGTCATTGACCTCCAGAGCGACCCGCCGCTCGATGCGGGCGGCGGCGAAGGCCCGGTCGGTGAGGCCGCGGGCGCCCCAGTCCTCGTGGAAGTCGACGAAGACCTCGCCGCCCAGCTCGGCCCATTCGGCCTTCTGCGCCCCGGCCAGCGGATGATCGGGATGGCAGAGCAGCACCATCGGCTCGCTGGCCAGCGGCACCAGCCTTACACCGTCGGGCACGGTCCCGGACACGGCGACGAAGGCGAGGTCGAGCCGTCCGTCCGCGACATCCTCCACGAGCGAGGCGGAGCCCGCCTGCCTCAGCCGTACCTCGACCTCGGGGTGCTCCGCCCGGAACCGCGCGAGCAGACCCGGGACGTGTACGCCCGTGACGCACTGCTCGGTGCCGACGGACAGGGTGCCGCGCAGCAGCCCCTGCACCGCCGCGACCGCCTCCCGGCCCGCCCGTACGCTCGCCAGCGCGCGCGATGCCTCCACGAGCAGGGCGCGGCCGGCGCCGGTCAGCTCGACCCTGCGGGTGGAGCGTACGAAGAGCCGCGCGCCCAGCTCGCGCTCCAGGGCGCGGACGGAGGCCGAGAGTCCCGACTGCGAGACCAACAGCCGCTGGGCGGCCCTGGTGAAGTGGCGCTCTTCCGCGACGGCGACGAAGTATTCGAGATGTCGGAGTTCCACGACGTACGAGCCTAATCCAGCTGGGATGGCGGGAGGTCTCGTTTGAGAAGTCTCATCACTCAATGCGTTCGTTTTCTTCTATTGGACGTCTCAGGGGCCGACGGCAAAGCTGGAGGGTGTCCGCCGGACCCGGCGGGCGTCGCAGCAGGAAGGGTGCTCCACACCATGAAGACTCGCCGCATCGGAACCGTCGAGGTCAGCGCGATCGGTCTGGGCGGTATGCCGATGTCGATCGAGGGACGGCCCGACGAGGCCCGGTCCATCGCCACCATCCACGCGGCGCTGGACGCCGGGGTGACCCTGATCGACACGGCGGACGCCTACCACCGGGACGCCAACGACGTCGGCCACAACGAGGCCCTGATCGCCAAGGCACTGGCCTCCCACAGCCGGGGCTCCGAGGTGCTGGTGGCCACCAAGGGCGGCCATCTGCGCCCCGGCGACGGCTCCTGGACGCTGGACGGTTCCCCCGAGCACCTCAGGCGCGCCTGTGAGGCGTCGCTCGGCCGGCTCGGCGTGGAGGCGATCGGGCTCTACCAGTTCCACCGTCCCGACCCGGAGGTTCCCTACGAGGAGTCCATCGGCGCACTGCGCGATCTGCTCGACGAGGGCAAGATCCTTCAGGCCGGTATCTCCAATGCCGACCCGGATCGGATCCGGTCGGCCAATGAGATCCTCGGTGGCCGGCTGGCCTCGGTGCAGAACCAGTTCTCACCGGCCTTCCGCTCCAGCGAGCCCGAGCTCGAACTCTGCACGGAGCTGGGCATCGCGTTCCTGCCGTGGAGTCCGTTCGGCGGAATCAAGCGCGCGGGTGAACTCGGCTCCTCGTACGCGCCGTTCGCCCGGATCGCGGAGGCTCACGGCGTGAGCCCGCAGCGGGTGTGCCTGGCGTGGATGCTGGCCAAGTCGCCCACGGTGCTGCCGATCCCGGGCTCCAGCCGTCCGGAGACCATCATCGACTCGGTCGCCGCGGCCGACCTCGTACTGACTCCCGCCGAGGTGGCGGAGCTGGACGCGGCCTGACGACACCCGTACACACCGAAACACACGCACCACTGACCCGCCCCGGCGCGATGGCCCGGGGCGGGTCAGCCGTATGTCCGGAGCTCGGAATCGACACGACCCGGAATCGGTACGACCCGGAACCAGCACCACCCGGAATCGGCACCACCCGGCGCCAATTCCCCCGTCCCTGGTACCAGTTCCCTCACCCCGGGCGCCAACTCCCGTATCACAGAGAGCCCTTCCGACCCATTGACCCCCTGTAACAGCTGAACCTACGCTGTGCGACGTACTCCAGAAAGCGCTTTCTAACCCGCAGCTCGGCTCACCAGCACCGGGAGCGCCCATGAGAACATCCGTGAGAACGCCCACGAGAACGTCGTCCGTCAGAGCTCTGCCCCCGTCCTCCTCCCCCGTCCTCGTCATCATCGCGCTACTGGCGCTCGTCCTCGGTCTCGGGATGGCCGCGCCACCCCGCGCCGACGCGGCTCCGTACCGCGTTCTGGTCTTCTCCAAGGTCACCAACTTCACGCACGACTCGATCCCCGCCGGAATCAAGGCTGTTGAGCAGCTGGGCAGCGAGAACGGGTTCGAGGTGGAGGCCACCGACGACGCCACGGCCTTCACCGCGGACAATCTCGCCCGCTTCCAGGCGATCGTCTTCAACAACACCAACTCCACCCCGGAGAGCGGTGATCTGCTCAACGCCGACCAGCGCGCCGCCCTCCAGGGCTTCGTACGAGCGGGCGGCGGCTGGGTCGGTCTGCACGCCGCGTCCGCCAGTGAGCGCGACTGGGGCTGGTACGAGGGGCTGGTCGGCGCGATCTTCGACAAGCACCCCGCCGTCCAGACCGGCCGGGTGAAGGTACTGGACCAGACCCACCCCTCCACCCAGGGCCTTCCCCAGCTCTGGGAGCGCACGGAGGAGTGGTACAACTGGCGCACCAACCCCACCGGCAAGGTGCACACGCTCGCCCAGATCAAGGTGAACGACGGCGTCGACGGGCTGGACGAGGGCGTCGACCAACCGTGGTCGTGGTGCCAGAACTACGACGGCGGACGCTCCTGGTTCACCGCCGGCGGCCATGACTCGTCCTCCTTCCAGGAGGACACGTTCCGTAAGCATCTGCTGGGCGGGATCCAGTGGGCCGCGGGCAACAAGCCCGGCGACTGCACCGCCACCAAGACGGGCGCCTTCCAGCGCACCGCGCTGGCAACCAGCGATCTCGCCGACCCCTTCGAGCTGGCCGTCGCCCCGGACCGCAGGGTCTTCTTCATCCAGCGCACCGGCAAGCTGAAGGTGATCGACCAGAACACGCTCCAGGTCTCGACGGCGCTGGACTTCGCGTACACCCCCGAGATGACGAGCCAGTCCGACGGGCTTCTCGGGCTGGCGCTCGACCCGGATTTCGCGGCGAACAACTGGCTCTATCTGCTGCACTCCGACAAGGTCGAGAAACGGATCAATCTCTCGCGCTTCACGGTCACCGGAAACACCGTCGACCCGGCCTCCGAGAAACGGCTGCTGACCGTTCCCACACTGCGCGGTGAGGGCCGGGCGAATTCCCATATGGCCGGTTCGATCGCCTTCGACAAGAACGGCGATCTGTATGTCGCGACCGGCGACAACACCGATCCGTTCGCCTCCGACGGATTCTCCCCGATCGATGAGCGCGAGGGCCGCCGCGCCTGGGACGCCCAGATGACCTCCGGCAATACGAACGATCTGCGCGGCAAGATTCTGCGGATCACCCCGGAAGACGACGGCACCTACTCCATCCCGGCGGGGAATCTCTTCGCACCGGGTACGGAGAAGACCCGTCCCGAGGTCTATGTGATGGGCATGCGCAATCCGTTCCGTATCACCACCGACCCGCTGAGCGGCGCTCTGCTGGTCGGTGATTACGGACCGGACGCGCGGGAGGCCGTGGCCGACCGGGGTCCTGAGGGTACGGTCGAGTACAACCGGATCACCGAGGCGGGGAATTACGGCTGGCCGTACTGCACCGGCAATAACACCCCGTTCAATGACTACGACTTCGCGACCGGTACCTCGGGGGCGAAATTCGACTGTGCCAAGCCGGTCAATGACTCGCCGAACAACACCGGCCTGCGGGATCTGCCCGCGGCCAAGCCGGCGATGGTCTGGTACGGGTACTCGGCCTCGCCCGAATTCCCGGAGCTGGGTACGGGCGGCGCGGGGCCGATGAGCGGTCCCGTCTACGACTTCGACCCCGAGAACACCTATCCGTCCAAGTTCCCTGAGTACTTCGAAGGGAAATGGCTCACCTACGAGCTGACCAGAACCTGGTTCAAGGCGTTCTCGCTCCAGCGGGAGGACCAGACCTTCACGGATCCGCGCTTCGATCCGGTGAAGGCGGGTGATCTCCACTCCATCAACGGGGTCTTCGGCGATCTGAAGTGGAATCAGCCCTTCGACGCCGACTTCGGGCCCGACGGAGCGCTGTACGTCATCGACTTCGGGCTCGGCAGCGGAACGGGCCGGGGCGGCAGCAACGAGGGCTCGGGCATCTACCGTATCGACTACGTCGCCGACGGCCGGCTGCCCGACGCCAAGTCCACGGCGACCCCGGACAGCGGCCCCGGGCCGCTGAAGGTGACGTTCTCCAGCGAGGGATCGGGCCTCCCCGGCGGCAAGCCGGTGTCCTACGCGTGGGACTTCGACGGCGACGGGACCACCGACTCCACCGAGCCGAATCCGTCCCATGTCTACCGGGACAACGGCCGGTTCACGGCGCGCCTGACCGTCACCGGGCCCGGCGGGCTCACCGCGCTCTCCGTCCAGGAGATCACCGTCGGCAACACCAGACCGGTCGTCACCATCCAACAGCCCCCGAACGGTGGGATGTTCAGCTTCGGCGACACGATCCCGTTCACCGTGAAGGTGAAGGACCTGGAGGACGGGAAGACCGGACCGGGCGGCAGCATCGACTGCTCGCGGGTGGTCGTGCAGTCCCAGCTCGGCCATGACAGCCATCTGCATCCACTGGACAACTACACCGGTTGTGCGGGGGAGATCGTCACCGATGCCGGGGACAGCCATGGCCCCGGGCAGAACCTGTACTACGGCATCACCGCGCAGTACGAGGACAAGGGCGCCGAGGGCGTACCCGCGCTGACCGGCTCGACATCGCTGACGCTGCGTACGACCTTCCGGGAGGCGGAGCACCGCACCGCGACCGGCGGCGCGAACGACGGCACGGTGATCGCCGACCGCGCCGACTCCTCGGGCGGCAAGCGGGTGACCGAGATCGAGGACGGTGACTGGATCTCCTTCGACCCGGTGCATCTGAAGGGCATCACCTCCGTGACGGTGGGCGCCTCGTCGGGCGGTCTGGGCGGCGACATCGAGTTCCGTAACGGCTCACCGACCGGACCGTTGCTGGGGAAGGCGACCATCCCCAACACCGGCGGCTTCGGCAATGTGGTCTCCCCCACGGTCAAGCTGAAGAGCCCCGGCGGCTCGGTGAAGCTGTACGCGGTCTTCACCAACCCTGACTGGTCGGCGGGGAAGCCGGACCTGTTCGCGGTCGACTGGCTGCACTTCAACGGCCCCGGAGTGGAGAAGAAACCGGCCACGAAGGTGTCGCTCAAGGCGACGCCCGCCGAGGGGAGCACGCCGCTGGCCGTGCAGCTCACCAGCACCGTGAAGCCGGCGGCCGGACGCACCATCGCCTCGTACCACTGGGACTTCGGTGACAACACCAAGGGCTCGGGTACGGAGGGGCCGAGCGCGGCCCACACCTACGCACGGCCTGGCGCGTACACAGCGCATCTGACCGTCACCGACGACAAGGGCGACACGACGACCGGCGCGGTCCCGATCCACGTACGCTGAGAGGAGAGAGAGTGACGATGAACGGCACCCGAAGAGCGTTCCTGGGCACGGCGGGCGCGGCGGTCGGTCTGGCGGCGCTGGGCGTGAGCACCCCCGCGGCAGCGGCCACCACCACTCCCAGCACCCACACCGGTCGCCGACGGCGGCGCATCCCGCCGTCCGGGATCGGTATGCACCTCTATACGATGCGCACCCCGCTCGCGACGGACTTCCGGGGGACGCTGGAGCGCCTGGCGGAGATCGGTTACGCGACGGTCGGTGTCAGCGGCCGACACGGCCACAGCGCCGCCGAGATCCGGCGGATGCTGGACGCCACCCGGCTCAAGGCGGTCCTGGAACATGTCGCCTACACCACGGTCACCGGCAGCGGTCTGCCGCAGGCGATCGAGGACGTCCGTACGCTGGGCGGCTCCTGGGTGGTCGTGCCGAGCCTGCCGGCGGAGCTGCACTCACCGGCCGGATACCGGGAAGCGGCACGGCAGTTCAACGCCGCCGGGCGCATCGCCAGGGAGTCCGGGCTCAAGGTGCTCTTCCACAATCACGACGGCGATCACGACGTGGTCGACGGCGAGAGCCTGTACGGCATCCTGCTCAAGGAGACCGACCCGGAGCTGGTCGGCTTCGAGCTGGACGTGTACTGGGCGGCGAAGGGCGGGGACGACCCGCGCCGGCTGTTCGTGACAGATCGCCGCCGGTTCCCCGCGCTGCATGTGAAGGACATGGCGCCGAACGGCGGCTTCGAGGACGTCGGTTCGGGTGTCCTGGACTTCGCGGCGATGTTCGACACGGCGCGCAGCGGGGGCGTACGGCAATGGCTGGTGGAGCACGACGCGCCGGCCGATCCGTTCGCGAGCGCGCTGAACAGCTACCGCTATCTGTCGGCGCTGCGGTACTGAACGTACTGAACCTACTCAGCACCGGCGTTCGTCGTCCGTAGTGGCTCCCGGCCTCCGTCACCGGCGGCCGGGAGCCACTTGCCCCCTTAGAGGCCGCGTGGATAGGTGGGGGTGGAGGAAGGGGCGGGCAGCTCCTTGTAGAAGAAGGTGGTCGGGCGGAGCGTGCCCGCCGGGTCCGCCGCGTGCCCGGGGACCGTCCCGACCGCGGTCCAGCCCGAGGAGCGGTACAGCGTCTCGGCGGGGCTGCCCGTCTCGGTGTCGAGCAGCAGCAGTGTCACTCCGGACTCGGCCGCCGCCCGCTCCCCGGCACTGAGCAGCGCCCGGCCGAGGCCCTTGCCGCGGGCGTCGCGATGGACCATCAGTTTCACGATCTCGGCGCGATGGCGGGCGTTGGGCTTGTCCGCGAACGCCACGCCGACCGTGCCCGTGATGCGCCCGGCGTCCCTGGAGACCCGTACGGAGAGCTGTCCCGCCCGGACGGCCGGGATCCGCGCCCGCCACCAGGCCGCCGCGGTCGCCGGGTCGAGGGGGGTGAGAAACCCGATCGAGGCGCCCCCGAGAACGGTGTCGATCAGCAGCTCCACGAGATCGTCCACGGCGTCGAGGAGTTCGTCGGCGGACAGCGGCACCACCTCGGGGCTCATGAGTGGACCACCACGACCGCGTACCGTACGGGCGCGGGCCCCGGGCAGTGGAACCGCGTGGGCCCCCACAGGCGCGTCCGCAGGCAGTCACCCGCGTTCAGGGTGTGCCGCTCGCGCCCCATCGTGAATTCGACCGAGCCTTCGAGCACCCAGATGTGCTGCTCCATGCCCGGCACCGGAGGCCGCTCGTACGAGATGTCCGCGCCCGCGAGCAGGGTGCCCTCGACCACTTCCGCGCGCAGGCCGGGCTGGGGCGGGGAGACCGAGCGGCGTACGAAGCCGGAGGCGGTGTCCTTCCATTCGGTCTGGTCGGCCGCTCTGACCAGTTGGGCCGGTTCCGCCTCCACCTCGCTGAGGAGCTGCGACATGGTGCGTCCGTACGACGCGCACAGCCGGCCGAGCAGCGAGGCCGTGGGGCTGATCTCGCCCCGCTCGGCGCGTGACAGCGTCGAGCGGCTTACCCCGCTGCGTGCTGCCAGCTCCTCCAGGGACCAGCCGCGCTCGCCCCGCAGTTCGGCGAGGCGAGCGGCGAGCAGTACGTCGAGGGCATCGGGTCCGGAGTCGCGTCCGGGGGTGCGTCCGGGGCCGGTGTCATTCTCTCTCACATGTGGAACGGTATCCCACATCTGAGACATCACTCATCTCGGTTTCAGTCCTGCGCCGAGGCCGCTCCCAGCAGTCCCCGGATATGCCCGGTCGCCTCCTGGAACTCCGGCCGTCCGAGCGTCTCCGTATAGTCGCGCTCGGCCTCCAGACCCACGTCGATGATCTCGGTGATCGTGCCCGGGCGCGGACTCATCACCACCACCCGGTCGGCGAGATAGACCGCCTCCGAGATCGAGTGGGTGACCAGCAGCACGGTGGTGCCGGTCTCCCGCCAGATGCGGTTCAGCTCCATGTTCATCTGTTCGCGGGTGAGGGCGTCGAGCGCGCCGAACGGCTCGTCCATCAGCAGCACGGGCGGCTCGTGCAGCAACGCCCGGCACAGGGCGACCCGTTGCTGCATCCCGCCCGACAGCTCATGCGGATAGGCGTCCTCGAATCCGCTGAGACCTGTCATCTCGATCAGCTCGGCCACGCGCCGGCGCGCCGGTTCGGCGGGCATCCGGCGCATCTCCGCCTGGAGAAGGATGTTGCGCCGGGCGGTACGCCACTCAAGCAGCGCCGCCCGCTGGAAGACGTATCCGATGTCGTGCCGCGGTCCGTCGACCCGTTCACCCTGGAGCCGTACGGCGCCCGAGGACGCCGTGAGGAGGCCCGCGACCAGCTTGAGGAGCGTCGACTTGCCGCACCCCGAGGGGCCGACGATGGCGACGAACTCCCCCATCGCGATATCGAGCGAGACCTCCTGGAGGGCCGTGACATCGCGCTTCTTCGTACGGAACCGGACGGCGACGTCCTCAAGACCGACCGCCGCCGTCCGCCCTCCCGCCCCGGTCTCGCCTTCCACCGGGGCGCCGCCCTTCGTGTCGGCCGGCTTCCGGAGCGTCGTATCCCTGGCCATCGTCATCCCTTCAGCGCCGTGCCGCTGTCCCAGTACTCCGCGACGGCCTTCGGGCTCTTCACCAGACCGGCTTCGGAGAAGACATCGATGGTCTGCTGCCAGTCGCCCTCGGTGTTGACGCCCGGGGCCTTGCCACGCGTCGCGTCGGTGTGCAGCAGTGTGACGGTCGTCTTGAACTGCTCCAACAGGACGTTTGTGGGCGGCAGTTGCTCCGAGGCGCCGTCCATGTCCGCCACGGCCGCGTCCGGCGCCTTCTCCGCCGCCGCCCATGCCTCACTGACGGCCCGCACCATGCGTCCGGCCAGCTCACTCCTGCCGGAGAGGACCTTCTGACCCGCGATCAGGCCGTTGGAGTAGAAGTTGAGTCCGTGCTCCGAGAAGCGCAGATACGACACGTCCTTCTTGGCCTTGTCCTGCATGGTCGGGCCCTGGTCACTGGCGTAACCGAGCAGCGCGTCCGTCTTGCCGGAGATCACCGCGGCGATCTTGCCCGCCGGGTCGGTGTTCTGGATCCGGACGTCCGACTCCTTGAGATCGTTCTTCTTGAGGAAGATCGGGAATGTCTTGGTGAGCGCGTCACCGGCCGTGCCCGCGATGGTCTTTCCCTTGAGATCGGCGGGGGTGGAGACGTTCTCGCTCGCGAAGAACTGCACCGAGGAGGGCGTGGTCTGGAGGAAGACGCCGAGGCTCTTCACCTGCACGCCCTGGTCCACTCCGCTGAGTACGGCAGGTGTGTCGGCCCAGCCGAAGTCGGTCTGGCCCGCGGCGGTCGCCTGCACGGTCTTCTGCGAGCCCTGGCCCGCCCGGATCGTCAGATCGATGCCGTGCTTCTCGAAGATCTTCTGCTGCTTGCCGTAGTAGAACGGTGCGTGTTCGCCGTACGGATACCAGTTGAGGGTCAGCGTCACCTTGTCGAGCTTCTTGCCGGAGTCGCTGGTGGTGGTCCCCGAGCCGCCCTCGCCACAGGCCGTGGCGACCAGGAGCAGCGGTACGAGGCCGATCAGGAGTCTGCGCGCGTGCATGGCTGGCCCTTCCCTGAACGGGATCGAATCGGTCACGTTGATCGAATCGGTCGAGCGGTCGAGACGGTCGAGTTGATCGAGCGGTCGAGACGGTCGAGCGGTCGAGACGGTCAGTACGAGGTGGTGACGTTGGTGTCCCGGCGGCTGGCGTGCCAGGGCAGCAGCAGCTTCTCGGCGATCTCGACCAGGACGAAGAGGACGACGCCGATCAGTGACATGACGAGCAGTCCCGCGAAGAGCATCGGGGTGTCGAGGTTGCCGTTCGCCTGGAGGATCACATAGCCGAGCCCCTCGTTGGCGCCGACGAACTCACCGACGACCGCGCCGGTCACCGCGAGGGTCACGGCGACCTTCAGACCGGAGAAGAGATGCGGCAGCGAGGCCGGGAAGCGGATCTTGGCGAAGGTCTGCCAGGGCTTCGCACCCATGGTGGCGGAGAGCTGGAGCATCTCCGGATCGACCGCCTTCAAGCCGGTGACCATGGAGATCACCACAGGGAAGAAGGCGATGAGGACGGCGATCAGGATCTTCGGTGTGATGCCGAAACCGAGCCAGACCACGAACAGCGGCGCGATGGCGATCTTGGGCACGACCTGGGCGAAGAGCAGAATGGGGTAGAGCGTCTTCTCGACGGTCGAGGAGTAGACCATGACGACGGCCGCGAGCACCCCGACCACCACCGCGATCACAAAGCCGAGCAACGTCTCATACGTCGTCACCCAGGTGTGCTGCCAGAGGTAGTCGGCCTTGCCCGTGAGCACATCGAGGGTCGCGCCGGGCGAGGGGACGAGATACGGCTCCACCAGTTCGGCCGCCGCGATGATCCACCAGACGGCGAAACAGCCCGCCAGCAGGGCAACGGGCCGCCAGCCGGCCTCGACGGCACGGGCCAGCCGCTCCGCCACCCCCGGACCTTTCCGTTCGGCGACCCCGGACACTTCCCTGTCCGGTACGGGCGAGGGTGCGGGTTCCGGCGGCGGCGCTGATGCCGGTGCGACGCTCTGGCTCACTGTGAACTCCTCGGGAAAACCGGGCAGTTATAAGTGCGCTGTTCGCCTACAAGCGCTTTCAGAAAGCGCTTTCTGATAAGGTGATCGCCACGCTAATGACTGCCCGTCCGTACGGTCAATAGGTCGTCCCGAAGTTTCGGGGTCCGCCCCGGGCCCCGCCGCCACCGCGACCCGGGGGTCGAGTTGAGTGAACGGGAAGCACAGGCCCATGTGACGCTGGACGCCGTCGCCCGCCGCGCGGGTGTCTCCCTGGCGACGGCCTCCAGAGCGCTGAACGGCACGACGAGAGTCCGCGAGGAGCTGCGCCAGCGGGTGCGCGCGGCGGCCGATCTGCTCGGCTACATCCCCAACGCCCATGCCCAGGCGCTCGCCAGCGCCTCCAGCAATACGGTGGGGCTCATCTGCCACGATGTGGGCGACCCGTACTTCGCCGCGATCGCGGGCGGGGTGATGCGGGCGGCGGCCGAGCAGGACGTCCTGGTCATGCTCGCCAGTACGTTCCGGGAGCCGGCCAGGGAGATCGCCTATGTCTCGATGCTCCGCGCCCAGCGCGCCCGCGCCATTCTGCTGATCGGTTCGGGCTTCCAGGACCCGTCCTGGGAACGGAAGTTGGCCGCCGAGGTCGCCCCATACGTCCGCGCGGGCGGGCGGGTCGCCGTGGTGAGCCGGCATCGGAGTCTGCGCGCCGACGCCGTACTTCCGGAGAATCGCGCCGGGGCCGCGGCGCTCGCCCGTGCTCTGCTGGCCCTGGGACACCGGGAGTTCGGGGTGCTCAGCGGGCCGCGCGAACTCACCACGGTCTCCGACCGGCTGGCCGGCTTCCGGGAAGGGCTCGGCGAGGCCGGGGTCACCCTCCGGCCCGGTGCCGTCGTACACGGCGCGTTCACCCGCGACGGCGGCTACACGGCGGCCAGGGAATTGCTCGACGGGCCCGCTCGCCCCCGCCCCACCTGCGTCTTCGCGGTGACGGACGTGATGGCGGTGGGCGCGCTCGCCGCTTTCCGGGAGGCGGGCGTACGGGTCCCGGAGGACCTGTCACTCGCCGGCTTCGACGACATCCCGCTCGTACGGGAGCTGACTCCCCCGCTCACGACCGTCGCCCTGCCGCTCACCACCATGGGGGAGAGCGTGATCTCGCTCGCGCTGCGTGAGCCGCGCGGAGCGCGCTCGCGGGTACTGCGGGTCGGCGGCGAGGTCGTACTGCGCGCCAGCACTGGACCGCCGTTCTCCGCCACCACCCCCTTATGGGACTCGTGTTGACAGACCGTCAGGATGACAGGACGGAGGACGGAAGTCAGATCAGGCCGTCCTCCCTGCGGTGGATCTGCGCCATGAGCTCCGCGGCGAAGGACTTGATGGTGTCCAGACCGGTCCGCCCCCAACGCCTCGGCTCGGTGTCGGCCACGCAGACGGTGCCGAGCGCCATTCCCGTACGGTCGATGAGCGGCGCCCCGAGATAGGAGCGGATGCCGGTCTCGTCGACCAGCGCGTTCCCGGCGAACCGGGGGAAGTCCCGTACGTCCTCCAGGACCAGCGCCTTGTGCCGTACCACCACATAGGGGCAGTAGCCGTGGTCGCGGGCCATGAACCGCTCTCTTCCCACGCCCGGCGGAGCGTACAGACCGGCGAAGAACTGCCGCTCCTCGTCGATGAAGTTGACCATCGCGTACGGAGCGCCCGTCAGCTGGGCCAGCTGCTGGGCGACGGCGTCGAAGGCGGGTTCGGCGTGCTCCCCCAGCCCGAGCCCGCGCAGCCGGATCACACGGTCGGGCGCCTCCCGGTCGACGGGGGTGAGCAGCAGACGGCCGATCGGGTCGTACATCATGCGCGTAGCTCCGTCACTCTGAGATGGCCGTCGGCGGGGCCGGGGCAGCGGTGATCAGATGCTGTACGAGCGTGACCAGCGTCTGGATACCGGAACTGGCGATGCGCGCGTCGCAGAGCACGATCGGCACCTCCGGCCTGAGATCGATCGCGGCCCGCACCTCCTCCGGCTCATAGCGGTACGAGCCGTCGAACTCATTGACGGCGACGACGAATCCGATCCCGCGCTGCTCGAAGAAGTCCACCGCGGAGAAGGAGTAGTCCAGCCGTCGGGTGTCGGCCAGCACGATCGCGCCGAGTGCGCCGCGGGACAACTCGTCCCACATGAACCAGAAGCGCTCCTGGCCCGGCGTCCCGAACAGATACAGCACATGGCGCTCGTCGAGTGTCAGTCTGCCGAAGTCCATGGCGACCGTTGTCGATGTCTTGGCCTCGACGCCCGTCAGATCGTCGGTCGCGGCACTGACCTGGGTCAGCAGCTCCTCCGTACTCAGCGGCGCGATCTCGCTGACGGCTCCCACGAACGTCGTCTTGCCGACCCCGAAACCGCCCGCGACCAGGACCTTCAGGGCGGCGGGAAAGGGCGCGGGAACGACGGGTACGACGGGTACGACGGGTACGGCAGGATCGGCATGGACGGCATGGACGGCAGGAGCGGCGGGGGCGTCAGGAGCGGCAGGGACGTCAGAGCTGTCGTCGTAGACCATCGAGGACTGCCTCCAGCAGGAATCGATCAGTGGGGTGGTCGAAGCTGTGGGGCGGTCTCGCGGTGATCGCCCCACAGTCCACGAGATCGGAGAGCAGCACCTTGGTGACCGTCACGGGAAGCCGCAGATGCGCCGCGACCTCCGCGACCGAGGTCGGTCCCTGGCAGAGGTCCATGGCATGGGCGTGCTCCGGCCCGAGATGCGCCTGCGGACCCGATCCTGTGGACATGACCAGCGTCAGCAGGTCCAGGGCCGTCGTCGGCCGGGTCCTGCCCCCGCTCACGGCGTACGGGCGGATGAGCCGGCCGGCCGCGTCGTCGAGCCACGGCCCGTCCGTCGGAAGCGGCACCGTCAGCGCCCCGCGGCGCTCGGGGAGAAACCGGCCTCATGCCTGAGCGGGGTGGCCAGATACGGCCGTACGCTCTTGACCAGCATCGCCATCTCGTAGCCGAGGACGGCAGCGTCCGCCTCACGGCCCGCCAGCACGGCGAGACAGGTGCCCGAGCCCGCGGTGGAGACGAAGAGCAGGGTCGAGTCGAGTTCCACGACGACCTGGCGGACCTCCCCGCCGTCACCGAAGCGCACCCCGGCGCTGCGGCCCAGGGAGTAGAGGCCGGAGGCGAGCGCCGCCATGTGGTCGGCGCTGTCGGGGTCCAGGCCGTGCACGGACCTCACCAGACCGTCGGAGGAGAGCAGCACCGCGCTGCGGGTGTACGGGACTCGCTGGACCAGACCGCTCAACAGCCAGTCGAGGTCGGAGACATGGCCGGTCGGCACTTCGCTCGCCATGGTGCATCTACTCCTTGGGGGTGGTGCCGTGGCGCTGCGGTTCCGGCGGTTCCGCGAGGGGCTCGGGCAGAGGGTCGGACAGCGGGTCGGGCGAGGGGACGGACTGGCGGGCGGGCTGGGACTCGGCGAGGACGATGCCCCGCTGGAAGGCGGCCATCAGTCCGGGGTCGTGGAGCACGGCCTCCTCGACGGGCGGCGGCGCGGGCGGGGCCTCGCGCAATTGCGGGACCATATGTTCCTGGCCGCGGCGCCTGGGCAGTTGGGGCCGGCTCGCGGTGGCGTGGATCGTGCCGTCGCCAAGAGGCTCGACCAGCGGTCGGGCCGGGTCCGGTGCGGCGGGCGAGCGTCGCCGGTCGGGATGGACGGCGCCGGGGCGCGCGGCGGCGGGGGTGGGACGGTCGACGCCCGTGTCACGTACGGGCAGTGGGGCTGGGGCGCCCTGGGGTGGCGTCGGCCCGGACGGAGGCGGGGGCGGGGGCTGCTGGGACGGGAGCCGCGCCTCCTCGTACATCTGCGGCTGCGGCTGCCCCGGTTGCGGGTGGGACTGGGGTTGGGGGTGGGGTTGGGGGTGAGCCTGCTGCTGAGTCCCGTACGTCTGGTGCTCGTCGGTCCGCTCGTCGGTCCGCTCGTCCGCCCGGTCGGAGCCGAGCAGCGCCTGCGGCAGGACCAGTACGGCCTGGATCCCCCCGTAGATATTGGACTGCAGACGTACGGCGATGCCGTGCCTGCGCGCCAGGGCCGACACCACGAAGAGCCCGATCCGCCCGTCCTGGAGCAGATGCGCGACATTGACCTGGTCGGGGTCGGTGAGCAGACCGTTCATCTTCTTCTGCTCGTTGAACGGCATTCCGAGGCCGCGGTCCTCCACCTCGATCGCCAGACCCGCCGTCACATGCTGCGCGCGGAGCAGTACTTGGGTGTGCGGGGAGGAGAAGAGCGTGGCGTTCTCGACCAGTTCCGCCAGCAGATGGATGACATCGGCCACGGCATGGCCGCGCAGAGTGCCGTCGATCGGCGGTACGAGCTTGATCCGCGGGTACTGCTCGACCTCGGCGATGGCCGAGCGCAGGACCTCCGTCATGGTGACCGGCCTGCTCCACTGGCGCCGGGAGATCGCCCCGCCGAGGACGGCGAGGTTCTCGGCGTGCCTGCGGATACGGGTCGCCAGATGGTCGACGTGGAAGAGGCCTTTCAGCAGCTCAGGGTCCTCGACCTCGTTCTCCAGTTCGTCGAGCAGCTGGATCTCCCGGTGGACGAGGGACTGGAGCCGACGGGCCAGATTGACGAAGACCTCCACCTTCTGTTCGTCTCCGACGCTGCTGGACAGCCGGGACGCCTGCACCACAGCGGCGACGGCGGCATCCCGGGAGCGATCCAATTCCTGTGCCAGCAGGTCGAATTCGTCACCGCCGGGAGTGGCGGGCGGGCCCGGGGCGGGGCGTGCGGGCACCCGCTCGCCGCGTCGAAGCTGCTCGACGACCGCCCGCAGTTCGGTCTGCCCGCGCGCGCTGGAGCGGCGCATCGCGTTGCAGCGGTCCAGGACGGACTTCGCGGTACGTTCCGCGCCGAGGGCGGCCGCCGCGATGGCGGCGAAGGCGAGCAGCGCCATACCGAACAGGGCCGTCCAGAGCGCGGCTGTCGGTTCCGTCGCGGTGGAGCGCAGGATGAGCACGACGACGGCGGCGCCGCAGAGAGCGGCGACTATCGCGGGAAGGACTGCGGTGCGCAGGAGTTGAGGCCGTATGCGGGCGTCGGGCGGCGTCGGCGTATCCGCCCTGGCCGGGGACGAGAACGAGCGGGAGCCCGGCCTGCCGTGCCGCCCGCCTTCGCGGCGCTCCGGCCGCGCGACAGGTGCGCGAAGTTGAGACATCAGTGTCCTCGGTACGTGGGGCCCCAGGAAGCGGCGTCGTGCGGGTGTTCCGGTTCCGGCGGCAGCGGCAGGACCTGCGCATACCGCGTACGCCCTCCGTTGATCACCGAGCACACACGGTAGTCGCCAAGCGTTCCTTCGCGGTGGGCAGTTGACGAAGTTCCCCATAGAGCATCCCGCTCTGGTATGAGGCATCGCACATCAGCGCGAAATACACGTTCGGCCCGATGCGGGGCACCGGGCCGAACTCCCCTCCGAGGACTGGAGAGACGTACAGAGAACAGAGACGTACAGAGAACAGAGTGAGGAAAAGAAAGGAAAGGTAAGGGAGGAGTGCGGGCGTTCAGGAGGACGGCGAGAGAATCACGGAGCGGCTGAGATGGCGCGGATTGTCCGGGTCGAGACCGCGCCGGTCCGCCAGCGCGAGGGCGAGCCGCTGGATCCGTACCAGCTCGGCCAGCGGGTCCAGCGTCCCCGGCACCCACAGCCCGCCGGTGGCCCGCACCTGCTCCCCCAGCCCCTCGGGGGCCGGCCCGAGCGCCCACGTGGCCGTCCCCTGGGTCGTGATGCTGATGGGACCGTGGCGGTACTCCATCGCCGGATACGCCTCGGTCCAGGCCAGGGCCGCCTCCCGCATCTTGAGCGCGCCCTCCTCCGCGAGCCCCACCGTCCAGCCCCGGCCGAGGAAGGTGAACTGCGTGCACTCGCTCACCCCAGCGGGCAGTGGCTCCGCGAGGGCCGTCTCCGCGTCCGTGACCGCGGTGTCCGGATGCAGACCGAGATGCGCTCGGAGCAGCGTGAGCGCGGTGGTGGCGAAGCGGGTCTGTACGACGGACCGCTCGTCGGCGAAGTCCAGTACGACCAGATCATCGGCGGCTGTACGCACCGGCGTCTCGGGGTCCGCGGTGATCGCGGTCGTACGGGCGGTACCGCGGACGTCCGCGAGCAGGGACAGCACCTCGGTGGTCGTCCCCGACCGGGTCAGCGCCACGATCCGGTCGTAGCGGCGGCCGGCGGGGAACTCGGAGGCGGCGAAGGCGTCCGTCTCGCCCAGCCCCGCCCCCTCCCGCAGCCCGGCGTAGGCGCGGGCCATGAACAGCGAGGTGCCGCAGCCGACGACGGCCGTGCGCTCACCGGGCTCGGGCAGCTTGTCGCGCACCGACTCGGCCAGGGCCGCCGCCCGGCGCCAGCACTCGGGCTGACTGGCCAGTTCCGTCTCCACATGCGTCATGTGTGTCTCCACTCCCCTGCGCCGCACGGCTCCCAGCCGTAGGGCACCCCTTGACCCTATGATTGTTTCTGCATGCTAGACGACGTTTTCAATCACTAACAAGCAATCCAGCCGGAGTGCATGTGCACATAGGATCAAGAGTCCACGGGATCGAGGGGGTTACGGTGAATCGCCATGAGCGTCATACGACCTTGCTTGAGCTGCTGACCGAGCGGCATCAGCTGGAGGTCGAGGCCGTCGCCGCGGAGCTGGGGGTGTCCGTGGCGACCATCCGCCGCGACCTCGATCACCTCGCCGAGCAGCAGCTGGTGACACGTACCCGGGGCGGGGCGGTGGCGCACTCCGTCGCGTACGAACTGCCGCTGCGGTACAAAGCGGTACGGCACGCCGCGGCGAAGGAGCGCATCGCGCGCGCCGCGGCGGCGATGACCGAACGCGGCATGGTGATCGGACTGAACGGCGGCACGACCGCCTCGGAGGTGGCCAGAGCGCTCGCCACCCACGGTGACCTGCGGGGAACGACCGAGGAGCGGATGGCCGAGGAGCCCGCGCTCACGATCGTCACCAACGCTCTGAACATCGCCCATGAACTGGCCGTGCGCCCGCACATCAAGGTGGTGACGACGGGCGGGGTCGCGATGCCCCAGTCGTACGAGCTCGTCGGGCCGCTGGCCCGGCACATCATCGGCGAGGTCAGCCTCGACATCGCGTTCATCGGTGCGGACGCCGTCGACACGGAGTCGGGCGCCAGTGCGCACAGCGAGCACGAGGCGAGCGTCAACGCGCTGCTCGCCGAGCGGGCGCGGACGCTGGTCGTGGTGGCGGACAGCTCCAAGCTGGGGGCCCGAGCGTTCGCGCGGATCTGTCCGGTGGGCGACATCGGGACGCTCATCACGGACTCCGGCGCGCCGGAGTGGGCGCGCCGGTTCGAGGAGCGCGGGGTACGCGTCGTCCAGGTCTGAGCGGACGGCGCCCTCCTCCTCCGCTCCTCTCCGACTTCCCTCTCCGACGCCCCTCGCGCGTCTGACCGGGCGAGGGGCAAGGATCGGGCCGTGGGGGCGCGAGGACCACGTCCCCGCGCCCCCCACGCCCCACCCTCGCGTGCTACGCGGAGGACGCCCTCTCGGCCGTCTCCTCCGCCTTCCCGCCGTCGCCCCTGCCGGCCGCGTCGCCCGCCGCCGTTACCTTCGCCGCCGGTGCCCCCGCGGCGGAGCGCTCGGTTACGGCGGGCCAGCCCTCGGCCGGTACGGCGGCCACCGAGCGCCACCACGGAGCGTCGGGAACCTCGTCCCCGGTGGGCTCGAAGGGCTGGCCGGGGCGCGGCAGCGCGATCCCGGCGCCCGCTTCGGTGGCGGCGGTGACCGTGCCCTCGCCTGGCTCGGCCCACGGGTGCGGGGCGAGGTTGAACGTACCCCAGTGGATCGGCAGCATCACGCCGGACGGCCGGCCGCCCTGGAGATCGAGATGGGCGCGCATACCCTCGGCCGGGGTCATATGAATATCGGGCCAGTACTCGCTGTACGCACCGATCTGGATCATGGTGGCGTCGAACGGGCCGTGCTCGGCGCCGATGTCCCGGAATCCGGGGAAGTAGCCGGTGTCCCCGCTGTGGTAGACGCGGTGCTCGGGACCGGCCACGACCCAGGAGGCCCAGAGGGTGTGCTGCTGGTTGCGCAGACCGCGACCGCAGAAGTGCCGCGCCGGGGTGGCGGTCAGCCGGAGACCGGCGACCTCGGTGGACTCGTTCCAGTCCAGCTCACGCAGCCGGGACGCGGGTACGCCCCACCGCTCCAGATGGGCGCCGACACCGAGCGGTACGGCGAAGACCGTGTCCGTGGAGGCGAGGGCCCGGATCGTGGGCAGATCCAGGTGGTCGTAGTGGTCGTGGGAGATCACGACGACATCGACGGAGCCGAGGGAGGCGAGCGGCACGGGCACGGGGTGCAGCCGTTTCGGCCCCGCGAAGGCGAAGGGCGAACACCGCTCACCCCAGACGGGGTCGAAGAGCACACGTCGGCCGTCGACCTCGGCGAGAACACTCGAATGCCCCATCCAGGTGAGGCGGAGGCCGGAGACCGGGGGCGCGGCGAGGTCCGCGAGGGTGGTGGAGTGCACGGGAATGGTGCCGATCGGCGCCCGCCGGGCGCGCGCTTCCTTCTGGAAGTAGATCTTCGCGAACTCCAGTCCCGAGGCGCCGGACGGTCTGGTCCTGGCACCCACCGGGTTCTGGAACACCCCGTCGACGAAGTTCGGCGAGCGGTGGATCCGCTCCAGCCGCTCGCCCGCCGAATCGGCCCCGAAGGCCGCGGGTCGCAGCGAGCGCAGCCGGGAGCGCAACGATAGGGGGGAACCAGCGCCTGTCACAGCACCTCCTGGAGGTTCGGTGTCGTCCCATTATGTCCGGGTGCGTACATCGGTGCGGGTCGAGTCGACCGGAATCGATCGGGCCCCACCCGGGCCTGCGTACGCCCGTCCAACGTCGTCACTTCCCCCGGGATTCCCGACTACGCCCCCGAGTCGTCGTCGCACAGCGGTACGGCCGGTACCGGTGAGGCGCCCGGGGCGGTCTCGGTAGGGTGGCGTCGTGGCGAGAGTGCGGCTGAGTGTGGCGGAACGGCGCGAGGATCTGCTGCGCGCCGCCGTCGGGCAGATCGAGGCGCGGGGCGTGGCCGCCGTGCGGATCTCGGATGTCGCCGCCGTGCTCGGCGTCAGCAACGCGCTGGTGCTCTACCACTTCTCCACGAAGGAGAAGCTGGTCGCCGCCGCCTTCGCCCATGCCGCACAGGACGATCTCGACCAGCTGCGCGCGCTGCTCGGCCGGCGCGACAGCGCGCTGGCCCGGCCGCACGGCGCGGTCCGCTGGTACGCGTCGTACGAGGGTTCACTGCCGCACGCCACCATGCTGGGGTGGGCCGACGAGGCCCTGGCACGTGAACTGGAGCTGGACGGCGCGGCCTTCGGAAGATCCGGCACCGGAATGTAGACAGACAGACTCAGACAGCGGAAAGGGAGATCGTGGCGCAGCAGCGGACCGACCAGCTCCATCATGATGTGCTGGTCGTCGGGGGCAGCGGGGTGGATACCGTCGTCCGGGTCGACTCGCTGCCGGTGCCTCTCGCCGACTCGGTATCGGTGGGGCCGATCCTCGAATGGCCGGGGCATACCGGTGGCAATGTGGCGCTCGGCTGCCGGAACCTCGGTCTGAACGTCAAGTTCCTCGACTATCTGGGAGACGACTGGACCGGCGAACAGGTTCGGGATCGGCTCGCGCGGGGTGGTGTGGACTTCGAGGCCCTGATCTCCCCCGCGGGCACCCGGCGCGCGGTCAATCTCGTGGAGAAGACGGGCCGCCGGATGTCCTTCCACGACGCCAGGGACCCGGACGATCTGCGGATGCCGCGCGATTTCTATCTGCCCCATCTCGAACGCACCCGCCATGTCCATCTGTCGATCACCAACTTCGCCCGGTTCCTCTATGACGACATCGAGGCGCTGGGCGTCCCTGTCTCGACCGATCTGCACGACTGGGACGGTCTCGCCGACTATCACAAGGACTTCGCCCTCCGCTCCGACCTGGTGTTCCTCAGCGCCGCCGGGGCGAGCGAGCGGATCGCCTCGGTGATGCGGGAGATCCTGCGCGAGGGCCGGGCCGAGGCGGTCGTCGCGACGGCGGGCGCGGGCGGCTCGTACGTGATGAGCCGTGAGGGGAGCCGTACGCCGCGCCCGGTCAGGGCGACCGTCCCGCCCGCGCCGGTGGTGGACTCCAACGGCGCGGGTGACGCGTACGTCTGCGGCTTCCTGTACGGGCGGCTGGCCGGACGCGACCTGGAGGAGTGCGCCCGGCTCGGCGCCGTGGCGGGTGCCCACGCCTGTACGGGCGAGGGCAACGAGGCGCTGATCGGACCGGACGAACTGCTCGCGGCCACTGTCTGACCGCCCCGGATCCCGGCGCCTTCGGCGCCCCGGCGCCCCGGTGCCCCGGTGCCCCGGTAGCGGCGTAGCCGGTTGGTCCTGTCCGCACCTAGCGGTTCAGGTCTGCCGCACCGGCGCGTACACCTCCTCCTCCACCCCGAAGGTCCACGCGACCCCCGCCTTCGCCGTGGACACCGTGGGCGGCACGCGCAGCCAGTAGGTGCGGTACGTACCGTCCGGCTCGGGTGTGGAGTTGACGACCTCGACCATCGCGACATCCTCGTCGCCGTCCAGCGCGATCCGCCACAGCACACCGGTCTCGTCGCGGTGGACGGGCCGCGCTCCCGACTCGTCCAGATAGCGGTCGTAGCCGTAGTACTCCAGCATCACGCGGCGCAGCTCCGCGTTGGCCTCGGTACGGATGCGCTCGGGCGTCAGGGACGGCAGTCCGGTGAGGAATTCGGCGGGGACGGGCATCCCGCGCCACGCGTACAGGGCGAAGCCGTCCGGATAGGCGAGCGCGGGGCCGTCCCCGCGGTCCAGCCGGCCCGCCTCGTCGCGGTACAGCGCGACGGGACGCTCGCAGATCACCACGGCGCGTTCGTACGGCCACCACCAGCCGGCGTGCCGCGCCACCTCGGCGAGTCCTTCGAGGCGTTCGCTTCGGCCGTCGAACGCGGCGAGCCACGCCGCGTCGTGCTGGCCGAGGACCGCGTCGAGCAGCACCGCGCGGATCTCGGCCGCCTCGGCGGGCCGGTCGGCGAGAACTTCCACGATTCCGAGGCGTATCCGCTCGGCGAGCGCCCGGGTGGTGTCCCAGAGCCGGGCGCCGGTGGTGTTCCAGTGCTCGGCCCAGCCCGCCGGCCCCAACGCGTCGTGCACCCTGCGCCGTTCCTCGGCCCACGGGTGCGTACGCACCTCGTCGCGCACGGACCGTCCCGCGTCGGCGAGTGACCGCGCGGACTGTGCGCCGGCCAGCGGCGAGCCGGCCCAGATGATCCGCTCCGGCTCCGCGAGGCCCGCTCCCCGGTAGGCGAGCCGCACCCCGCGCTCGGCGGCGGCCCGGTCCGTCTCCCCCGTCGCCGCGGCTACCGCCCGCCACGTATCCACGTCACTCATGCCCGAAGCCCCATCCCGTGTCATTCCCTTCCCCTGTCATGCCCGTCCCCCTGTCATGCCTGTCCACCGTCTCCGTACCGCTGTTGCCGCGAGGTCCGCCGCACGGCCGTGCTGAACGGGCGCCACGCCCTCAGTCCGCGACCATGCGCACCGCGCCCGGCAGGTACTCGCGCTGGCGCACCACCCGGAACCACCCCTTGGGCAGCGGTATCGCCGCGTGCTCCTCGTGCACCACCCGTCCGCCTTCCGGAAGATGGAGGAACATCGGTCCGAGCTCGTCGCCCGGCTCACGGACGAGCCGACCCGGTCCGGTCACCGCGTGGGCGTGGCCGGTGACCTCGCCGAGGGCCAGGACCAGCCGTCCCCGCGCGTCCCTCGGCTCACCGAGGGCGCGCTCGGCGTCCACAAGACGCGACGGCACCGCCTCTTCCGCGACGGGCACGATAAGGACGTCTCCTTGCCGGAACATGGCTCTCCCCTTGATCGGCGGCGCCGAGTGCGCCGACCTGAGAACGACGCTAGGGGGAGGGTCTGACAATCGGCCCCGGCACGGGGCGTTGTCAGTGGCCGCTGGTAGAACTGCTCCACATCAGCCGATCACATGTCACAGGTGTCTGGAGCGTTCGTCATGGCCATCTCGAACCATCTGCGGGAGTTCTACGGCCTGCCCGCGTTCGACTTCCCCCCAGCGGACACGAAGGCGGAGCTTCCCGACCCGGCCGCCGTGGCCTGGCGTATCTCGGTCGACTCGTACGAGTCCGAGGAGGAGTGGGAGGCGGCGTTCGCGCGCTTCGCCGAGTCCGTGGACACCACCGAGGTCCGGGCGCTGATCGTCGGATCCTGGAGCGACGCCTACGAGTCCGGCCCCGACGAGGTGATCTCGGCGCTCGTCGCCGCCCGCGACCGGCTGCCCGCGCTGCGCGCGCTGTTCCTCGGTGACATCACGTTCATGGAGTGCGAGATCTCCTGGATCAACCAGGGGCTGGTGACCCCGCTGCTCGACGCCTTCCCCGAGCTGCGCGAATTCGGCGTCCGCGGCGGGCAGGAGCTGCGTTTCCCCGCCGTCCGGCACGCACGGCTGCGCTCGCTCACGATCGAGACGGGCGGGCTGGACGCCGAAGTCGTGCGGTCCGTCGCGGCGAGCGACTTCCCCGAGCTGGAGCATCTGGATCTCTGGCTCGGCACGTCGTGGTACGGCGCGAACGCTCAAGTGTCCGACCTGGCACCGATCCTGGCCGGTTCGCGGCTGCCCCGGCTCCGCTCGCTGGCGCTGCGCAACAGCGAGATACAGGACGAGATCGCCGTGGCGCTGGCGGGCGCCCCGGTCGTGGCCGGGCTGGAGACGCTCGATCTCTCGATGGGCACGCTCGGCGAGGAGGGCGCGGAGGCTCTTCTCGGCGGCCAGCCGCTCAGCCATCTCAAGAGGCTCGATCTGCACCACAACTACCTCGGCGAGGCGATGCGGAAGCGTCTCCTCGACACGCTGGGCGCGGCGGGTGTCGAGATCGACCTCTCCGGGAGCACGGAGCCGGACCGTGAGTCCGACGGCGTCGAGCACCGCTATACCGCGGTGGCGGAGTAACGGATGACCCGGGACCCGAGCGACACGTCCGCGAGCGCCGTGCCCCGAAGCGCCCCGTCCCCGAGCACGCCGGCCCCGGGGGATCCGCGGCTGGTCGTGGTCGGGATCCCCGGCAACCGCCGCGTGTCCCTGTTCCAGGACGCCGTGCGGGCCGCCGGGCTGTCCCCAGCCCGCGAGGTGGCCTGGCGCGATGTGCTGGACAGCCGGGCGCGGTTCACGGCCGGTGAGACGGTACGGATCGACTCCCCGGGCGAGGACCCGGAGGTGGACCGGCTGCTTCGTGACGTGGACGATCCGACCCGTGTCGAGGGCACGGGCCGCTGGTACGAACGGTTCACGGCACTCGCCCGGGGCCTCGGCCGGGCCGCCTCCGCCGCCGGAGCCGATCTGCTGGACGATCCCGACGAGCTGGCGGTCCTCTTCGACAAGCGGCTCTGCCATGGCGTGCTCGACGCGGCGGGGGTCCGCGTTCCCGTGTCGCCCACCTCGGGCCCCGGAGGGCCGGCCGTGTCCGGCTGGGATGATGTACGCGCGCTGATGGCCGGGGCCGGGCTCCGCCGCGTGTTCGTCAAGATCGCCCACGGCTCGTCCGCCTCCGGTGTCCTCGCCGTCGAGAGGGCGGGTCCCGGCCGGGTGCGTGCCCTCACTTCCGTCGAACGGGACGGCGCGGGCCGCCTCTTCAACTCGCTGCGGATCCGCGACTACACCAGCGAGCGCGACGTGGCGGCGATCATCGACACCCTCGCGCCCGACGGACTGCATATCGAGCAGTGGGTGCCGAAGGCGGTCCTGGACGGCAGGCCGGCCGATCTGCGGGTGGTGGTCGTCGCGGGCCGCGCGACGCACGTGGTCGTACGGACCAGCCGGTCGCCCATGACCAATCTCCATCTGGGCGGGAAGCGCGGAGATCTCGACGCGGCCCGCGACGTGATCAAGGCGTCCGGCGGCAGCTTCTCCACCGCCCTCACCATCAGTGAGGCGGCGGCCGACCGCTTCCCCGGAACCCACTGCGTGGGAGTCGATCTGCTGCCCGCCCCGAGCTGGCGGCGGTACGCCGTCGGCGAGGTCAACGCCTTCGGCGATCTGCTGCCCGGTCTCACGGGGCTGCCGGGCCGCGGCGCCGACGGCCTGGACACCTACGCGGCGCAGCTCGCCGCCCTGCCGAGGCGTGCCACGCGCTGGACGACCGAGGAGCCGGCGTGCAGACACCTGACATGAACGAGGTCGTCGGGCGGGACGACCTCCTGCTCGTCACGCTCGACACACTGCGCTTCGATGTCGCGGAGGAGCTGGCCGCCGCGGGCCGTATCCCACATCTCGCCCGGCATCTCCCGGGCGGTCGCTGGGAGAAGCGGCACGCCCCGGGCAGCTTCACCTACGCCTCGCATCAGGCGATCTTCGCCGGGTTTCTGCCCACCCCCGCCGTGCCGGGTCCGCATCCACGGCTGTTCGCCGCGCGCTTCGGGGGCAGCGAGACCACGGCCGACCGGACCTTCGTCCATGACACGCCGGATCTGGTCTCGGGCCTCGCGGCGGCCGGCTATCGCACGGTGTGTCTGGGCGGCGTCGGCTTCTTCAGCCAGCGGGGCGCGCTCGGCTCCGTACTGCCCGGAATGTTCCAGGAGAGCCACTGGGAGCCGGAGTTCGGCGTGGCCTCTCCCACCTCATTCGAGGCGCAGGTGGAGCGCGCGGAGAAGGTCGTCGCCGGTCTGGAGCCCGACCAGCGGCTGTTCCTGTTCGTCAATGTGGCGGCGCTGCACCAGCCCAACTGGTTCCATCTGCCCGGCGCCACGCGGGAGGCGGGCGACTCGCGGGCCACGCACGCCGCCGCGCTGGAGTATGTCGACCGCCATATCGGCCGGCTCTTCGCCGCCGCGAGCAGCCGTCGGCGCTGCTTCACGATCGTCTGTTCCGACCATGGCACCGCCTACGGCGACGACGGCTGGACCGGCCACCGCCTGGGCCATGAAGTGGTCTGGACCGTGCCGTACGCCCATTTCTTCCTGGAGAGCGGGACAGCCCGATGAGCACCACCCTCGCACCTCGTCCGTACGAGAGTTATGTCTACGCCTATCCGCACAAGACCGCCTACCGCCCGCTGGAGGACCGCCCGGCGCTGCGTGGGCTGTGGGCCGGTGAACGCAAGGACGCGCTCTCCCTCTATCTGCACATACCGTTCTGCGAGGTCCGCTGCGGCTTCTGCAATCTCTTCACCCGGATCGGCGCCCCCGACGAACTGACGACGCGCTATCTCGACGCGCTCGACCGGCAGGCGATCACGGTGCGCGACGCCCTGGCGGACGCTGAAGCCGGCACGGACACCGTGCGGTTCGCCGCGGCTGCCTTCGGCGGCGGCACACCCACCTATCTGGACGCCGACGAGCTGGACCGGTTGTGCGACATCGCCGAGAAACGGATGGGGGCCGACCTGCGGGCCGTCCCGCTCTCCGTGGAGACCTCCCCCGCGACGGCCACCGCCGACCGGCTGGCGGTGCTCGCCGAGCGGGGTGCCACGCGGCTGAGCATCGGCGTCCAGAGCTTCGTCGACGCGGAGGCGAAGGCCGCCGTACGCCCACAGCGCCGCGCCGAGGTCGAGGCCGCGCTCGGCCGCATACGGGACGCCCGGATCCCCGTCCTGAACATCGATCTCATCTACGGCATCGACGGCCAGACGGAGGCGAGCTGGCGTCACTCCCTGGACGCCGCGCTCGCCTGGCGGCCCGAGGAGCTGTATCTCTACCCCCTGTACGTACGGCCGCTCACGGGCCTCGGCCGGCTCGGCGCCGGCGGTGACTCCGCCTGGGACGACCAGCGGCTGCGGCTCTACCGGCAGGGCCGGGACCAGCTGCTCGCGCACGGCTACGAACAGCTGTCGATGCGCATGTTCCGCCGGCCGGACATCTCGTTCCAGGACGCCGGCGCGGACGACTACGCGTGCCAGACCGACGGGATGATCGGTCTGGGCTGCGGGGCCCGCTCGTACACCTCCACTCTTCACTACTCCTTCGACTACGCCGTCGACATGCGCGAGATACGCGCCATCATCGACACCTACACGGCGACGGAGGACTTCTCCCACGCGGAGGTCGGCCGCCGGATCGATGGTGACGAGGCACGCCGCCGCCATCTTCTCCAGTCCCTCCTCCAAGCCGGGGGGATGACGGAGGCCGACTACCGCGCGCGGTTCGGCTCCGGCCCCGCCGAGGACTTCCCCGGCGAGCTGGCCCGGTTCGCGGCCCTCGGCTGGCTCGACGAGAGCGCGCCTCCCGGCCTGCTGCGCCTCTCCCCCGAGGGGCTCGCGTACTCGGACGCGCTGGGTCCCGCGCTCTTCTCCCCCGCCGTACGGGCCTCGATGGCCGCGTACGAAAGGAAGTGAGACCCGTGGACCTGACGATCCTCTACCGCGGCCCGCTCGCCTCCTGCGACTACGACTGCCCCTACTGCCCGTTCGCCAAGCGCCGCGACAGCCGGGAGCAACTGCGCGCCGACCGGGCCGCCCTGGAGCGCTTCACCGCCTGGGCTTCGGAGCAGCGGGAGGACAGGCTGTCGGTGCTGTTCACTCCCTGGGGCGAAGGGCTGGTGCGTTCCTGGTACCGGCGTGCCCTCACCGAGCTGTCGTCGCTGCCGCACATCGGCCGGGTGGCGATCCAGACGAATCTCAGCTGCCGCACCGACTGGCTGGCGGACGCCGATCCCGCGAAGCTCGCCCTGTGGTGTACGTACCACCCCGGCCAGACGCCGTACGACCGCTTCCTCGCGAAGACCCATGAGCTGGCGGAGCGGTCGATCCGGTTCAGTGTGGGGGTCGTGGGCCTGCCGGACCATCTGGAGCACGCCCGCCGGCTGCGCGCGGACCTGCCCGAGCAGGTGTATCTCTGGATCAACGCGGCCGAGGGCCGCAGCTATACGGATGAGGAGGCCGGTCGCTGGACGGCTCTCGATCCGCTCTTCCCCTACAGCCGCAGCCCGCACCGCTCGGCCGGTCTGCCCTGCCGGACGGGCGAGTCGGTGATCTCGGTGGACGGTGAGGGTACGGTGCGGCGCTGCCACTTCGTCCGCGCCGAGCTGGGCAATCTCTACGACGGGTCCTACCGGCGGGCGCTCGCTCCGCGGGCGTGCCCGCTGGCGGTGTGCGACTGCCATATCGGCTATGTGCATCTGGAGACACTGCCGTTGTACGACGTCTTCGCCGGAGGGGTACTGGAACGGGTCCCGGCGGGGATACGACCGGCCGGATCCGCCTCCGCGGTCAGTGCTTGAGAGGCAAGAGGTCCGGGCGCTTCGCTTCGACATGATCGCCGGAGGACTCACCGCGCAGCCGCCGCCCGATCCACGGCACCAGATATTCGCGTGCCCAGTGGATGTCGTCGCGCCGTACCTCCAGCGTCCCGCGCGGCGGCTGCGGCGGCCACGGCTGGTCCGGGTCGGCGGGCACATCGAGGCCGAGCACCTGCGCGGCGCGCAGCGCGACGCGGGTGTGCCCCTCGGGTGACAGATGCAGCCGGTCGCCGTCCCAGGCCCGCCTGTCCTGTACGGACTTGAGCGACCAGAGGTCGAGCACCGGGCAGTCGTAGCGGTCCGCGATGGCCCGCACATGGGCGGTGTAGGTGGCGATCCTGCCGCGCAGATGGCGCAGCACCGGGACGCCCCGGGTGTCGAAGCCGGTGGTCACCATGACCGTGCCGACGGCGCCGGAGAGATCGGCGACGGCCCGCTCGAAACGCTCGGCGACATCGTCGGGGTCGGTGCCTGGCCGGATGATGTCATTGCCGCCGGCGCAGAACGTCACCAGATCCGGGGCGAGTTCCTTGGCGCGCGGTATCTGTTCGTCGACGATCTGGTCGAGGAGCCGGCCGCGTACGGCGAGATTGGCGTACCGGAAATCACCGTGGACGGTGTCCGCCGTCGCACCCGAGACCGGCAGTTGGTCGGCGAGCAGGACCGCGAGCCGGTCCGCCCAGCCGACATACATCCCGTCGGGGCCCGGGTCGCCCACCCCCTCCGTGAAGCTGTCGCCGATCGCCGCGTACGACCCGAGTACGCCATTTCTTCTTGATCTCGAATCGTCTGCCACAGCACCACATCATTCCCGGCAGATGTGACCTACGCGACCGTAAGGAGGGGTTGACGCCGGGTGAGATATGCCATCGGTCAAGTTTCGGCCAAGCGGGAATAGTCGAAAAAGCCGCTGCCCGGCACGGAAAGTGCCGGGCAGCGCAATGAGCTGACGTGATCTGACGAATCAGACGTTGACACCGTTCTGCCGGAGGTAGGCCACCGGGTCGACGTCCGAGCCGTACTCGGGGCCGGTCCGGATCTCGAAGTGCAGGTGCGGTCCGGTGGAATTGCCGGTGGAACCGGAGAGTCCGATCTGCTGGCCCGCGCTGACGCTCTCGCCCGCGGAGACCTCCAGGGACGACAGGTGACCGTACTGCGAGTACATGCCGTCGCTGTGCTGGATGACGACCTGGTTGCCGTACGCACCGCCCCAGCCGGCCGTCACGACCGTGCCGTCGCTGACCGCCTTGACGGGGGTGCCCGAGGACGCCGAGAAGTCGACACCGGTGTGGTAGCCGCTGGACCAGCTGGAGCCGGAGGCGCGGTACGGCGTGGAGGTCGGTCCGTCGACCGGCGCGGTGAAGCCGGAACCGGTGCTCTGCTCCGCGGTGCCGTCGGCGGGGGCCTGCTCGGTGGTCGGGGCGGCGGACTCGTCCGTCGAACCGCTGGACGAGGAGTCGCTGGACGAAGAATCGGCGGACGAAGCGTCGGCGGACGAGGAATCGGCGGACTCGGCCGGGGAGGTGGTGTCGGCCGAGGACGTGGAGTCCGCCGAGGAATCGGCCGACGAGGAGGGCTCCGCCGGAGCCTCGGACGGCGCGCTCGCCGCTGCCCGCGCGCCGAGGGTCAGCTTCAGGCCGGGGTGGATCAGCGACGGGTTGTCGCCGACGGCCTCCCGGTTGTCCTGATACAGCCGGTGCCAGCCGCCCCGGACATGATGCTCAACGGCGATCTTGGAGAGATAGTCGCCGGCGACCACGGTGTAGGTCCTCGCGACCTTGGTGGCCACGTGGGTCACGGTCTGCTTCGTCACGGCGCGCTGCTGGGCGCCGGACAGATTCTGGGCCGTCTGCGCCGAGGTGGAGGCGGCCTGCGGAGCGGCGGCGGGGGCGGCCTTCTCCGCGGCGTGCGCGCCGGTGGCGCCGATGAGCGGAAGCGCGATGGCCGCGCCACCCGTACCCGCGGCGATGAATCCGCGCGAAATCGAATTGGTCTTGGGACGGCGGTGCTTACCCTTCGTGGGCATGGCGAATTCCTCTCCGGCGCCTGCGAGGTGAGCTGTCGGGTTCGGGCTGGAGCTGCCCGGCCGCGCATGGTGCGCGACTTCACCCCGAGCCGTCCGAACTTCCGGATCGGCGTACTACCTGGGTCCCCCGCTCCTGCCACGCGTTGATGGGTGGATGCGAATTCCAAGCGGCGGCAGGATTCGGCGATCCGCTCGGATTGAGGCTGAACGTAAGCGAGTCGGTCGGCCGGAACAAGATGCTGTTTTCCGGCGGTGACGCCCGTTCCGGATATCGCTCGGGTTATTCGGTCACCCTGCGTGGATTCCGGTCTTCAATTACCTTGCGGAGCAGCAATTCCCCCTCCCGATACCGCCACGCAACGTCACGGATATGATCCTGCTCACGGGCCGGAGCTCATCTCCCCCGCGACCGGGGCAGGTTATGCGGAATCACTCATTCCGGACAGATGGGCATGTGGGCGATATTCATCCGCGCGGCGTGTCCGAATAATGCGCTTCTGACCCTTCCGGAGCCGGGCCGATTGCCGCAGGTTGCCTGGGGAACAAATGTCGTAGGGTCGGAAGCCGACATCGTCGGCGAGCCGCGCCGACGGCAGACACGGAGGAGCACGCCGTGACGCAGCAGCTGCCGCAGGTCCCGTCGACAGAGCCCGAGTTGTCCGGCGTGCGCAACTTCCGCGATGTGGGCGGACTGCCGACCACGGACGGCCGGCGGGTGGCCTACGGCAGGCTCTTCCGCAGCGGACATCTCGCCAACGCCACCCCGGCCGATGCCGCCTTCCTCTCCTCCCTCGGCCTGCACACGATCTTCGACTTCCGCAACGCCGCCGATCTGAAGCTCGACGGCGCGGACGTGGAACTGCCCGGCGTACGCAATGTGAACCTGCCGCTCACTGATCCGGCGGACGGCGCCGAGTTCTGGCTGATGGTGCGGGACGGCGATCTCGACCAGCTGCGCTCGATCCTCTCGGACGGCAGAGCCGCGACCCGGATGATCGACTCGTACCGGACGATCATCACGGGACGCACCGCCGAGCACAGCCGCGTCCTGCACTCCCTCGCCGAGGACAGCGTCCCCGCGCTCATGCACTGCGCGGCGGGCAAGGACCGGGCGGGGCTCTCCATCGCGGTGTCCCTGCTCGCGGTCGGGGTGGAGCCCGAGGCGATCGAGGCCGACTATCTCAAGTCGAACCACCCGCACCGCCGCTACCCGATCCACCGCACCGACAACTCCCCCACCGGGATGTCCCCGGAGGTGATGGAACTGCTCAGCCCGCTCTTCGACGCTCGCGCCGAATATCTCGCGGCGGCCTTCGAGACCATCGAGAAGACCTGGGGCACCACCGACCGCTATCTGACCGAGGGGCTTGGGCTCGCCCCCGAGACCCGCGAGCGGCTTCGCACCCGCCTCCTCGACCAGAGCTGAGCAGCGGCGGGAACGGAGGGGGGACGGCGAGAGCGCCGGTAACGGCTTCGAAGGGGCGCCCCTACCCCCGCGCGCCCATCTCGAAGAGCAGATAGAGGAAGGCCGCGAAGAGATGGCCGGCGACCAGATAGGCGAAGAGCCGGATGACCAGCCCGCGGGGGAACTTCCCCTCTTCCTTCATGACATGACCGGACGCGGCGGATTCGGGCCGGCCTTCCGGTCCGTCGGCCGGGCCGGGCACGGAGTTCTCTGACTCGGACATGGTGGCAGACCTCTCTCAGCGGGTCAGCGACGATGGGCCCCGGCGCCGAGGCACAGCTCGGCGGCGGGGCTCTGCAGCAGGGTATGGACGAAGAGCAGCTCGGTCCCCTCGGGTCCGACCGCCGCGATCCGGTGCGGGGTGAGCGAGTCGAAGTGCGCGCTGTCCCCGGGGTCGAGTACGTGTACGGCGTTCCCGAGGGTCACCTGGAGCCGCCCTTCGAGGACATAGAGCCATTCCTCACCGGGGTGTACGCGGACGAGGTCGCCCTGAGCCCCGTAGGGGACCTGGAGCCGCAGCGGCTGCATGGCCCGCCCCGGGCCGCCCGCCTGGTGGTAGGTCCAGCCGTCGGCCTCGACCGGTTCCATCCGGCCGGCCCGGACGATGGGATCGCGCTCCGGCGGCATCTCCCCCAGCAGTTCGGAGACCGTCGTACCGTAGATACGGGCGAGGCTCAGCAGCATCGGAAGCGACGGCTGTCTGTGGCCGGTCTCCAGCCGGGAGAGATGGGCGGGGGAGAGCCCGGCCCGCCCGGCGGCGGCCTCCAGGGTGAGCCGTCGGCCGCGGCGCAGCTCGCGCAGGCGGGGTGCGACATCGGGCAGCTGGTCGGGCAGCTCGTCGGCGGCCCCTCCAGCGGGAGGTGTGCTCATATCTCCATTGCGCCAGGAACTTTCCTCTGGGGCAAATTTCTTACCCCAGAGGCAAAGAATCCCGATCCCCAGTACACCTAGCGGTTCGCCACGGCCTGCTTCACCAGAGTCCTGCCGAAGTCCCACATCAGTCCGCCACCGCCATGGGCGTCGTCCATGACCGCCGTGAAGGCGTCCACGAAGCGCTCGACCTCCCGCTCGCCGATGGTCAGCGGCGGGATCAGCTTGATCACCTCCAGATGGTCGCCGGAGACCTGGGTGAGGATCCGGTGCTTCTGGAGCAGCGGTACGACCACCATCTGCGCGAAGAGTCCCTTGCGGGCCGCCTGGAGCATGGTCCAGCGACCGCGCAGCTTGATCGAGTTCGGCCGGCCGAACTCGATGCCGATCATCAGGCCACGGCCGCGTACCTCGTACAGCAGCTCATAACGGTCGACGAGCGCGGCCAGTCGTGACCTGAGGAGATCCCCGGTGATCCGCGCGTTGGCGACGACGTTCTCGTCCTCCATCACGGACAGTACGGCCAGGCCCGCGGCCATGGCCTGGGCGTTGGATCCGAAGCTCGCCGAGTGGACGAGCACCCGGTCCATCGAGGAGTAGACCTTCTTGAAGATCCAGTCCTTGCCGAGGGTCGCGCCGACGGGCACGTAGCCGCCGGAGAGCGCCTTGGCCACACAGACGAGATCCGGCTCCACTCCCTCCTCGTGCTGGTACGCGTAGAAGTCCCCGGTCCTGCCGAGGCCGGTCTGTACCTCGTCGACGATGAGCAGCGCCTTGTGCCGGTGCAGCAGTTCCTGGGCGGCGCGCAGAAAACCGGGCGGGGTCTCGTGGACGCCCTTGCCCTGGATCGGCTCGACCACGAAGGCGGCCACATCGCCGCGCTTGAGCTCCCTCTCCAGCGCGTCGAGATCGCCGAGCGCGAGGGCGGTGTCGGGCAGCAGCGGTGCGAAGCCGTCCCGGAAGCCCTCCTCTCCGTTGACGGAAAGCGAGCCCGTGGTGAGCCCGTGGAAGGCGTGCGAGCAGTAGAGGATCCGGGGCTTCCCGGTCGCGTACCGCGCGAACTTCAGCGCCGTCTCCACCGCTTCCGTACCGCTGTTGCCGAAGAACACCCGGTCCAGATGCGGGGAGTGGGCGAGCAGTTTCTCGGCGAGCAGTCCGGGCAGCGGCTGGCAGTCGAAGCGGGTGAGATCGGCGAGCGAGGCGTCGAGGACGTCGTGGAGCGCCTTGCGTACGACGGGATGGTGCCGGCCGAGGCCCATGACGCCGAAGCCGGCGAGCATGTCGAGATAGTCGTTGCCGTCCTCGTCCCAGAAGTAGGCTCCCTCGGCCCGCTCGTAGAACCGGTCGAAGCCGATGGTGTGCAGCATGCGGGGAAGCTGGTGGTTGAGGTGCTTGGTGTACAGCTCGTAGCGCTCGGCGCCGCGCTCCGCGAGCAGCCGCGACAGGTCGAAGCCCGTGGGCCCGGTCATTCCGCGCTCTCCTTTCCTGCCGGGCTCTGCCCGCGCGCCCGGCTCTCCGCACGCGCCGGCTTCCCTACGCGTGCCCGGGTCTTCTTGGGTGCCAGGGCGGCGCTGATCCGTCCCGCGATCTCCACCGGGGTGAGACCGATGTCGGCCAGCACCTCACCCCGTTTGGCATGGGCCAGGAACTCCTCGGGGATACCGAAGGTCCGCAGCGGTACGTCCACCCCCGCGTCACGCAGCGACTGGCCGACGGCCGAACCCACCCCGCCGCTTCGGCTGTTGTCCTCGACGACCGCTACCAGCCGGTGCCGTTCGGCCAGCGGGGCGAGCTGTTCGTCGACGGGCTTGACCCATCGGGGATCGACCACCGTGCAGCCGATACCGCGCTCCGAAAGCAGCTCCGCCGCCTGGAGACATACGGGCGCGAGCACCCCCACCGATACGAGCAGCACCTCGGCGTCCGCCGCGCGACGCAGGACGTCCATCCCGCCCACGCGCCCCAGGGCCGGGATCTCCGGGCCCACGGACTCCTTGGCGAACCGCACCACGGTCGGCGCGTCGTCCACGGTCACCGCCTCGCGCAGCTGCGCCCTCAACTGTCCGGCGTCGCGCGGCGCCGCGATCCGCAGTCCGGGTACGCACTGGAGGATCGACATGTCCCACATGCCGTTGTGCGAGGCACCGTCGACTCCGGTGACCCCGGCCCGGTCGAGTACGAACGTGACGCCGCACCGGTGCAGGGCGACATCCATCAGCAGCTGGTCGAAGGCGCGGTTGAGGAACGTGGCGTAGACGGCGACGACCGGGTGCAGCCCGCCGGTGGCGAGCCCGGCCGCGGAGACCGCCGCGTGCTGCTCGGCGATGCCCACGTCCCAGATCCGGTCCGGGAAGCGCTCGGCGAACTTCGTCAGCCCGACGGGGTGCAGCATGGCCGCCGTGATCGCCACCACATCAGGCCGCTCCTCGCCGATCGCGACGATCTCGTCGCGGAACACCGAGGTCCACGACGGGCCGTTGGACGGTGCCAGCGGCTCGCAGGTCAGCGGATCCATCACGCCGACCGTATGGAAGCGGTCCGCCTCGTCCTCCAGCGCCGGCGCGTAGCCGCGCCCCTTCTCCGTCAGACAGTGCACCAGTACGGGTCCGTGGAAGCGTTTGGCGCGCCGCAGCGCCGATTCCAGGGCGGCGGTGTCATGGCCGTCGACCGGTCCGACGTATTTGAGACCAAGGTCCTCGAACATGCCCTGCGGGGCGAAGGTGTCCTTGAACCCCTTCTTCGCACCGTGCAGCGACCCGTACAGCGGCCGGCCCACCACGGGGGTGCGCTGGAGTACGTCCTTGCCCCAGGCCAGGACGCTCTCATAGCCGTCGGTGGTACGGAGAGTGGCCAGGTGATCGGCGAGTCCGCCTATCGTCGGACCGTATGACCGTTCATTGTCGTTGACCACGATGATCAGGGGCCGGTCCTTGGCCGCGGCGATGTTGTTCAGCGCCTCCCAGGCCATTCCGCCGGTGAGCGCTCCGTCCCCGATGACCGCGACGACATGGTCCTCCCCGCCCCGCACGTCACGGGCCTTGGCGAGTCCGTCGGCCCAGCCGAGGACGGTGGAGGCGTGCGAGTTCTCGATGACATCGTGTACGGATTCGGCGCGGGAGGGATAGCCGGAAAGGCCGCCCTTGCCGCGCAGTTTGGAGAAGTCCTGTCTGCCGGTGAGGAGTTTATGGACATAGCTCTGATGGCCGGTGTCCCACAGAATTCGGTCGACAGGAGAATCGAAGACCCGGTGCAGGGCGATGGTCAGCTCCACCACCCCGAGATTGGGCCCGAGATGGCCGCCGGTTCTGGCGACCGCCTGAATCAGGAACGCTCTGATGTCCTCGGCCAGTTCACCGATATCACTTTCACTCAGCGCCTTGAGATCGCGCGGCCCCCGGATATTCTCCAAGACTGACACGCTCGGGCCCCCTCTCGGAATGCTTCTTCAGCTCACCGTGACGGCGGGCGTTCCCGAGGGAACCCCCGCGTCCTCCACCATCGACACGGCTGTGCTCACCGCGTCCCGGCGACCGTCTCGCGGACCGCTCGCAGGGACTCCTTGAGCGAGCCCATGGTGGCGAGGACGGCGGTCGGCTCATAGCCGCAGTGCGCCATGCAGTTGGCGCAGCGCGCGTCCTTCCCGCGGCCGTACTTGTTCCAGTCCGTCTCCTCGATGAGCTGCCGGTATGTCGGCACATACCCGTCGCTCATCAGATAGCAGGGACGCTGCCAGCCGAAGAGCGAGTAGTTGGGGATGGCCCACGCCGTGCACGGGAAGTCGGCCTTGCCTTCCAGGAAGTCCAGGAACAGCGGGGAGTGGTTGAGACGCCAGCGCGCCCGGTTACCACCGGCGAACGACTTCCGGAACAGCTCCCGGGTCTGCTCGACACCCAGGAAGTGCTCCTGATCGGGGGCCTTCTCATAGGCATAGGCGGGCGAGATCATCATCTCGTCGACCTTCAGATCGTCATTGAGATAGTTCAGCACCTCGATGATGGTCTGCGGGGTGTCGGTGTTGAAGAAGGTGGAGTTGGTGGTCACCCGGAAGCCGCGGCGCTTGGCCTCCTTGATGGCCGCCACTGCCTCGTCGAACACGCCTTCCTTCGCCACGGACTCGTCGTGCCGCTCACGCAGCCCGTCGATGTGCACCGCGAAGGCGAAATACGGCGACGGCTTGAATTTCTCGATCTTCTTGCGCAGCAGCATCGCGTTGGTGCACAGGAAGACGTATTTCCGCTTCGCCACCAGCTGCCGGACGATCTCGTCGATCTGCGGATGCATCAGCGGCTCGCCACCGGCGATGGAGACCATGGGCGCCCCGGACTCCAGCACCGCCCCGACCGCCTGGGCAACGGGCATTCGCTGCTTCAGGATGCCTGCCGGGTGCTGGATCTTGCCGCAGCCCTCACATTTCAGATTGCAGGCGAAGAGGGGTTCCAGCTCGACGATGAGCGGAAACTTCTCACGTCTGCGGAGCTTCTGTTCAAAGAGGTACGTCCCGACCCTGATGGTCTGACGGAGCGGCATGGCCATCTAGCTCACCTCCTGGGGAGCAGCAAAGAACGGTGCCATTCATGGAAAGCTGGGAGGACGGCACGGAGAACGCGGAAGGCTGATATTCCACCGCGCACTGTGCCAATACGGACGAGCTCATGCTCTGGAGCGTCCACGACCACCCGGACGGCCGCAACCGGGCGGGACCCGGCGCTCAGAGCACTCCGGAGCGTGGCGGCGGACTCCATGTCCACCGCGACCGCCCCCGTGGCGCGCAGTTCGGCCCGCTCCTGACCACGAACCACATGGTCGGAGCCGGTCAGCGGGCCGGTGTGGACCGTATGGCCCGGCACGACCCTGGCCAGTGCGTCCACCAGCAGTGCGGTGCCCGTACAGGGCGTGGAGCCGTCCGGGTGCCGGGTCTCGTCGGCGACGATCAGATCCCCGGGGTTCATCCCCGGGACGAGTCCGGCACAGAACCCGGACGCGATCACGGCCGCGTCCCTGTTCCGGGCCTCCGCGAGCACGCGTGCCACGGCGCGCTCGGCGTTCTTGGGTCCCATGCCCGTACGCAGGACGGTCACCGGCGCCGCCGCGCCGGCCCGGCCCGGGCGCAGGGCGAACCGCTCGATGCCGAGCGCGCAGGCGATCAGCAGCGGCGCGGCGGGACGGGGAGCCGGACTCGCCGACGGACCGGAGGACGGAGCCGAGGACGGGCCGGAGGACCGTTCCATCAGCTCCCCTTGTGGGCGCCGGCGAGGACCGCGAGCGGCTTGGGCTCGCCATGGAGGTACCTGCCGAGCGCGGTGAGCGGGAAGACCTGCCGGTAGAGGTGGTAGTTGATGGAGAAGTCCCAGGGAAAGCCGGTACCGGTGAAGTGCGGCTCGTCCCAGGAGCCGTCCTCCCGCTGAGCCCCGGCGAGCCAGGCGATTCCCCGCTCGACGGCCCTGCTCTCCCGCTCGCCGGCCGCGAGGAGCGCGAGCAGCGCCCACGCGGTCTGGGAGGCGGTCGTGGCACCGCGTCCGATCCACGCCTCGTCGTCGTACGAGCGCAGGTCCTCGCCCCAGCCGCCGTCCTCGTTCTGCACGGATTCGAGCCAGCTGACCGCGCGGCGGATCGCGGGGTGGGAGACCGGCAGTCCGGCCGCGGTCAGCGCGGGCACCACCGAGCCGGTCCCGTATACGTAGTTGACGCCCCAGCGGCCGAACCAGGCGCCGTTGGTCTCCTGTTCGGCGAGAAGCCACTCGATTCCGCGTCGGGTGCGGGGGTGATGGGACTTGCCCTCGAAGGCGAGCATCTCGACGACGTGCGCGGTGACATCCGCGGAGGGCGGGTCGATGACCTCGCCGAAGTCGCAGAAGGGCAGCCGGTTGGGGAACGGACTGGTGTTGTCGGCGTCGAAGGCGCCCCAGGCTCCGTTCCTCGACTGCATGCCCAGATTCCACCGGGCGCCGCGCTCGATGGCCGCGTCGAGCCGCCGGGCGTCCGGGTGTCTGACCCGGCGCAGCGCGAGGACGACCTCGGCGGTGTCGTCGATGTCGGGGTAGTTGTCGTTGTGGAACTCGAACGCCCAGCCGCCGGGCGCGAGTCCGGGCCGGCGTACGGACCAGTCGCCGGGGCGCACGATCTGCTCGCCGAGCATCCAGTCGGCGGCCTTGACCAGGGCCGGGTGGTCAGGATCCAGACCGGCGTCGGCGAGTGCGATGGTGGCGAGGCAGGTGTCCCAGACCGGCGACTGACAGGCCTCGATCATCCGGGCGCCGTCCTCGCGCCGGACGGCGAACCGGTCGAGTGATTCCAGGCCGGCGCGCATGATCGGGTGGTCGAGGTCGTAGCCGAGCAGATGCAGGGCGATCACGGAGTAGACGGCGGGGGGCTGGATTCCGCCCCAGCAGCCGTCGTTCTCCTGCCGTTCGATGATCCAGCGTGCGGCGGCGTTCATCGCCGTACGGCGCAGTCTGCGCGGCGCGACCTTGTGGTAGACGTGCAGCGCCTTGTCGAGGCGCTGGAACACGCCGTCCCAACTGGTCATGGGCGCGACGGACTTGCCCGTGCCGGGGCGCGCGGGGTCGGCGCGCAGCTCGTCCAGGGCGAATGGAGCGGGCCGTACGGGCCGCTTCGCGGAGACGATGGTCAGCGGCACGATCGTCTGCCGTGCCCAGCAGCCGAAGTCATAGATGTTGAGCGGGAACCACTTGGGAAAGAAGATCAGTTCGGGCGGCAGTTCGGGCAGGTCGTCCCACTTCCACCAGCCGAAGAGGGCGAGCCAGACGCGGGTGAATACCCGGGAGCCCTCGATGCCGCCGTGTTCGCGTACCCAGCGTGAGGCGCGCGCCATGTGCGGGTCTTCGGGACTGTCTCCGGCCAGCCGCAGGGCGACATACGCCTCGATGGTGGCGGAGAGTTCGGCGGGGCCTCCGTAGAAGGTGGCCCACGTACCGTCCGCGCGCTGCTCACCACGGATGAAGAGGGCCGATGCCTCCGTGGTGCGCGCGTCCTGGATTCCGAGGAACTGGCGGAGCAGCAGATCCTCGGCGTCCATCGTCACATTGGTGGCCAGGTCGCCCTTCCACCAGCCCTGGGCGTCCTGCCTGCCGAGCAGATGCTCGACGGATCGTGCGGTGGCCCGCTCGGCGGCGACTCGAAGGTCACCGCCCGCCGCGGGGGTGGTGGTTCCGGTCGGTCTGCTCGCCGAGGCTGCGCGGGGTCCCACGGCCCCGGTGCTTCCGTCGGTCGTCGCTGTCATGGCTTCCCCTTCGTGCAGTGGTGTGCTTCTGCTGTGCTGGGGTCTCCGTCGTCCGGCGCCCTACGGGCTGTGGACGGCGACTGTTGGGGGTATGGGGTTCAGCCCCTGGAAGGAAGGCATAGGGGAATAGTGATCATCTCTTTCGTACGACGACGAAGTCCGCGAGCGCGATGAGTTGCGCCCGGACCTGTTCCGGCATGTCGACGCCATCCAGGGCCTCGATGGCGACGGCGTGCTGCCTGCGGGCCTCCTGCGAGGTCCACTCCCGGCCGCCCGCCTCTTCGATCAACGCCGCCCGGGTGGCGAATTCTTCCTCCGAGAAGGTCTCGAAATCAATGCTTTTGGCGTCGGCGGCGAGCAGTTCACCGAGCCGTTCCGAGGCCCGGCCGCCCGCGGCGAGCGCCGCGACGACCGGCAGGGACTTCTTGCGCTGACGCAGATCGCTCCAGGTCTGCTTGCCGGTGGCCTCCGGGTCGCCCCAGATGCCGAGCAGATCGTCAACAGCCTGGAAGGCGAGGCCGAGATGATGCCCGTACGCCTCCAGCGTGTCGGCCGTACGGTCGTCGGCGCCGCCGAGGACCGCGCCGATGGAGACGGCGCAGGCGAGCAGGGCGCCGGTCTTGTTGCCCTCCATCTCCAGGCACTCCTCGACGGTGACCCGCTCGCGGTGCTCGTAGGAGATGTCCTGCGCCTGACCGTCGATCAGTTTGCGGGTCGCGGTGGTCAGGCGGCGTGTCGCGCGGCCCGCCTCGACCGTGCCGATCTCCAGCAGCACCTCATTGGCGAGTGCGAAGAGGGCGTCGCCGACGAGGATCGCCTGGGCGGGACCGTGAATCTTCCATACGGTGTCGCGGTGGCGGCGCTGTTCGTCGCCGTCCATCAGATCGTCGTGCAGCAGCGAGAAGTTGTGGACCAGCTCCACCGCGACCGCGCCGGGGACGCCCTTCTCGGCGGGCGCGCCGGCGGCCTCCGCGGAGAGCAGCGCGAGCGCCGGGCGCACCGCCTTCCCGCCGTCTCCGTCAACGGGCCGGCCCTCGGCGTCGATCCAGCCGAAGTGGTAGGCGGCGACGGTGTCCATGGGTGCGGCAAGCCGCTCAACAGCGGCGCGCAGCACCGGCGTTGACAGGCTCCGTCCACGCTCAAGCAGCGCGTGGACATCCGCGGTGTCGACAGCCGGATCAGCCGGGGGCACAGTCGGCACGGTCTCTCCTCTTGTTCCAGTACTCGTTGGTGCGGTACTCGGGCTCATGCCGCCTCCCGCAAGGGGTGTTCGTGGCGGTGCCCCAGCTCGGAGAGGGCCGCGCCGGCGGCGCTGAAGCCGCTGCGCACCGCACCCTCCATCGTCGCGGGCCAACCGGTGGCGGTCCATGCGCCGGCCAGGAAGAGGCCGGGGGCACGGGTGTGGGCCGTCGGCCGCAGCCTGCCCACACCCGGTGCGGGCGCGAACGTCGCGGTGCGCTCGCGTGTCACGAAGAAGTCCCGCACCTCCGCGCCCCGGGTGGCCGGAAGAAGTCGTTCCAGTTCGGGCAGATAGCGCTCGCGCAACTCCGACACGGGCGTGTCGATCTCGTCCTGGGCGGCCGACTGTGACACCGCCAGATACTGGCCGTCCTTCAGTCCGGAGGCGTCGGTACGGTCGAAGACCCATTGGACCGGGCTGCCGAGCGCGGCGAAGAACGGCCGGCGCAGCACCTTGCGGTCGTACACGACATGGAGGTTGAGGATCGGCGCGGTGCCGATGTCCAGCAGCCGGTCGGGGGCCTCCAGCGCGCCCCCGGGCAGCAGCGAGTGGGCCTCGCGCTGGGGTACGGCGAGGACGACGGCGTCCGAGTGCAGCCGCTCTCCGTCCATGTCGACATGCCAACCGCCGTTCTCCGCGCGGGAAACGGAGCTGACCCGGGTGCGGGTCTCGGTCCGTACCCCCGCGGAGTCGAGTGCCTTGCGGGCGAGCGTGTCGTGCAGTTCACCGAGCGGGACACGCGCCCAGCCGATGTCGGCGGCTCCGGGCTCGGAGAGCAGCCCGGTCTTGAAGACCATCGCGGCGAGCCCCATGGACGCGTACGGCGCGGTGGCGTTGAGGGTGGCCACGCCGACCAGGTCCCAAAGGGCCTCGATGGTCCGCTCCGACTGGCCGTGCCGGCCGAGCCAGGTGGCGAAGTCGATGCCGTCCAGCGCCGGGTCGGCGGGGTCGAGCCGCTTGAGCGCGAGCGCGGCGCGCCCGACGGAGGCGCGCTCGGCCAGTGAGAGATGCGGATACGTCGCGAGCCCGGCGGCCAGATGCAGCGGTACGGGCAGCCCGTTGCGGCGGATCCGTCCCAGCCTGGGCCCGCCGGCCGGGGCGACATCGAGTACGGGTACGTCCAGCCGGTCCTGGAGCGGCGCGAGCGCGGCGCCGTCCACCCGGTCGAGGAACCAGCGGTACGCCGTACAGCAGCGCAGATACACATGCTGGCCGTTGTCGACGGTGAGGTCACCGCGCTGGAAGGAGAAGGCGAGACCGCCGAGCCGGGGCCGTCCCTCGACGAGCGTCACCCGCACTCCGGCGTCGGCGAGCTGAAGGGCGGCCGTGATGCCGGCGAGTCCGGCGCCGACCACGACCGCGTGGCGGGGCGTGCCCTCGGCCGTTGTCATGCGTGCCCCCCTAGGGCGTGTGGTGAACGTCCCGCCTGGCCCGCCGTGCCCGGCAGCCCCGTCCCGCGGGCGGACGGCGCTGCTTTCGCGCCATGCCTCAGGGCGAGGGACGCGTCCTGGCGACGCGGGGTTGAGAACCATCGGTGCGTGTGCGTGTTCCGGTGGATTGCGCGGGGCGTGGGAATCGGGCCGAATCGGGCGGTGAGCCGCATCAGCCACGCCTCCTGATGGTCTGCCGGGAGATCTGGCGCGCGTCGAGCCCCGAGAGCCCGCGCACGGCGACATACGCCTTCTCACGTCCCGGCAGCGAGACCCTGCCGCGCAGCACGGCCTCGGGGTCGCGTGCGATGCGGTCGAGCAGCCGGCGGTAGATGCCGGCCATGGCGGCGACGCAGGCGCCGCTGCGCCGGTCGAGCATGGGCAGCAGACGCAGGCCCTCGGCGAAGAGCGCGCGGGCGCGGCGCACCTCGAAGTGCACCAGTCCGGCGAAGTCGGCGCCCGCGGCCGGGGTCGCGCTGTGGAAGCCCGCGGAGCAGCCGAACTTGGCGAGGTCGTCGGAGGGCAGGTACGTACGGCCGTTGCCCGCGTCCTCGCGTACGTCGCGCAGGATGTTGGTCAGCTGAAGGGCGAGTCCCAGCGTGTCGGCGTACTCGGAGGCACGCTCGGCGCCGGGCGCGCCGGGGGTGGTACCGAACACGCCGAGCGACACCCGGCCGATGGCGCCCGCGACACACCGGCAGTAGGCCTTGAGGTCGTCCCAGGTCTCATAGGTGTCGCCGCGTACGTCCATCAGCACGCCGTCGATCAGCTCGTCGAGGCCGCCGAGCGGGATCGGGAAGCGGCGCGCCGCGTCGGTGAGCGCGACGGCGACAGGATCGGTGTCGTCCTCATCCACCGCGCCCTTTCTGACCCGCTCCAGGAGGGTACGGGTGTCGTCGAGGCGTGCCTGCTTGGCCTCCGGGGCGAGTGTGCCGTCGCCGATGTCGTCCACCCGCCGGGAGAGGGCGTACAGCGCGGACATGGCCTGTCGCTTCTCGGCCGGCAGCAGTCTGATGCCATAGGCGAAGTTACGGGCCTGCTGCCCGGTGACGGCCTCGCAGTAGCTGTAGGCCGCCAGTACCGGCGCGGACATGGGCGTCTGTCCCTCCACGTTCCGGCTCACCCCTCTCTGTGCGCACTTCGCAGGACAGCTCCCACTTCGCGCAGCAGACGCGGCTTGGTGGGTTTGGGCGGTCCGGGGAGCACATCGTGCCCGGCGGCCGCGATCGAGACGAGGGCGGCACGCCCTCCGGCGACGAATCCGGCGAGCAGCAGCCGGAGTCTGCCGTGGACGCTACCCACCAACGGGGTGCCCTCATTCAGCAACTGCCCGGCACGTTCGGCCTCGAAGGCCACCAGCGCGCGGACCGACGCGTTCGCGGTGCCCGCGGCCAGGTCCGCCTCGGTGACATGAAACCTCTTCATGTCCTGGGTGGGCAGATAGATACGGTCCCGGCCAAGGTCCTCGGTGACGTCCTGGAGATGTTCGACGATCTGCAGCGCCGTGCAGACGGCGTCGGAGCGGCGGACGCGCTCGGAGCTCGCGGTGCCGGTGATCTGGAGGACGAGACGGCCGACCGGGTTCGCGGACAGCTCGCAGTAGGCGAGCAGGTCGTCATAGGTCTCGTAGCGGCGGACCAGCTGGTCCTGGCGATTGGCCGCGATCAGTCCGAGGAACGGCTCGGGGGTGAGCGAGCGGCGCCGTACGGGCGAGATCAGGGCGCGCAGCAGCGGATGCGCCGGAGCCGGGCCCTGCGGGTCGAAGACACGCCGCAGATCGGCCTCGAAGGCGTCCAGCATGACCAGCCGGTCGTCGGCCTGGGCGGGGTCGACGCCCAGGTGGCGGGCGTCGCCGCCGCCGGGGGCGAGATCGCCGTCACCGATGTCGTCGACGAGCCGGGCGAAGCCGTACACGGCCATCAGATCGTCTCGCCAGGCGCGCGGCAGGAAGAACGGGGCCACGGGAAAGTTCTCGTCCGCGGCCTTGTCCAGGGTGGTGCGCGAGGAGGCGTCGGAGCGTACCTGTGGGGGGCCCGTCATCGCGTGCTGCCCGGTACGGGGACGGCGGAATCCTCGCGGAGCTGGAGATTTTCCGTCATTGCCGTCACATCTCCCGTTCTACACTGCTGACCCAATACATCCCATTTCGGACACGCCGCCCGCTCCTCCGAGTACAGAAGGCCGGTAGGCAGGCGGGGCGCCCCGTGGGAATGACCCCACTTGCCGCGAATCAGCCCAGCACAGCTTACGTTGTACAGCTAGGAGGAACACGTCGGGGTGTTACGCGCATTACAAGAACCGCGCAATACCTGCCAACCTTCCACCGGCCCACCGGACTTGACCGATTTTTGACGATCGGCTCAACAGGAGGCCCCCGCCGGGTCGGTCCGGCGGGGGCCCGTTCGATCGTGGCGGACCGGACTACTTGCCGGTCTCCTTCTCGTACGCCTTGATGACCTCGTCGGTCGGACCGTCCATCAGGAGCTCGCCCTTCTCAAGCCACAGCACCCGGTCGCAGGTGTCCCTGATCGACTTGTTGCTGTGGCTGACCAGGAAGACCGTACCCGCCTCCTTGCGCAGCTCGCGGATCCGCTGCTCGGAGCGGATCTGGAACTTCCGGTCGCCGGTGGCCAGCGCCTCGTCGATCATGAGGACGTCGTGGTCCTTGGCGGCGGCGATGGAGAACCGGAGCCTGGCGGCCATGCCGGAGGAGTACGTCCGCATGGGGAGGGTGATGAAGTCGCCCTTCTCGTTGATCCCGGAGAAGTCGACGATGCCCTGGTAACGCTCCCGGATCTGCTCGCGTGTCATCCCCATGGCCAGACCGCCGAGGATGACATTGCGCTCACCGGTCAGATCGTTCATCAGGGCCGCGTTGACCCCCAGCAGGGACGGCTGGCCGTCGGTGTAGACCTTGCCGCTCTCCGCCGGCAGCAGACCGGCGATCGCGCGCAGCAGGGTCGACTTGCCGGAACCGTTGGTGCCGATCAGCCCGATCGCCTCGCCGCGGTACGCGGTGAAGGTGACCCCCCGGACGGCGTGGACCTTGCGGACGCCCCGCGACTCCCCCTTGTCGCGGCGGAGTATGCGGCTGAGCGCGGCGGTGGCGCTGCCCTTGCCGCCGCCACCGCCGTTGACGCGGTACACGATGTGCACGTCGTCGGCGATGACCGTGGGGATACGCCCCTGCGTGTTGTCCTCAGCCACGGCCGTAGCGCTCCTCAGCCTTCCAGAAGTAGACGAAGCCGACGACGCCCAGGAGCACGGACCACACCAGCGCGACCAGCCAGACATGCGCGGGCAGGTTGTCGGAACCGTAGCCGTCGATCAGCGCGAACCTGACCAGGTCCATGTAGATGGCGGCCGGGTTGTACTGGAGTACGTCGGCGATCCAGGCGGGCTTGTCCTTGAGCATCACCGGGATCGAGAACATCACGCCCGAGGCGTACATCCAGGTGCGCATCACGAACGGCATCAGCTGGGCGAGGTCGGGGGTCTTGCTGCCCAGCCTCGCCATGATCAGCGCGAGACCGGTGTTGAAGACGAACTGGAGCGCCAGCGCGGGCACGACCAGCAGCCAGCTCAGGGCCGGGTAGCTGCCGAAGGCCACCGCGACGACGACCAGCACGATCATCGAGAAGAGGAGCTGCTGAAGCTGCTGGAGGGAGAAGGAGACCGGCAGCGAGGCCCGGGGGAAGTGCAGGGCCCGGACGAGCCCCAGGTTGCCGGAGATGGCACGCACACCGGCCATCACCGAGCTCTGGGTGAAGGTGAAGACGAAGACGCCGGTGACCAGGAAGGGCACGAAGACATCCTGGGGGATGTCCTTCTTGGTCCCCAGGATCAGGCCGAAGATCAAGTAGTAGACAAAGGCGTTCAGCAGGGGGGTCGCCACCTGCCATAGCTGGCCCAGCTTCGCCTGGCTGTACTGGGCCGTGAGCTTCGCCTGGGAGAAGGCCAGGATGAAATGACGCCGGCCCCACAGCTGCCGGATGTAGTCGCGCAGCCCTGGCCGGGCACCGCTCACCGACAGACCGTACTTGGCGGCGAGATCCGCCGCGGACAGACCGTCGTCGGGCGACGGGGGGGCGCTCACAGCGATCGCACCCTCTTGGGTTGTGTCACTCACAAGTTGAAACTTTCGTGTTCAAGATGCGCAGCCGGTCGGGCGCGGGCACGGACGGCCCGGCCCCGGGGGGTTAAGAGGCAGGCGGCCTCTTGTCCGATGCTCTCAGAACCGAGCTTGTCAGATGACAGGCGGTCGGCCCAGCCGGGTCAGCCGCCACACCGTACGCCACTTCATCGGACGGCGCGGCCCGCACGGGGTCGCCCAGCCCTCCCGGAACCCGCCGAACCACGCCTTCAGCGCGGTCAGGGACGGGCGCCGGACCAGGGTGAGCAGCACCCACACACCGAGATAGAACGGGACGACGACGGCGGGCAGATTGCGACGGGCGAGCCAGACCCGGTTGCGGGCCACCATGCGGTGGTAGACCGCGTGCCGGGACGGCGGCATGGTCGGGTGGTTCAGCACCATGTCGGCGCGGTAGTCGATCATCCAGCCGGCGTCCAGCGCCCGCCAGGCGAGATCGGTCTCCTCATGGGCGTAGAAGAACCCGCCGGGCAGCGCGCCGACCTCCGCGAGGACCTTCGTACGTACGGCACTGGCACCGCCGAGGAAGGTCGTCACCCGCGAGGACCGCAGCGGGTCCGAGGCGCGCAGCCGCGGGACATGGCGGCGCTGGGTGAGACCGGTCTCCGGGTCGGTGATCCGGAAGCTGACGATCCCCAGCACGGGATCGGCCGCGAACGCCCCGCGGATCAGCTCGGCGGTGTCGGTGTGCGGCAGCAGACCGTCGTCGTCCAGGAAGAGCAGGGCGTCCACGTCCGAGCCGGCGGCCCCGAACGCCTCGATCCCGACATTGCGGCCGCCGGGGATACCGAGGTTCTCGGGCAGCTCGACCGTCCGTACGCCGTCGGGGACGGCGCCCACCGGGGCGCCGTTCCCGACCACGACGATCTCGACCGGGTCGCCGTTCTGGCGGCGGACGGAGTCGATCAGCGCACGCAGTTCGCCGGGGCGGTCACCCATCGTGATGATCACCGCGCCGAGCCGCATGTCGCTCACCTCAGCCTGCTGGACGCCAGGATGGAGACGAGGTGCAGCAGCGTCTGTACGACGGCGATTCCGGCCAGCACCGCGATCCCGAGGCGGCTGAAGAACAGATCGCCCCTGACCGAGTCCAGGATCGCCAGGAGAAGGATCAGCAGGGACGCCTCGATCCCGAGGATGAGCCGGTGGAACTTCAGCGCCCCGGCGGCCCTGCGGGCCAGCGCCATACCGGACGAGCGCGGCTCGGAGGCCGCCTCCTTGACCGGAGCCAGCCCCTGCTGATGACGGGCGACACCGACCAGGTCGGTCTCGGCCTTGACCATGATGGCGCCGAGGGCGGCGAGCGTACCGAGGAAGGCCCACAGCCAGTCGATCCGTCCGGTGCCCCACAGGTCGGCGGCGCGCAGCCCGAAGCCGAGCAGGACGGCGGCGTCGCACAGGTAGGCGGCGACCCGGTCCAGATACACCCCGGTCATCGAGTACTGCTTCTTCCAGCGGGCGATCTCGCCGTCGACGCAGTCCAGCAGCAGATAGAGCTGGACCGCCAGCACGCCGAGCACCGCGCCCGTGATCCCCGGCACCAGGAGGGCGGGGGCGGCGAGGGCACCGGCCACGGTCATCACGTACGTCACCTGGTTGGGCGTGACCCGCGTGTTCACCAGGTACCGGTCGACGCGCAGCGAGATCTCCCGCATGTACAGGCGCCCGGCCCAGTGCTCACCGCTGCGCCGGTCCTTGACCCCCTCCGGGTGTACGACCGGGCGGAGTTCAGCTACTGATGGTCTTGGCATAGTCGGCGTACGCGTCCCTGATGTGGTCGGTGGACAGGTCGAGGTGTTCAAGGATGGTGAAGCGGCCGGGACGGGTCTGCGGCGCGTAGGCGACGGCCCGTACGAACTCCTCCACGGAGAAGCCGATCTCCTCGGGCAGCACGGGCAGCCCGTGCCGGTGCAGCACCTCGGTGAACAGGTGTGACTCCTCATGGGCGCCGCGCAGGTACATGGCGAAGGCGGCGCCGATGCCGACCTGTTCGCCGTGGAGCGCGGAGCGCTTGGGGTAGAGCAGGTCGAAGGCGTGACTGATCTCATGGCAGGCACCGGACGAGGGGCGGGTGTCCCCGCTGATCGACATGGCGATACCGGTGAGCACCAGCGCCTCCGCCAGGACGGTCAGGAACTCGTCGTCGCCGACCCCGCCGGGGTGGCGCAGCACGGCCTCGCCCGCGGTACGGGCCATGGCGGCGGCGAGTCCGTCCATCTGCTCGCCGTTGGTACGGTGCGACAGCTCCCAGTCCGCGATGGCCGAGAGGTTCGAGATGGCGTCGCCGATGCCGGACCGGACGAAGCGGATCGGCGCGTCCCTGATCACATCGAGGTCGATGACGACGGCGATGGGGGTGGGGACGCCGTAGGAGCCGCGGCCGTTGTCGTTGTCGAGCGTCGCGACCGGTGAACACAGGCCGTCGTGCGAGAGGTTGGTGGCGACGGCCACCATCGGCAGGCCCACCCGGGCCGCCGCGTACTTCGTCACGTCGATGATCTTGCCGCCGCCGAGGCCGACCACGGCGTCGTACCGCTTGCCCTTGATGTTGTCGGCGAGCCTGACCGCGGAGTCGATCGTGCCGTCCGCGACGGAGAACCAGTCCGCGCCCGGCAGGTCCGGCGCGAGCCGTTCGCGCAGCACCTGTCCGGAGCCGCCGCTTATGGCCACGGCGAGCCGGCCCGAGCTGGAGATCCGCTGGTCGGCGAGGAGGCCGGCGAGATCGTCCAGGGCGCCGCGGCTGATGTCGACGACGACCGGGGACGGGATGAGCCGGGTCAGTACTGGCACGCGATCTCACGGCCCTTCGCGAGGTCGTCGTGGTTGTCGATCTCGACCCAGGGGATGTCACCGATGGGCGCCACGTCGAGGGTGAAGCCGCGGTTCACCAGCTCCTGGTAGCCGTCCTCGTAGTAGAGGTCGGGGTCCCGCTCGAAGGTGGCCTTGAGCGCGTCGGCGAGGTCCGCGGCGGCCTCGGGCTCGATCAGTGTGACCCCGATGTACTCGCCGGTGGCGGTGGCCGGGTCCATCAGTTTGGTGATGCGGCGCACACCCCTGGCGCCGTCCGTGATGACCTTCATCTCCTCGTCGGCCAGCCGCTTGACCGTGTCGAGGGCCAGGATGATCCGGCGGCCCTCGCCGCGGGCGGCGAGGAGGGTCTTCTCGACGGAGACCGGGTGCACGGTGTCGCCGTTGGCGAGGATCACACCTCGCGTCAGCACCTCACGCGCGCACCAGAGGGAGTAGGCGTTGTTCCACTCCTCGGCCTTGTCGTTGTCGACGAGGGTGAGCTTCAGCCCGTACGTCTTCTCCAGCGCGGCCTTGCGCTCGTACACGGCCTCCTTGCGGTAGCCGACGACGATCGCCGCCTCGGTGAGGCCGACCTCGGCGAAGTTGCCGAGCGTCAGGTCGAGAACCGTGGTGGTCCCCTCCCCCGCCGGGTCCACCGGCACGAGGGCCTTCGGCAGCGTGTCGGTGTAGGGGCGCAGACGCCTTCCGGCACCGGCGGCGAGTACGAGGCCGATCATGCGGCTTCTCCTTCGTCATGTACGGCGGGGGCTCCGGAGGACACCCAGAACCGGATGGACTCCGTGAGCGCGACCAGCGCCACGGCGACGGCGAGCACCGTCAGTTCCAGCGGGAAGTCGGATTCGCGCGTGGAGAAAGCGGCGCAGACGGTGACCAGCGACGTACGGCCCTCATGTCCGCCGAGCGTCCGGACGAGCGCGCGGGGCGGGGCGCCACTGCCGCCGCGGATGCGGTAGACCGCGTCGTAGTGATGGTAGGCGACCGCCGCCACCAGCCCGAATGCCGCGGGCAGCGCGCCTGGCACATCGGCGCGGGCGGCGAAGACCAGGACGGTGCTGTACTCGGCCGCCCGGAAGACGGGCGGGATCAGCCAGTCGAGGGGGCCGCCCATCCGGTGGGCGACGGCGAACCCCGAGGTCAGCACGTACACCAGAGCGCCGAAGATGAGCACGGGGCTGTGGAGCGGGCCGAAGGCCGCCATGGCGACGACGGTGACACCGCCGGCGAGTGCGACCAGGAAGGGCAGCACGCCGGGCAGCGCGCGGGCCGGGCGCCGCAGCACCCGCGCGACGACCTCCGCGAACGGCCCCGAATCGGACAGGTCCGCGAGCGCCTGGGCGGCCCGGTCGGTACGGACGGCCTTGCGGGTCACCGAGCGCAGGACCCGGCCCGCGGTGGTGTAGCAGGCGGCGAAGGCGCAGCCGATGAGCAGCGCGTAGAAGACGATCCGGGGGGTGGTGACGGCCGTCAGAACGGCGATCATCGCCCAGCGCTCACCGATCGGCAGCACGATCATCCGGCGCACCCAGACCGTCCAGCCGACGCTGTCGAGTCTGCTGGAGAGCGCGGCGGTGGGGGTGCCCACCACGGCCTTGCCGGAGGAGGTCGCGGCGGCCGCGTCGACGTTCGCCTCGTTGAACGAGAAGTCGACGACATGGCGGCAGGTCTGGAGGACCATCGCGCCGAGCGCGAGCGCCCATACGTCGTCGCCGCCCCGCGCGGCTCCGAGCGCCAGACCCGCGTAGTAGGCGTACTCCTTGGCGCGGTCGAAGGTCGCGTCCAGCCAGGCGCCCATCGTGGAGTACTGGAGCGAGTAGCGGGCGAGCTGCCCGTCGGTGCAGTCCAGGACGAAGGAGAAGAGCAGCAGCGCGCCGGCGGCGACATAGCCGCCGCGGGTGCCGGTGGCCGCGCAGGCCGCCGCGATCAGCGCGGTGATCAGCGACGCGGTGGTGACCTGGTTGGGGGTCAGCCCGCGGCGGGCGCACCAGCGGGCGAGATAGCGGGAGTACGGGCTGATGCAGAAGGTGGTGAAGAAGCCGTCGCGGGCCTTCACGGCGGAGCGCAGCCGTACGGCCTCGTCGTCCACGGCGGCGACGGCGGCCTCGGCCCGTTCCCGGGCGGCGGCGTCGGCCGGTACGGCGGCGACGAGCGAGCCGAGTTCGGGGCGGGTGACGGCGGTGCCGTCGGCGTCGAGCGCGGTGGCGACCCGGTCGGCGAGCGGTTCACACGGAACCACGGCGGTGGCGGCGGTCCGCTGGGGCTCCGTCGTGCCGCCGGCCGGCCGGGGGCCGTCCTCGGCCCCGTCCAGGGACGTCATGGCGCGCAGCAGCGCGGCACGGGCCCCGGGCTGTGCGGTGAGCGCGCCGGGCACGGCGGCGACCGGGAAGCGGGGGTCGGTCAGGGCCAGCCGCAGGGCGTGGACATGACCGACGAAGCGGGGGTCGACCAGTGCGACCCGCTCGGCCGCGGGGGCGGCGGCGAGCAGGCCCCGGGCGCCTTCCACGCTCGGCGCGGTACGTACGTCGAAACCCAGCGACCGCAGATCGTCTTCGAGCGACGATCCGGGTACCGGGGGACCGGTGAGGATGGCGGTCGACAGACGAACTCACTCCTTGGCGCTGACAGGGCTGGGTGCACGGCGAACGCCCCGGGATCCGGGCTGCGGCACGTCGGCAGAGGCTATCGGATGAACGGAAGACCTAGTTCACCGACCGTTTACGCCCCGGACGCCATGATCTGGTCCGGGAACAGCCCGCGTGGAGATCATCATTGTCGATCGACGCCCCGCCCCACAAACCGCGGGTGCCGGGGGCGGGGCCATGACGTGAACAGAACATGAGCGGGGCCGCCGGAACGGGCGTGCGCGAGCGCCCGTGCCAGGCGCTCTCGGGCCGGCGGGAACCCGGTCCTGACAGGGCCTAGGGTGACGGCATGACGTGGCTGATCACAGGTGGAGCGGGTTATATCGGGGCACATGTCGCGCGGTCCATGACGGCGGCGGGCGAGCGCGTCGTCGTGCTCGACGATCTGTCGACCGGCGTCGCCGACCGGCTGCCCCCGGAGATCCCGCTCGTGCGGGGCTCCTTGCTGGACAGGGGGCTCGTCGACCGCACGCTCGCCGGGCACGAGATCACCGGAGTCGTGCATCTCGCGGCGAAGAAGCAGGTCGGGGAGTCCGTCGAGCAGCCGCTGAGGTACTACCGGGAGAATGTGCACGGGCTCACAGTGCTGCTGGAGGCCGTGGTGACGGCGCGGGTGCGGCGCTTCCTCTTCTCCTCCTCGGCGGCCGTGTACGGCGTGCCTGATGTGGAGTTGATCACGGAGCGGACGCCCGCCGTGCCGATCAATCCCTACGGCGAGACCAAGCTCACGGGCGAGTGGCTGGTACGGGCGACGGGAAGGGCGCACTCGATCGCCACCGGCTGTCTGCGCTACTTCAATGTGGCGGGCGCCGGGCGCCCCGAACTCGCGGACACCGGGGTGTTCAACATCATCCCGATGTTCTTCGACCGGATCAGCCGGGGTGAGGCACCGCGGATCTTCGGCGCCGACTATCCGACACCGGACGGCACCTGTATCCGGGACTACATCCATGTCTCCGATCTCGCCGAGGCCCATCTCGCCGCCGCCCGGTGGCTGGCCGGCCAGGAGGGCGCCCGGGATCTCACGGTCAATATCGGCCGCGGCGAGGGGGTCTCGGTCCGCGAGCTGGCCGATCTGGTGGCGGAGGTGACCGGTGACCGTACGGAACCGGTGGTCGAGGCGCGCCGTCCCGGCGACGCCGCTCGGGCCGTCGCGGCCGTCGGACTGATCGGCGAGGAGCTGGGCTGGACGGCGAGCCGCGGCGTACGCGAGATGGTCGAGTCGGCCTGGGAGGGCTGGCGGCTGCACCATCCCACGGCCTCGGTCGGGTGATCGCGCCGCGCTCTGACCTGCGGTCATTTCCGCAGGTCAGAGCATATGACAACGGTGTTCAGTGCCGTGTTGCCGGATACCCCCCACCCGTAGTTCACTGACCTCGTCGGCAGTTTGTCCGGACGACCGGGAGGCATCCTCATGGGGGCAGGGCACAACCACGGGCACACGCACGGAGGACCACCCGCGGGCACCGCGACCGCCGCGTACCGTGGCCGGCTGCGGATCGCTCTGTCGATCACCCTGTCCGTGATGGTGGTGGAGATCATCGGCGGTATCGCCTCCGACTCCCTCGCCCTGTTCGCGGACGCGGCGCATATGGCGACGGACGCGGTGGGCCTCGGGATGGCCCTGCTGGCCATCCACTTCGCCGCCCGGCCCGCGGACGAGACCCGCACCTTCGGTTTCGCGCGGGCCGAGATCCTGGCCGCACTGGCCAACTGTGTGCTGCTGCTCGGGGTCGGCGGCTTCCTGCTGTACGAGGCGATCGAGCGCTTCCTCGTGCCGCCCGAGACCAAGGGCGGGCTCACGATCATCTTCGCCCTGGTGGGTATGGCCGCCAACCTGGTCTCCCTCTCGCTGCTGATGCGGGGGCAGAAGGAGAGCCTCAATGTGCGCGGCGCGTATCTGGAGGTCCTGGCGGACACCCTGGGCTCGCTCGCGGTGCTGGTCTCGGCCGTCGTCATCCTGACCACGGGCTGGCAGACTGCCGACCCGATCGCGGGCCTGCTGATCGGGCTCATGATCGTCCCGCGTACGGTGAAGCTGCTGCGGGAGACGCTGAACGTCCTGCTGGAAGCGGCGCCCAAGAACGTGGACATGAATGAGGTGCGCGCGCATATGCTCGCACTGCCCGGGGTGGCGGACGTACACGATCTCCATGTCTGGACGATCACTTCCGGGATGCCGGTGCTCTCCGCGCATGTGGTGGTGGACCAGGACGCGCTGGACGCGGTGGGCCACGAGAAGATACTCCATGACCTGCAGGGATGTCTGGGCCATCACTTCGATGTCGAACACTGCACCTTCCAGCTGGAGCCCCGGGGCCATGCGGAACACGAGGCGAAGCTCTGCCACTGACGTCCGCTGGGGCGTGCCGCGGCCGAACGAACATGCCCACGCCCCCGAGGTGCGGACACGGGGCTTTTGTACGGCAGACTTGGGCCCCGAGGCCCGATGCGAAGGATGGTTATGCCGACCACACCAGTCACTGCGGCGAACAGCTCGTCGAACGGCGCACAAGAAACGATCATGCTGGAGCTGGTCGACGAGCACGGCAATACCATCGGCACCGCCGAGAAGCTTTCGGCCCATCAGCCGCCCGGCAGGCTGCACCGGGCGTTCTCGGTCTTCCTCTTCGACGAGCGGGGCAGGCTGCTGATCCAGCGCCGCGCGCTCGGCAAGTACCACTCCCCCGGCGTCTGGTCGAACACCTGCTGCGGGCATCCGTACCCGGGCGAGGCGCCGTTCGCCGCCGCCGCCCGCCGTACCCACGAGGAGCTGGGCATCTCGCCCTCGCTGCTCGCCGAGGCGGGAACGGTGCGCTACAACCATCCCGACCCGGCCTCGGGGCTGGTCGAGCAGGAGTACAACCATCTCTTCGTCGGGCTCGCGCAGGCCCCGCCGCGGCCGGACCCCGAGGAGGTCGGCGAGACGGTGTTCGTCACCCCGGCGGAGCTGACCGAACGGCACGGCGAGGCCGCGTTCTCCGCGTGGTTCATGACCGTCCTGGATTCGGCGCGCCCGGCCATCAGAGAGCTCACCGGGCCTGCCGCGGGCTGGTAACACTTCCCCGCTACGGTTTCCCGGGCGCGGCCGGCGACGGGAAGGGCAGCACCGCCCAGACGATCTTCCCGCCGCCGGCGGTGTGCTCCACACCGCAGTTCCCGCCGGCCTCACGCGAGGTCTCCTGTACGAGCAGCAGCCCGCGCCCGCCCGTCCTGGCGTGATCCGTCTCCAGCGCCGTGGGCCGGTACGGATGGTTGTCCTCGACCGACACCCGGATCCACGCCGCGCCGATGGCGACCTCGACGGCGATCTCCGGCGAGAGCAGGGCCGCGTGCAGTACGGCGTTGGTGACCAGCTCGGAGACGATGAGCAGCACCCCCTGAACGACCCCGTCCCGGACCGGTACGCGCTGACGTTTCAGCAGGTCACGTACGGCGTGTCTGGTCTGAGGCACGGAGCTGTCGACGGCGGGTGCGGTGAACCGCCAGACCCCCTCGTACGACAGCGGCCGGGCCGGAACACTTCCGCGGCTCTCCATCGTGCGGCACCCACCCTTGTGTCGAACGGTGTCGTCCATCGGTACCGAGTCTTGGGACCGGCGCGGTCCGTACCGGAGCACTGAACAGAAGTCAGCCGGAATTGGCGTGTCGCGACCGCATTCGAGCGACACGACCAGAGAAACGATCGGCTCTGCTCATCTGCTGGCGCATTCGGAGCGGTTGCCGGTGTCATGGAGAGCGGGGATAGCATCCGGCGCATGGAGCCCCAGCTGCTGCACACCGTCACGGACGGCATCGCGACCGTGGTGATCCACCATCCCGCCAAGCGCAACGCGATGACCGCGCGGATGTGGCGGGAGCTGCCACCGCTGCTCAGCGTGCTGGCGGACGACCCCGCCGTACGGGTGCTGGTCCTGACCGGTGAGGGCGCCACCTTCTGCGCGGGCGCCGACATCTCCTCACTGCGCGAGCCGGGCCAGGATCCACAGTCGCTGGCGGTGGCCGCCGAGGAGGCGCTGGCCGCCTTCCCCAAGCCGACTCTCGCGGCCGTACGCGGCTACTGCGTGGGCGGCGGCTGCCAGCTGGCCGCGGCCTGCGATCTGCGGTTCGCCGAGGAGGGGGCGCGGTTCGGGGTCACTCCGGCGCGGCTCGGGATCGTCTACCCGGAGTCGTCCACCCGTCGGCTGGCCTCGCTGGTGGGGCCCGCCACGACCAAATACCTGTTGTTTTCGGCCGAGTTGATCGAGACGGAACGAGCACTGCGTACCGGACTCGTCGACGAGGTGCTGCCGGAGGGCGAGTTGGGCAAGCGGGTGGCGGAGTTCGCGCGGGTGCTGGTCTCGCGTTCGCGGCTGACCCAGGCGGCGGCCAAGGAGTTCGCCTCGGGCCGTACGGACCGTGCCGCGTACTGGACGGCGCAGGCGCGCGACAGCGGCGACACCGCGGAGGGGGTCGCCGCTTTCCTGGAACGCCGCGAGCCGCGCTTCAGCTGGACGTTCGAACCCGTCGGCACGGGCGGAGCCGTCACTGAAGGATGAACCGGCTCCCGTCCCGACCCGCCCTGTCGCACGTACCGACCAGTCGGTAACGTACGGCCATGACCTCACTGCCCGAGCGTGCCGCGCGGCGCTGTCACGCCGTCGTCAATCCGTTCCACTCGGCCCTCTACTTCTCCCCCGACCTCGGACGCGAGTTCGCGCGCGCCGGTCTGGACGACGCGCGGGCCGCCTACTTCGCGGCCCGTGCCGCACCCCTGGGGCGGGCCGGCGCGGGGACCGTCACCGCGTCCTTCTACAACTTCCGGCACGACCTCGTCGCCCGGCACATCCCGCGCGTCTGGGACTCCGTCTCCCCCGAGGACGCGCTCGACGCGCGGCTGCGGGCCGTCGACTCGCTGCTGCGCCGGCTGCTGGGCGAGGACGTCCTTGTTTCGAAGGAGCTGGCCGAGGCGGCGGAGCTGGCGCTGCGGGCCGCCGAGGCGTGCGCCCGTCCCGCACGTCCGCTGTACGCCGCCAACGCCGATCTGCCGGTGCCCGACGCGCCGCATCTGGCCTACTGGCACGCGGCCACGCTCCTGCGGGAGTACCGCGGTGACGGCCATCTTGCCGCGCTGCTGAGCGCCGGCCTCGACCCGCTGGAGGCACTGGCCAGCCACACCGCGAGCGGCCGGGGCATGTCACCGAAGTGGGTCCTGGCCACCCGGGGCTGGAGCCAGGAGGAGTGGGAAGCGGCCAAGGAGCGACTGCGCGAGCGGGGGCTGCTGGACGCGGACGGTGAGCTGACCGCGTCGGGTACGGAGCTGCGCAAGGCCCTGGAGGACGAGACCGACCTGCTGGACCGGGCACCGTACGAACATCTGGGGGCGGCGGGAGTGGCCCGCCTCACCGAGCTGGGCGGGGCTCTCGTGGGGGCGGCGCGGGCGGCCGGCGCGTTTCCCGCGGATCTCATCGGGCAGCGCTGATAACCGGCTCGTCACCGCTGAACCGGCTCGTCACCGCCGGTCGCGCCCGCTGATGTCGGTACCACCTGCCACAATGCAGACGGCGGACCACTGAACAGCGGAGCGTGATCGTGACGACGTCCATCGAAGGCAGGATCGCCGAGGAACTCGGCGTACGGGAGCGGCAGGTGAAGGCGGCCGTCGAGCTGCTCGACGGCGGGTCGACCGTGCCGTTCATCGCGCGCTATCGCAAAGAAGCGACCGAGACGCTCGACGACGCGCAGCTGCGCACGCTTGAGGAGCGGCTGCGTTATCTGCGCGAACTGGAAGAGCGGCGGGGAGCGATCCTGGAGTCCGTACGCGAGCAGGGCAAGCTCGACGACGCCCTGGAGGCGCGGATCCGGGCCGCCGACACGAAGGCGCGGCTGGAGGACATCTATCTGCCGTTCAAGCCCAAGCGGCGTACGAAGGCTCAGATCGCCCGGGAGGCCGGTCTGGAGCCGCTTGCCGAGGGGCTGTTGAGCGATCCGACGGTGGAACCGCTCGCCGCGGCCACCGCGTTCGTGGACGCGGACAAGGGGGTCGCCGACCCCGCGGCGGCGCTGGAGGGCGCCCGCGCCATCCTCACGGAGCGGTTCTCCGAGGACGCGGATCTCATCGGTGAGCTGCGCGAACGGATGTGGACCCGGGGCCGGCTCGTGGCGAAGGTGCGGGACGGCAAGGAGGAGGCGGGCGCCAAGTTCGCCGACTACTTCGACTTCGCGGAGGGCTTCTCCCAGCTGCCCTCGCACCGCGTACTCGCGATGCTCCGGGGCGAGAAGGAGGATGTCCTCGATCTGGTCCTGGAGCCCGAGGAGCCGTCGGAGCAGCCGGGCCCGAGCATGTACGAGAACATGGTCGCGCGCCGCTTCGGCGTGGCCGACCGCGGCCGTCCCGCCGACAAGTGGCTCGCCGACACCGTGCGCTGGGCGTGGCGTACGCGCATCCTGGTGCATCTCGGGATCGACCTCCGGCTCCGGCTGCGGACCGCCGCCGAGGACGAGGCCGTACGGGTGTTCGCCGCCAACCTCCGCGATCTGCTGCTGGCGGCCCCGGCCGGCACCCGCGCCACGCTCGGGCTCGACCCCGGGTTCCGTACGGGCGTGAAGGTGGCCGTGGTCGACGCGACCGGCAAGGTCGTCGCCACCGACACGATCTATCCCCATATGCCCGCGAACAAGTGGGACGAGTCGCTGGCGAAGCTGGCCCGGCTCTCGAAGGAGCACTCCGTCGATCTGATCGCCATCGGCAATGGCACGGCGTCCCGGGAGACCGACAAGCTCGCCGGTGAGCTCTGTGCCAAGCACCCCGAGCTGAAGCTCACGAAGGTGATGGTCTCGGAGGCGGGCGCCTCCGTGTACTCCGCCTCCGCGTTCGCCTCGCAGGAGCTGCCCGATCTGGATGTCTCGATCCGTGGTGCGGTCTCCATCGCGCGCCGGCTCCAGGACCCGCTGGCCGAGCTGGTGAAGATCGATCCCAAGTCGATCGGTGTCGGCCAGTATCAGCACGATCTGTCCGAGGTGAAGCTGTCCCGTTCGCTGGACGCGGTCGTCGAGGACTGTGTGAACGGTGTCGGTGTCGACGTCAACACCGCTTCCGCGCCGCTGCTCTCGCGCGTGTCCGGCATCGGGGCGGGACTCGCCGAGAACATCGTGGCCCATCGCGACGCCAACGGGCCGTTCCGGTCACGGCGCGCGCTCAAGGATGTGGCGCGGCTAGGTCCGAAGGCGTACGAGCAGTGCGCGGGCTTCCTCCGTATCCGCGGTGGTGACGACCCGCTGGACGCGTCGAGTGTGCATCCCGAGGCGTATCCGGTGGTGCGGTCGATGGTGAAGAGGACGGGCAGCGAGGTCGCCTCGCTGGTCGGGAACGCGTCGGTGCTGCGCACGCTGCGGCCCGACGATTTCGTGAACGAGTCGTTCGGTCTGCCGACCGTCACCGACATCCTGCGCGAGCTGGAGAAGCCGGGGCGGGACCCGAGGCCGGCGTTCAGGACGGCCACGTTCAAGGACGGCGTCGAGAAGCTCGGCGATCTGGCGTCCGGGATGGTGCTGGAGGGGGTCGTGACGAACGTCGCCGCGTTCGGCGCGTTCGTCGACATCGGGGTGCACCAGGACGGTCTGGTCCACGTCTCCGCCATGTCCAGGAACTTCGTGAAGGACCCGCGTGAGGTGGTGAAGCCGGGTGATGTGGTCAAGGTGAAGGTGATGGACGTCGACATCCCCCGCAAGCGGATCTCCCTGACGCTGCGACTGGACGACGACGCTCAGCCGGCCAGGCAGGACCGGGAGCGGTCCGGGGGCGGCGGGCGGCCTCCGCAGCAGCGGCAAGGGGCGCGCGGTGGCCGCGGTGGCGGCGGCGGACGCCAGGCCTCGGCCCCGCCGCCGGCGAACAGCGCGATGGCGGACGCCTTGCGGCGGGCGGGGCTGACGGATCCGAACGGCGGCGGCAAGCGGCGCTGAGCCGCCCTGGACGTGGCGGTGCGGGGGCTCCGGAGAGGAACAGGAGCCCCCGCGCCGCCGTCAGATCTCGGTGACCTTGCCGTCCGCCACATCGAGACGGCGGGTCGTACGGACCGCGTCCAGCATTCTGCGGTCATGAGTGACCAGCAGCAGCGTGCCGTCGTAGGAGTCGAGCGCCGACTCCAGCTGTTCGATGGCCGGCAGGTCGAGGTGGTTGGTCGGCTCGTCCAGGACCAGGAGATTGACGCCCCTGCCCTGGAGGAGCGCGAGCGCGGAGCGGGTGCGCTCGCCCGGTGAGAGCGTGGTCGCGGGGCGCAGGAGATGGCCGGACTTGAGGCCGAACTTCGCGAGCAGCGTACGGATGTCGGCCGGTTCGGTGTCGGGGACCGCCTTACGGAAGGCGTCCAGCAGGGATTCGGGACCGTGGAAGAGGGCGCGTGCCTGGTCCACCTCCCCGACGACCACGCCGGAGCCGAGCGTGGCGTGGCCCGCGTCCAGCGGAAGGCGGCCCAGCAGGGCGGCCAGGAGCGTGGACTTGCCGCTGCCGTTGGCTCCGGTGATGGCGACCCGGTCGGCCCGGTCGACCTGGAGCGTGACGGGCCCGAAGTGGAAGTCCCCGCGCGCTACTTCGGCCGCGCGCAGCGTCGCCACCACGGCTCCCGAGCGGTCCGCGGAGGCGATCTCCATCCGCAGTTCCCACTCCTTGCGGGGCTCCTCGACCACTTCGAGGCGTTCGATCAGCCGCTGCGTCTGGCGCGCCTTGGCCGCCTGCTGCTCGCTGGATTCGGTACGGAACTTCCGGCCGATCTTGTCGTTGTCGCTCGCCTTGCGCCGGGCGTTCTTGACGCCCTTCTCCATCCAGGAGCGCTGGGTGTGGGCCCGCGCCTCCAGGGAGGACTTCTTGTCGGCGTACTCCTCGAACTCCTCACGGGCATGGCGCCGTGCGGTCTCGCGCTCCTCCAGATACGCCTCGTAGCCACCGCCGAAGAGCGTGATCTTCTGCTGGGCCAGGTCGAGTTCGAGCACCTTGGTCACGGTGCGTACCAGGAATTCGCGGTCATGGCTGACGACGACCGTGCCGGCGCGCAGGCCCGAGACGAAGCCCTCAAGACGGTCGAGGCCGTCGAGGTCGAGGTCGTTGGTCGGCTCGTCGAGCAGGAAGATGTCGTACCGCGAGAGCAGCAGCGAGGCCAGACTCGCGCGGGCGGCCTGGCCGCCGGAGAGCGTGGTCATGGGCTGGTCGAGGCCGATGGTCAGCCCCAGTGAGGCGGCGACCTCCTCCGCCCGTTCGTCGAGGTCGGCGCCGCCGAGGGCGAGCCAGCGCTCCAGGCCGATGGCATAGGCGTCATCGGCACCGGGCGCGCCGTCGACCAGCGCCTGCGTCGCCTCGTCCAGGGCGGTCTGCGCGGCGGTGACGCCGGTACGACGGCCCAGGAAGGCCCGTACGGTCTCCCCCGGGCGCCGTTCGGGCTCCTGGGGGAGATGGCCGACGGCGGCGGTGGGCGGGGACAGCCTCAGTTGTCCGTCCTCGGGCGTGTCCACTCCGGCGAGCAGCCGGAGCAGGGTGGACTTCCCGGCGCCGTTGGCGCCCACAAGTCCGATCACATCGCCGGGCGCGACGACCAGATCGAGCCCGGAGAACAGCGAGCGGTCGCCGTGTCCCGCGGCGAGGTCTTTGGCTACGAGCGTGGCAGTCATCAGACCGCCGATCCTACCGGGGCGGATTCCGGTACGGTCCGGGCATGAGCGGCACAAGCACTGATGTGATCGTGGTGGGCGGCGGGGTCATAGGGCTGACGACGGCGGTGGTGCTCGCGGAGAGCGGCCACCACGTCAGGCTGTGGACCCGCGATCCGGTGGCGCGGACCACCTCGGCGGTGGCGGGAGCGCTGGTCTGGCCCTATCGCATCGAGCCCGCGCGCCAGGTCGGCGCCTGGCTGGAGGAGTCGCTGCGGCACTACGTACAGCTGGCGCGGACCCCGGACAGGACCGGCGTGCGCGTCGTCGCGGGGCTGATGGCGGACACCCCGCTGGTGGGACTGGGCAGTTGGGCCTCCAAGGTGCCCGAGCTGCGCGAGGCGCGTGCCGACGAGTTGCCCGACGGTGTCGCCCAGGGGCTGCGGGCCGCGGTTCCGCTGATCGACATGCCGGTGTATCTGCGCTGGCTGAAGGCGCGGTTGCGCACGGCGGGCGGCATCGTCGAGCGGCGGTCGGTCACGGGCCTCGCCGAGCCCGCCGCCGAGTCGTCCGTCGTGGTCGACTGCACCGGGCTCGGTGCGCGGGAGCTGGCGGGGGACGCGTCGCTGTATCCGGTGCGCGGTCAGGTGGTGATCGTGGAGAACCCGGGGATCGACGAGTGGTTCGTGGCGGCCGTCCCCGGCTCCTCCGAGACGACGTATCTGATGCCTCAGCCGTACGGGGTGCTGCTCGGCGGCACGGCGAGCGCTCACTCCTGGGATCTGAGCCCCGACCCGGCCGAGGCGGAGGCCATTGTCGCGCGCTGTGCCCGGATCCGGCCCGAACTGGCCGGGGCGCGGGTGCTGGAGCACCGGGTGGGGCTGCGGCCCGCCCGTCCCCGGGTGCGGCTGGAGGCCGTACCGCTGCCCGGGGGCGGGCGGGTGGTGCACAACTACGGGCACGGCGGCGCGGGCGTCACCGTGGCCTGGGGCTGCGCGGTGGCCGCCGCCCGGCTGGCGGTGGCCACCCCGTAGAACGAGCGGTCAGCAGGCGGCGGGCGTCGCGGCCGTCAGGTGGTACTCCGCCCGCTCGTCGAGCAGCAGCGGCACCAGGTTCCGCTGCGACTGGCGGAGCGGTACGAACGCGCCCTTGCCGAGCGGCACGGACACCACGCCGTGCAGGGCGAGTTCGTCCTTGACGTCCGTGTACTGGGCCGCGTCGAGACGATAGCCGCACGGCGGGTCCTGGAGGATCTTCTCCGGGGCCGCGGGGTCGTTGTCGGCGCCGCCGAGATAGACCGGTCCCCGGTCCTTGAGTCCGGCCAGCCGGGCGGTGGCCGTGGCGGTCACGATCCGCGCCCTTCGCTCGTCGGTGAAGGTGAACAGGCCCTTCAGCGAGTCGAGTTGGCTGGTCACACGGCGCCGATTGTTGAGCGCCTCGTCGGCTTTCTCGGCGTCCGTGAGGGGATCGACCCGGCTCTCGATGAGGAGGCCGATCGAGTGCTTGACGCCCGAGGCGTTGCGCAGGATGCGTTCCTGGCCGTCGCCGGCGGTCTGCCTGATGGGGTCGCCGGTCACCGGGTCGGTCCAGATGCCGTAGGTGCCGATGGAGTGGCCGGCCGCGCGCGCGGCGGGCCGTACGTACCGCTCCGACAGCGCCTGCGACTCGTCGTGCACCCGCGCGTCGGTGTTGAGGTTGCGGGGCCAGAGGTCGAACAGGTCCTCGTCGTAGTACGGCGGGGTGGCGCCGTACTCGTGCAGGTCGTAGATGATGTCCGGCTGACGGTCGCGGATGAGGGCGGCCATCGTGCGGCCCTCGGCCGTCTTCAGCGCGATGTGGTCGCGGTTGATGTCGACGCCGTCGGAGTTGCCGCGGGTGTCGGCGGCGCGGCCGTCCGGGTTGGCGGTCGGGAGGACGAGCACGGTCGTACGGTCCAGGAAGCGCCGGGTGGCGCGGTCCTTGGCGTAGGCGAGGTCGCGGACGGTGGTCAGACACGCCTCGCGGCCCGACGGTTCGTCGCCGTGCTGGCTGCACACCAGCAGCACGGTGGCGGGCGCGCGCCGGGCGCCGAGCTCCACGAGCTGGAGCGGCCGGCCCTGTTTGGTGGTGCCGATGGTGGTGAGGGTGGCGCGGTCGCTGCCCCGGTCGACGGCCGACAGGAACCGCTGCTCCTGTGCCTGGCTGGTCCAGTTCGCGCCGTCGCTGGTCTCGAATTCCGTACGCGGCGGGGTGTCGGTGGCCTGACCGGAGGCGGCCTGACCGGAGGTGGCCTGACCGGAGGCGGCCTGACCGGAGGCGGCCTGACCGAAGGCGGCCTGACCGGAGGTGGCCTGACCGGAGGCGGCCTGACCGGGGGCGGCCTGACCGGGGGTGGCCTGCGCGGGGAGGGCCGCGATCGGCAGCACGAGGGCCGCGGTGGTCATCGCCAGGACGAGGGTGCGTAGACGGGGTGTCATCAGGTGCGGTCTCCCGGGATCGGAGGTGTCCGGCGCGGCTCGGCCACGCCGTTCGGACGGGACTCTCGGGGTGCGCTGTGCGGCGGGACGGCGCCGGTCGTGGCGCGGGCGAACGCCTCGGCGCCGCCGACGAGCGGCAGCTTCGCGGACGTCCGGGCCAGATCGAGGGTGAGGGTAGGGGTGGTGGACGGCGGGTCGATCAGGCCCTGGTCCGTGCCGCCGATGATCAGGGCGAGCCGGTGGCCCGCGGGTATGACATGGTCGCTCGCGGCGAGCTGGAGGGTGAGGGTGTACGGCTTGCCGGGGGTGAGCGGACGGCCGTGGCCGGCCGAGGCGTAGGTGCCGAGATCGGCCCAGCCCCGGCTGAAGACCGTGTGGTCGACGTCCGCCGTCCTGGCCGCGGTCTCCCGGTAGCAGGAGCTGTCGGCGGTGGTGCTCGGGCCCCAGCAGGTGCGTTCGGTGAGGGTGGTGATGCCCTCGCCCGCGTGTCCGTAGTCCCGGATGGTGTCGGGGCCGAGGTCGACGAGGACCGCGGAGAGATGGGCGGTCGAGGTGGACGGGGTGGCGGTGACGGTCACCGTGGAGGAGCCGGAGAGCCGTAGATCGCGGCTGAGCGGCCGGGTGACGAAGCCGGACTTGGCGGTGGTGGACCGGTCGACGTCCGCGGCCCAGTCGGACTCGCTCAGGCGCGGGTCGTCCGTGAAGGTCTCGGTCGTACCGGGACGGGCGGGGGTACGGCCGAGTGTGCCGACGCCGGGGACCGTACCCGCGGCGGGCCGCACGGTCGTGGCATCGGTGGCGCGCGGCGGCCACACCGTGTCGGTGGTCCAGCGGTCGGGGGCGCGCTCGATGTCCGCCATGGGCTCGCGGTCGACGCCGTTGTCGTAACCGAGCAGATAGTGGTCGAACCAGCGGTGCAGGGTGTCGACCCATTCGGTACGGCGGAAGTCGAACGGGTCGACATGGCCGGTCTGGGAGAGCCAGATCTTGCGCTCCACGCCGGCGTCGGCGAGCGCGTCCCACCACTGGCCGAGGTGTTTCGTGCGGACGTTGAGGTCCTGCATGCCGTGGACGGCGAAGACGCTGGCCCTGACCTGGTCGGCGTTCCGTACGTAGTCGCGCTCGCTCCACAGCCGGGTCCAGTCGCCGGTGCGCGGCGCTTCGTCGATCAGCCGCTGCTGGACGGCCTGGCAGCGGGCGCGGGCCTCGGGGCTCTCCACGTAATCCGAGAGCCATTCGGGTCCCGAGTCGTAGAGGGGGGCGCCCTGGGCGAAGTAGTAGTCGTACCAGGAGCTGATCGCGGCGATCGGGACGATGGTCCTGAGCCCCTTGACGCCGGTGGCGGCGACGCCGTTGGCGATGGTGCCGTCGTAGCTCTTGCCGATCATGCCGGTGGCGCCGGTGGTCCAGGAGGCCCGTACGGGGTCGGTGCCGGTGCGGCTGCCGTACGCGCGGGCGCGGCCGTTCAGCCAGTCGACTACGGCCTTGGCCGACAGGACGTCGGAGCGTCCGCCGACGTCGACGCAGCCGTCGGAGCGGTTGGTGCCGGCCAGATCGACGGCGACGAAGGCGTAGCCGCGCGGCACGAAGTAGTTGTCGTAGTGCAGCGGGAAGCCGGCGGGGTCGCCGTTCGCGTCATAGGTCTTCTTCTGGCTCTCGTTGCCGCGTCCGCAGCAGGAGTAGTACGGGGAGGCGTCCATGATCACGGGGATCTTCCGGCCCGACCGCGCGGCTTCGCGGGGCCGTACGACATCGACGGCGACCCGGTCGGTACTGCCGTTCGCGTCGCCGTCGATCGTTCGCGTCGCCGTCGATCCCGGTGTCCACCCAGACGGACTCGCGGATGGCGTTCTCGTAGGAGTAGACGGGCTCGCTCCGGCGCGGGGGCGGCCCGGCCGTCGTCGGCCACGCGCTCGGTATTCCCTGCGCTCCTTGTGCCTGCGCTCCTTGCGCCTGCGTTCCCTGTGGCTGTGCTCCCTGTGCTCCGGCCGGGGTGAGCAGCACCCCCAGTAACGCGGCGGATGCCGCCGCGACCAGCGTTCTGCATGACCAGCGGGCGCCCCGCGCACGGATCTCCATGGGGCGGAAGGTACCCCTGTCAACTCGCCCGCAAAAGAGGGCAGTCGTGAGAGACGAGGGGCAAGAGGGGCCGGGCCGCACGTGCCGGGGGCGCGGCACGGCGCTTTCCCCGCTGAGCTCCGCCGTGCTGCCGCCGGGGCCCCGCTGAGGCGGCATGTTCCCTGCTGGGGCAGCATGGGAGCGCTCTCAGGATGGCGCCGGGAGCGGCTAGGCTGGACGGCGTCCCTGTCCGCTGTACCCTCCGTATCCGCCGTATTCTCCTAGCCCGTGTCGCCGTACCGCCTTGGTTCGTATCCCCGTAGTCCGTCCGTATCCCCTCCGAATCCCCGTAGTCCGTACCCCCTCCGACGAGGAGCGCACGTCTTGACCCAGCCGTTCCCTGGGGCCCGCCCCACTCTGGAAGCCGTCGCGGCGCGCGCCGGTGTCTCGCGGGCCACGGCCTCCCGGGTCGTCAACGGCGGTGCGGGGGTGCGACAGCCGCTGGTCGAGAAGGTGCAACGGGCGGTCGAGGAGCTGGGGTACGTACCGAACCACGCGGCCCGCACGCTGGTCACCCGGCGTACCGGCGCCGTCGCCGTGATCATCGCCGAGCCGGAGATCCGGATCTTCTCCGACCCGTTCTTCTCCCAGCAGATCCGCGGTATCAGCAAGGAACTGACCGCGCACGACTACCAGTTGGTGCTGCTGCTGCTCGAAGGCCCCGGCGACTACGACCGGATCGCCCGCTATCTGGCCGGCGGCCATGTCGACGGCGCGCTCGCCTTCTCGCTGCACACCGACGACCCGATCCCCGAGATCACCCGGCGGGCCGGGATGCCGACGGTCTACGGCGGCCGGCCGAGCTGGACGACGGCACCGGATCACCGGGACGTGCCGTATGTGGACGCGGACAACCGCGGCGGAGCCCGGGAGGCCGTGCGGTATCTGCGGGATCTCGGCCGACGGCGGATCGCCCACATCGCGGGGCCGCGCGACCAGACATCGGCCATCGACCGGCTCGACGGCTACCGCGATGTGCTGCTGGACGGGGATCCCGCGCTGATCGCCGAGGGGGCGTTCACCGAGGAGAGCGGGGCACGGGCGATGACCGAGCTGTTGGAGCGGTGTCCCGAGCTGGACGCGGTGTTCGCCGCTAACGATCTGATGGCCTCGGGCGCGCTGCGGGTGCTCAAGGAGCGCGGGATCGCGGTGCCCGACGAGGTGGCGCTGGTGGGGTTCGACGACATGGACTCGGTCGCCGGGGTCACGGATCCGCCGCTGACCACCGTCCAGCAGGACATCGAGGGGCAGGGCCGGCTGATGGCGCGGCTGCTGCTGCGCGGACTCGACCGCGAGCGCGAGGGCGAGCGGGCCCCGGCGTCGGTGATCACCCCGACCACGCTGGTACGGCGGGCCTCGGCCTGAGCCGGGCCCGCCGTCCAGCGGGGTGGGGCGGCCTGACTACTTCGTCGCTGTCGAGCGGGCCGGTACGTCGAGTGTCGTACCGTCCGAGAAGGTGACGGTCCGCGCCACCGACTCGAAGTTGTGCGCCGCGTAGGTGCGTACGCCGCCCTTGCTGAAGACGGCCGAGGCCGGGACGGACCCGGTCACCGTCGCGTCGGGAGCGCCGAGCGCGTCCAGCGTGCCGATCCAGTGGTAGGTGTGCGCCTTGGACTCACCGGCCTCGGGGGTGTATCCCGAGTTGCCCGCGTCCCACTTGGCCTTGGCGCCCGCCGGATCGGCCAGCGCCTCGAACTCCCAGAGGATGTCGCGCCATTCGACGGCCGGGCCGCCGTTCTCCCGTTCCAGCTCGGCGAGATTGCGCTGGATCGCCGCCTTCTCCCGGCCCAGATGCAGTGAACCGCCGGTCACGGGAAGGACATTGATGCCGTGGATCTCCTCCGGGTTGGCGGTCCACCAGGTGGAGTACGCGCCGCCGCTGCCCCACACCATGCCGACCGTGTCATGGCCGAAGGAGGACGGGAAGACCTCCTCGTCGGCGTCGAACCAGTACTGGGCGATCGCCTCGGACTCGGTGGCCAGCAAGTAGCTTCCCAGATCGCGCAGTTCGGCGTCACCGGTCGCGGAGCCCCACAGGACGAGGGCGGCGCTGAGGTTGGTGGACTCCGACGACGACTCCTGGTTGTTGCCCGCGGCGAACCCCTGGTGCCCGGAGGCCCAGCTGTGGCCCGCGTACACATCGAAGCCGCGCAGGAAGGGGAAGGCGGTGTCGGTGCGGCTGGGGTTGGCGGCGTCACGGACCAGTGTCTTCACCATGCCGCCCCAGGCGGAGTCGGCGGCCCATCCCTGGTCGTACTGCGCGACGATCGCCGCCGCGTACACGTAGTAACTGTAGTGGAAGTGGTGGTCGTTGAGCTCCGTGTCGCTGCCGTAGGACGCCGGGTAGCCGATCAGCGTCTTCCAGTCCTTGTCGTAGGAGAACTCACTCGCGCCGCCCGCCGTGAACCACTCCTCCAGCCGGCCCTTGAGCAGCCCGAGGAGCTTGTCGCGCGTCGCGCTCTCCCCGATCTGGTCGGCCATGGGCACCAGTTGGGCGAGTCTGCCCAGCGCCTTGCCTGTCCAGTACGTGTCGGTCGCGCCCGAGAACGGATCGGCCGCGCCCGCCACCTCGTCCAGATAGCCCTTGAGCCGCGCCTGGTCGACACCGCTCGACTTCGGCAGCGCGGGCAGCACCCCGGAGGACGCCTGGGAGGTGGTGAAGGAGGCCGACTCGCGGACCTTCATCGTGCCGCGTGGTGAGACATAGGTGTACGGGGTCAGCGGGTCGGTGGTGTTCAGCCACTGGTGCCGGTAGAGGGCCTGGAGCGTACCGGTCTCGGTGCCCTCCTGCGGCTCGGTGGTGAGGCTGTAGGTCGCCCTGACCGTGCCTCCCCCGGTGTTCCAGCTCACCTTCGAGCCGGTGACGAAGCTGTACGCGTACTTCCTGTACGTGGCGAGCGCGTCGGTGGACGGCAGGACCGCCAGCGAGAAGTAGTCGGCGCCGCCGAGCCCGGCCGTCACGGTGGATCCGGAGACGGCCCAGTCGCTGCCCGTCGGTGCGAACAGGGCGTAGTGGTGGCCCGCGACGGTGATGCCGAGGACATTGCCGTCGTCGGCGAAGACCTCGGGCGCGGCGGCGGTGGTGATCCGCGCGTCGCCGCCCGAGCCCTTGGCGTAGACGAAGGGCAGGCCGTGGCCGATGGTGGTCCGCAGCGTGCGGGCGCCGTCGGACCAGTACGGCGTGACGGTCCAGTCCGACCAGGCGTCGGCCTTGGTGTCGGGCGAGTTGAGCCCGGTCAGACCGAGGGTGAGATCCGCCTTGTGGGCGTATTCGTACTGGCGGCCGTCGCCGACGATCGCCGGAGTGGTCGGATAGCCGACCTCCAGACCGCCGGCCGTCGCCTGATAGGTGAGGGGGTGGCCGTACATGGGGGTGGAGTACGGGTTGTCGCCGTACCGCTGGAAGGCCAGCGAGGACCACCAGTCGTTGGTGGGCAGCGGCCGGTCGCGCGCGGCCTCGGTCACCTTCGGGGTGACGGGAGTGCCGGTGTTGGTGGTGGGGCCGGATGTGCCGGCGGGTCGGCTGTCCGAGTAACTGCCGGAGCCGACGGGCACGTTGGCGGCCAGCGCCGGGGACGCGGCGGGGCCCAGGCCGACGGCGGCCAGTGCGGTGGCCAGAATCAGCGCCGAGGCGGGTCTGGCGCGGGAGACGGACATGGACGGCACCTCGAAGACATGGGGGGCAAGGGCGTCCGAGAGCGCTCTCAGATGGCAGGAAACGTAAAACTCCTGAAACAGAAGTGTCAATACGTCGGACAAGTAAGGCAGTTCACGACGAGCCTGGGTCCGTATGGCAGCCGTTATGTGTTCGAGTCTTGACGAGGGGTGGCGCGCCGGGGCACGCTCCAAGCCATTCTCTTGAGAGCGCTCTCAACTGCCTCTCGCGGGTACTCCGTTGTATTCCGAAGCCAAGGGAGGCTTCCCATGCCCAACGCCCGAGCCGCCAGGAGGGCCGCAGTCCGTCTCGGTGCGGTCGTGCTCTCCGGGGCACTCCTCGCCGCGTGCGGATCCGGCTCCTCGGGGGGAACCTCCGACAGCGCGGGTGGCAAGGTCACGCTGACGGTCGACCTCTTCGGATCGTTCGGCTACAAGGAGGCGGGACTCTACGCGGAGTACCAGAAGCTCCACCCGGACATCACGATCAAGCAGAGCGACACCGAGGACGAGGCCGACTACTGGAAGTCGCTCCAGACCCGGCTGGCCGGCGGGGGCGGGCTCGGCGATGTGCAGGGCATCGAGGTGGGCCGGATCGCGTCGGTCACCCAGCAGCAGTCCGACACATTCGAAGACTTGAAGCAGTACGGCGCGGACAAGCTGAAGGACCGGTTCGCCGAAGCCAAGTGGTCCGCCGCCACGACGGAGGACGGCCGGATCCTGGGTCTTGGCACGGATGTCGGGCCCGAGGCGATGTGCTACCGCACGGATCTGTTCAAGCAGGCGGGGCTGCCGACGGACCGTGACGAGCTGAGCCAGAAGTGGTCCACCTGGGACGGCTATCTGGCCCTCGGCAAGGAGTACCAGAAGAAGGCGCCCGCGAAGGGCGCCTGGATCGACAGCATCGGCAGCCTCTACTCGATCATGATCGGCCAGGAGAAGGAGCGGTACTACGACGCCGCCGGGAAGCTGATCTACGAGAACAACCCGGCCGTGAAGACCGCCTGGGACACCTCGGTCGACGCGGCGGAGTCCGGGCTGAGCGCCAAGCTCGACCAGTGGACGCCGCAGTGGAACCAGGCGTTCGCGGCCGGGTCGTTCGCCACCATTCCGTGCCCCGCCTGGATGCTCAGCTATATCAAGGGCCAGGCCGGGGAGACCGGTTCGGGCAAGTGGGACGTCGCCAAGCTGCCCGGCGGCGCGGGCAACTGGGGAGGCTCGTATCTCTCCGTCCCGCGCGCCGCCAAGAACAAGAAGGAGGCGTACGAGCTGATCGAGTGGCTGACCGCACCCGAGCAGCAGGCGAAGCTCTTCCAGAAGCAGGGGCTCTTCCCGTCAGCCACGGGCGCCATCGAGAAGATCTCGGGCGCCAAGGACCCGTACTTCTCGGACGCGCCGATCGGTCAGATCTTCGGTGACGCGGCCAAGTCCTCCCCCGTACAGGTCCTCGGGGTCCATGACCAGAATGTCGCCCAGCAGATCACCAACGCGCTGAGCGAGGTGGAGCGCAAGGGCACCTCGTCCGAGAAGGCGTGGTCCACCGCGAAGAAGGGCGTTGACAACGTCATCGGCTGACGTCGGCATCGTCATCGGCTGATCACCGCATCGGCCGACGCTGTCGCCGGGGGCGGGTTCCGGGCGGATTCCACATCTCGTCCCCGCTCAGGGCCTGTCCCCGGTCCCGGCCCCCGGTCCCGCCCTTCCCCCTCGCCCACGCTTCCGAAGGCCGTTCCATGACCCTCACCGCCACCGCGAAGGCCGCGTCCCCGCCGCCGTCCGGGCCGGCCGCCGCCCGGCCGTCCGCCGTGCGCCGCGCCTGGCGCGCCTTCTCCCCGTACGCTTATGTCGCCCCGTTCTTCACGCTGTTCGCGGCGTTCGGGCTGTTCCCGCTGCTCTACACCGCGTTCGTCTCGCTCTACCGGGTGGAGCTCCAGACACCCGGCGACATGGAATGGCGCGGTCTCGGCAACTACACCGCTCTCTTCACCGACGAGTTCTTCTGGACGTCACTGCGCAACACCTTCACCATCGGTGTGCTGTCGACCGTCCCGCAGCTGGCGATGGCCCTGGGCCTGGCCCATCTGCTCAACTACAAGCTGCGCGGCCGGACTTTCATCCGTACGGCGATCCTGCTGCCGTACGCCACCTCGGTCGCCGCCGCGACGCTCGTGTTCGCGCAGCTCTTCGGCCGCGACTTCGGTCTGATCAACTACGCACTGGGGCTGGTCGGTTTCGACCCGGTGGACTGGCAGACCGGTACGGTCGCCTCGCAGCTGGCCGTGTCGTCCATCGTCATCTGGCGCTGGACCGGCTACAACGCGCTGATCTATCTGGCCGGCATGCAGTCGATCCCCGGCGAGCTGTACGAGGCCGCCGAGGTCGACGGGGCCTCGCGCTGGCGGCAGTTCCTCCATGTCACCCTGCCGGGACTGCGCCCCACGATCGTCTTCACCGTCGTCGTCTCGACGATCGGCGCGACCCAGCTCTTCGGTGAGCCACTGCTCTTCGAGGGGTCCATCTCGGGCGGTATCTCGCATCAGTACCAGACCCTCGGACTCTATATGTACGAGCAGGGCTGGGGCTTCTTCCATCTGGGCCGGGCCGCCGCGATCGCCTGGGTGATGTTCGTCCTGATCCTGCTGCTGGTCGGCGTCAACGCCCTGATCGCCCGCCGCCGTTCCCGTAAGGAGGCCGGCCGATGACCGCGCTCGCCGCACCGCCCACCCCACCGCCGGGGACCGAGGACCGGCCACGGCGGTCCGTACGGCGCGGGAGCCGCGCCGGGCGCACGATGCACGGGGGCAGGCTCTCGTACGCGATCCTGGCCGTCGCGCTGCTCATCTCGGCGTTCCCGTTCTACTGGACGATCGTCGCGGCCAGCCGCTCCAACGCCGAGCTGGCGAAGGTACCCCCGAGTCTGCTGCCGGGGCCGAACCTCATCCGCAACTTCGAGGCGGTGCTGGAGGAGGCCGATATCGGCAAGGCCCTCCTCAACTCCTTCATCGTGTCCGGTTCGATCACCGTGGGCACGGTGCTGTGCTGCACCCTCGCCGGATTCGCCTTCGCCAAACTGCGCTTCCGCGGCCGGGGCGCGCTGCTCGCCGTCACCGTGGGCACGATGATGATCCCGCCGCAGCTCGGGGTGATCCCGCTGTTCATGCTGATCGCCGAACTCCAGTGGGTGAACCAGCTCCAGGCCGTCATCCTGCCCGGACTCGTCTCCGCCTTCGGGGTGTTCTTCATGCGCCAGTATCTGGTGCAGTCGCTGCCCGACGAGCTGATCGAGGCCGCCCGGGTGGACGGCGCCTCCACGGCCCGGATCTTCTGGTCGATCGTGGTGCCCATCGCCCGGCCGGGGATGGCCGTGCTCGGCATGCTGACCTTCATGGCCGCCTGGAACGACTTCTTCTGGCCGATCATCGCGCTCTCCTCGCAGAATCCGACCGTGCAGGTGGCGTTGCGCCAGCTCGGCGGCGGCTATGTCCACGACCAGTCCGTGATCATGGCGGGCACCCTGCTCGGCACACTGCCCGTGCTGCTGGTCTTCGGTCTGCTGGGCCGGCAGATCGTCGGTGGCATCATGCAGGGCGCCGTCAAGGGGTGATGCCCCCTCTGTCGCGCGCCCGACGCCGCACGCGCCTCCGTACGCGCCTGCGCACCCGCCACGGCGCCCGCCACGACGTCCGTACGGGTCCCCCGCCGCCTCCCCCCACTGTTCTGTCTCATCTCACGGGAGTTCCTTCCATATGACCGCTGTCGACGCACGCCCCCAGACCACCGCGGAGTCGCGCTTCCCCCGCGGTTTCCGCTGGGGGACGGCCACCGCCGCGTACCAGATCGAGGGGGCCGCGGCCGAGGACGGCCGTACCCCGTCCATCTGGGACACCTTCAGCCGCGCTCCCGGCCGGGTCCGCAACGGTGACACCGGCGATATCGCCGCCGACCACTACCACCGGATGGACGAGGACGTCGCGCTGCTGAAGGAGCTGGGGGTCACGGACTACCGCTTCTCGGTGGCCTGGCCGCGCGTCCAGCCGACCGGCCGCGGCCCGGCCGTACAGCGCGGTCTGGACTTCTACCGGCGGCTGGTGGACGCGCTGCTGGCGGCGGGCATCCGGCCGGTCGCCACGCTCTACCACTGGGATCTGCCCCAGGAGCTGGAGGACGCGGGCGGCTGGCCGCAGCGCGACACGGCGGCGCGGTTCGCGGAGTACGCGCGGATCGTCGCCGAAGCACTCGGCGACCGGGTGGCCACCTGGACCACCCTCAACGAGCCGTGGTGCGCGGCGTTTCTGGGGTACGCCTCCGGTGTCCATGCCCCGGGCCGTACGGATCCGGTCGCCGCGCTGCGCGCCGCGCACCACTTCAATCTCGCCCATGGCCTGGCCACCCGCGCGCTGCGCGACGCCCTGCCGAGGAAGTCCGAGATCTCGCTGACCCTCAATCTGCACGCCGTCCGGCCGCTGACGGACTCGGCGGCCGATCTCGACGCGGTGCGCAGGATCGATGCCGTCGGAAACCGGATCTTCCTCGATCCGGTCTTCCACGGGCGGCTGCCCGCGGATCTGGTCGAGGACACCGCCGCGCTGACGGACTGGTCGTTCGTCCGGGACGGCGATCTGGCGACCGCCGCCACGCCCATCGACTCGCTGGGGATCAATTACTACTCCCCCACGGTCGTCGCGGCGGGCTCCTGCGACACCCCGTCACCGTGGCCCGGCGCGGAGGAGCATGTGCGGTTCGTACCCGCGCCGGGACCGCGCACCGCGATGGACTGGCCGATCGACGCGGACGGACTGTACGAACTGCTGACACGGCTGCGGGACGAGCTGCCGGCCACCCCGCTGATGGTCACCGAGAACGGCGCGGCGTACGACGACTACGCGGATCCGTCCGGCGCGGTGCACGACCCCGAGCGGGTGGCCTATCTGCGCGCCCATCTCCACGCCGTCCACCGCGCGATCGCGGACGGCGCGAAGGTGCGCGGCTATTTCCTCTGGTCGCTGCTGGACAACTTCGAGTGGGCGTACGGCTACAGCAAGCGGTTCGGCGTCGTCCATGTCGACTTCGCGACCCAGCGCCGTACGGTGAAGGACAGCGCGCGCTGGTACGCGGGAGTCATCGGCCGGGGCGGTCTGGACTGAGCCGTGGCCGCCGTACTCCGGTCCTGACCGATAGGCGCGGGGGCGCCACCCGGCCGTGGCGCCCCTTTCACCGTGCTGGTGGCACAGCAAAGTGGCACAGCAATACTGTTGTACCGAGTCGACCTGTCGATCCGTCGGCCCACAGCAGCGAAAGGCGAGGCGCGGAAATGGCCACGGGGTCCGAGGAGCCGACGCTCACCGTCGATGAGCTGGCGGCCCGCGCCGGGGTCACCGTACGCACCATCCGCTTCTACAGCACCCGAGGGCTGCTGCCGCCGCCGGTGATCGGGCCGCGCCGGGTCGGCCACTACGGGCAGGACCATCTCTCCCGGCTGGCCCTCATCGAGGAGCTTCAGCACCTGGGGATGACGCTCGCCGCGATCGAACGCCATCTGGAACGGCTGCCGCCCGATCTGAGCGCGCACGATCTGGCCGTCCACCGGGCACTGGTGGCCTCCTGGGCGCCGGACTCCGCCGAGGACGCGACCCGGGCCGAGGTGGAGCGCCGGGCCGGGCGGGCGCTGTCCGAGGAGGACATCGACCGGCTCACCGCGATGGGCGTCCTGGTACGCGCCGATGGCCCGGACAGCTACCGGCTCGATCCCGGGCTGCTGCGGCTCGGCGTCGAGCTGCTGGACGTACCGATCCCGCAGGAGACGATCCTCGCGGCGCGCACGGTCCTGCTGGAGCACACGCGCGAGGCGGCGTACGAGCTGACGCGGCTGTTCCGGGACGAGGTGTGGACCCCGTACCGCGACCAGGGGTCCGACCCCGAGCATGTCGCGGCGATGAAGTCGCTCTCGGCCCATATGCGGCCGCTGGTGGTGCAGGCGCTGGTAACGGCGTTCCAGCGGTCGCTGAAGGAGGAGCTGCGGGCCGCGTTCCAGGCGGAGTGAGTCCCCTCGCGCCCCGAACGCGGCCGTGCCATGGGCCGGGTCTCCGCTCGGCCCTCCTGCCTCAGGCGTCGTCGCCGAACGTCTCGCCCTTCTCCGCCTTGTCGACCAGCAGCGCGGGCGGCTCGAAACGAGCGCCGTACCGCCGCGCCAGCTCCCGGGCGCGCGCCACGAAGCCGGGCAGACCGCCCTCGTACCCGTTGATGTACTGGAGCACTCCGCCCGTCCAGGCCGGGAAGCCGATGCCCATGATGGAGCCGATATTGGCGTCGGCCACCGAGGTCAGGACGTTCTCCTCCAGACAGCGGACGGAGTCCAGCGCCTCGGAGAAGAGCATCCGCTCCTTCATGTCGAGGAACGGGACGTCCGTACGTGCCTCGCCGGCCGGTGTGCCGAAGTGCTCGCGCAGACCGGGCCAGAGGCGGGTCCGCTTGCCGTTCTCGTCGTACTCGTAGAAGCCCGCGCCCCCGCTGCGTCCCGGCCGGCCGAACTCGTCCACCATCCGGTCGATGGCCGCGTCCGCCGGGTGCGCGGTCCAGGTGCCACCGGCCTCCTCGACCGCGCGCCTCGCCTCGTTCCGGATCTTCCTGGGCAGGGTGAGCGTCAGTTCGTCCATCAGCGAGAGCACCTTGGCGGGGTAGCCGGCCTGCGCGGCGGCCTGCTCGACCGAGGCGGGTTCGACGCCCTCGCCGACCAGCGCCACCCCCTCGTCGATGAACTGCCCGATCACCCGCGAGGTGAAGAAGCCGCGTGAGTCGTTGACCACGATCGGGGTCTTCCTGATCGCGCGCACCAGATCGAACGCGCGGGCCAGCGCCTCGTCCCCGGTCCGCTCGCCCTTGATGATCTCCACGAGCGGCATCTTGTCGACCGGCGAGAAGAAGTGCAGCCCGATGAAGTCGGCGGGCCGGGCGACCCCCTCGGCGAGCACGGTGATGGGCAGGGTGGAGGTGTTGGAGCAGAGCAGCGCGTCGGGCTCGATGATCTCCTGGATCTCCTGGAACACCTTGTGCTTGAGCGCGGTGTCCTCGAAGACCGCCTCGATCACCGCGTCACATCCGGCGAGGTCGGCGGGGTCGGCTGTCGGGGTGATCCGGGCGAGCAGCGCGTCCCGGTCGGCCTCGGTCGTACGGCCCCGGGAGAGCGCCTTGGCGAGCAGCTTCCCGGAGTACGCCTTCCCCTTCGCCGCGGCCTCCTCCGAGACGTCCTTCAGTACGACGTCGATTCCGGCGCGCGCGCAGGAGTACGCGATGCCCGCGCCCATCATCCCGGCCCCGAGGACCGCGACCCTGCGGATCTCGCGTGGTGCGATGCCCTGGGGGCGGCCCGCGCCCGAGTTGACGGCCTGGAGGTCGAAGAAGAACGCCTGGATCATGTTCTTGGCGGTCTGGCCGGTGACCAGTTCGGCGAAGTAGCGGGCCTCGATGGTCTGCGCGGTCTCGAAGTCGACCTGGGAGCCCTCGACGGCCACCGCGAGGATATTGCGCGGCGCCGGGTAAGGGGCGCCCGCCGTCTGCTTCTTCAGATTGGCCGGGAACGCGGGCAGGTTGGCGGCGAAGCGGGGGCTGGACGGCGTACCGCCGGGGATCTTGTAGCCCTTGACGTCCCACGGCTGGGACGACTCGGGATGAGCGTCGATGAAGGCGCGGGCGCGCGCGAGCATGTCGTCGGCGGTGGCGGCGACTTCATGGACGAGCCCGTTCTCCAGGGCGCGCGCCGGGGTGTACTGGGTGCCCTGGAGCAGCACCTTGAGCAGCGCGTCCGCGACGCCCATCAGCCGTACGGTACGGATGACCCCGCCGCCCCCGGGCAGCAGTCCGAGCGTCACCTCGGGCAGCCCGATCCTGGAGCCGGGCGCGTCCAGGGCGATCCGGTGGTGGCAGGCGAGCGCGATCTCGTAACCGCCGCCCAGGGCCGCGCCGTTGAGCGCCGCGACCACGGGCTTGCCAAGGGTCTCGATGCGGCGCAGGGCGCGCTTCATGACCAGGCTGCTCTCGAAGATCTGCCCGGCGTCGGCCGGACCGAGCTTGATCATGTCCTTGAGGTCGCCGCCCGCGAAGAAGGTCTTCTTCGCGGAGGTGACGATGATGCCGCGGATGCTGTCCTGCTCGGCCTCCGCGCGGTCGGCGATGGCCACGATGGACTGCCGGAACGCCTGGTTCATGGTGTTGGCGGACTGGGTGGGGTCGTCGAGGACGAGGGTGACGACGCCGGTCCCGTCCTGCTCCCAGCGAATCGCCGGGGAGGCCGGGGTGGTGGACTCGCTCATGCTGCTGCTCCGTATCGGGGGAATCCGGGCGGGGGTCCAGGAGGGGCGGACGTGCGGGCCGTCAGAGGCGTTCCACGATGGTGGCGACCCCCATGCCGCCGCCGACGCAGAGCGTGGCGAGGCCGTACCGCTTGTCCTGGCGCTCCAGTTCGTCCACGAGGGTGCCGAGGATCATCGCGCCGGTGGCCCCGAGCGGGTGGCCGAACGCGATGGCACCGCCGTTGACATTCACCTTGTCCAGCGAGAGACCCATCTCCCCGACGAAGCGCAGGACGACCGCCGCGAAGGCTTCATTGATCTCCACGAGGTCGATGTCCTCGATGGTCAGTCCGGCCTTGGCGAGTGCTTTGCGGCTGGCGGGGGCGGGGCCGGTCAGCATGATGGTCGGCTCGGAGCCGGAGACGGCCGCGGAGACGATCCGGGCGCGGGGCGTGAGTCCGTAACGTTCGCCGGTCTCGCGGGAGCCGATGGCGACCAGGGCCGCACCGTCCACGATGCCGGACGAGTTGCCCGCGTGATGGACATGGTCGATCTTCTCGACCCAGTGGTACTTCTGGAGGACGACGGCGTCGAAGCCGCCCATTTCACCGATTCCGGCGAACGACGGCTTCAGAGCGGCGAGCGAGTCGGCGGTGGTGCCGGGGCGCGGATGCTCGTCGTGGTCGAGGACGGTGAGCCCGTTGCGGTCGAGGACAGGCACGACCGAGCGGCCGAAGCGGCCCTCCTTCCACGCGGTGGCCGCCCGTTCCTGGGACAGCGCGGCGAACTCGTCCACATCGCGCCGGCTGAAGCCGCCGACGGTGGCGATCAGGTCGGCGCCGATGCCCTGCGGTGCGAAGCCCGTGGCGAAGCTGGTCATCGGGTCCATGGCCCAGGCCCCGCCGTCGGAGCCCATCGGCACCCGCGACATCGACTCGACGCCACCCGCGAGGATCAGGTCCTCCCAGCCGGAGCGGATCTTGGCGGCGGCCAGATTGACAGCCTCCAGCCCGGAGGCGCAGAAGCGATTCTCCTGGACGCCGGCGACGGAGTCGGGCAGTCCGGCGGCGATGGCCGCGACCCGGGCGATGTCCGAGCCCTGGTCGCCGAGCGGGCTCACCACACCGAGGACGATGTCATCGATCGCCGCCGGGTCGAGTCCGGGGAAGCGGCGGCGCAGCTCATGGATCAGTCCGACGACGAGATCGATCGGCTTCGTGCCGTGCAGGGCGCCATTGGCCTTGCCGCGGCCGCGCGGGGTGCGGATCGCGTCGTAGACGAACGCTTCGGTACTCACGGCGACTGCCTTTCGGGACAGCGGGATGGGGCGGGGGACGAAACGATGGGGATCGGGGGAGGTGGGGGCCGGGAGAGGTGCGGGCCGGGAGAGGTGGGGATCAGGAGGGCGGGGATCAGGAGGGGGGATCAGGAGAGGATCGAGCGGCCGATGATCTCCTTCATGATCTCGGTCGTACCGCGGAACGCCGCGTGCTCGGCGGCGAAGATCCGGCGCTTCAACTCGGCTGTCCTCCTTGGCTGTCCTCCGTGGCGCGTACGGGCAGATCCCAGTCGCGGGCCACCTCGGCGGTGTCCGCGCCGGGCCGCGCGGGCGCGCGGCGCACCGACCCCGGAGTGACGGAGAACCGCGGCGCGGGGGCGGGCTGGGTGAGTCCCGCGTGCTGGGTGAAGGTGCCGCGGGCCGCCAGATGCGGGTGGGCCGGAGCCTCGCGCAGGGAGAGCACCGGCGCGACACAGGCGTCGGAGCCCTCGAAGACCGCCGTCCACTCCTGGCGCGTTTTCGTTCTGAACCGGGCCGCGACCGCCTCACGCAGTTCGTCCCAGCGCCCGAAGTCCTTGCGCGGCGGGAGCTCTTCGGCGATGCCGAGCAGTTCCACGAACTCGTTGTAGAACCGCTGCTCCAACGCGCCGACCGCCATGTACTCGCCGTCGGCGGTCTCGTAGGAACCGTAGAACGGACTGCCCCCGTCGAGCAGATTGGCGCCCCGGCGGTCCTGCCAGCCGCCCGCGCCCATCATGGCGTGGATCATGGTGGTGAGATGGGCGGTGCCGTCGACGATCGCCGCGTCCACGACCTGTCCCGCGCCGTCGGGCGTACGCGCGTGCTGAAGCGCGGCGAGGATCCCGATGACCAGATAGAGCGAGCCGCCCGCGTAGTCGCCGAGCAGGTTCGCCGGGAGCGCGGGGGGCTCCCCGGCCGTGCCGATCATGGAGAGCGCGCCGGTGACGGCGATGTATCCGATGTCGTGCCCGGCGCGTTCGGCGAGCGGACCGTCCTGGCCCCAGCCGGTCATCCGCCCGTACACCAGCCGCGGATTACGCTCCAGACACTCCCGGGGGCCGACGCCGAGGCGCTCGGCGACCCCCGGCCGGTACCCCTCGATGAGTACGTCGGCGCGCTCGGCCAGATCGAGGACGCGGGCCGCGCCGTCCTCGGTCTTGAGGTCGATCAGTACGGACCGCTTGTTGCGGTTGGTCAGGTCGTACGCCGGATCGATCCCGAGCCCCGCGCCGCCCGGACGGTCGACCCGTACGACATCGGCGCCGAGATCGGCGAGGGTCATCGCGGCGAAGGGGCCGGGGCCGATACCGGCCAGCTCGACCACGCGTACGCCCGTCAGCGGACCGTTTCCCGCACCGTTTCCCGCACCATTTCCCGCGGCTGCCATCCGGCTCCCATCTGGCTCCAGGCACTGTGTGACACAACTGATGTCACACCGGCGATGCTAAGAACGTGTTCCACTCCGCACAACCCTTCGGCCCGAGCAAGCGCTTAGGGCCTGTATCGAGCCTATGCCGACCGGACAGGTTCCCGCGATGAGCGTTCCCGCTCACTCCACGAGATCTCACGCTAGCCTCAGCCACCGGCAATGGCGCGGGCGAACGGCGGAGGAGCCAATGGCCAGGAGGAACGGGACGGAGCGCCCGTACGACATCGTGCTCTTCGGGGCGACGGGCTTCGTGGGGACGCTGGCCGCGAAGTATCTCGCGGCCCACGCCCCCGAGAAGTGCCGCTGGGCCATCGCCGGGCGCGATCACGCCCGGCTGGAGCGGCTGCGGGAACGGCTCACCGCGCTCAATCCTGGCTGCGCCGTGCTCCCCGTGCTGCGGGCCGACTCGGCGGACCCCGATTCGCTGCGAGCCCTCGCCGAGTCCGCCCGGGTCGTCGCGTCGACCGTCGGACCGTATCTCCGGTACGGCGAGGGGCTTGTCGCGGCGTGCGCGGAGGCGGGGACCGACTACGCCGATCTGTGCGGCGAGGCCGAGTTCCTGGACCGGATGTTTCTGCGTTACGACATCCGCGCCCGGGAGACCGGGGCACGGCTCGTGCACGCCTGCGGCTTCGACGCGGTCCCCAGCGATCTGGGCGCGTACCTCACCGTCCAGCGGCTGCCGGAGGACGTACCGCTGCGCGTGGACGCGTTCGTACGCTCCAACGCCCTCTTCTCCGGCGGAACACTCGCTTCCGCGATGACGGCCATGAGCCGTGGCCGGCAGCTGCTGCACGCCGCCCGGGAGCGGCGGCTGTACGAGCCGAGGCAGGTCGACCGCCGCGTGCGCGGATCGCTCGGCGCACCGCACTTCAGCCGGGAGACCGGGTACTGGGCGCTGCCGCTGCCGACGCTCGACGCACAGGTGGTGGCGCGCTCGGCGGCGGCGCTGCCGCGCTACGGCCCCGATTTCCGTTACCGGTACTTCGCCGGGGTGAAGACACTGCCGGTGGCGCTGGGCGGCAGCGCGGCGGCCGGGGTGGGCGTCGCGCTGGCCCAACTGCCCCCGTTCCGGGAGTGGTTGACGCGGCGCTTCGAGCCGGGCAGCGGCCCGGACCTCGAACGCAGGCGAGCGAGCAGCTTCTCGCTGCGCCTGGTGGGCACGGGTGGCGGACAACGGGTCTTCACCGAGGTCTCGGGCGGCGACCCCGGCTATGACGAGTCGGCGAAGATGCTGGCCGAGTCGGCGCTCTCGCTCGCCCTGGACGAGTTGCCCGCCACCGCCGGGCAGGTGACCCCGGCGGTGGCGATGGGCGACGCGCTGCTGGGGCGGCTGCGGGCGGCGGGGCTGGGGTTCAGGATCGTGGACGCGCGCGAGCTGGATCCGGCCGGCTGAAGCCCGCCCGGTGGAGCGGACAGAACCTAGCGGGTCGACAGGACCTAGCGGGTCGCCTCGCGCAGCGCGCGGCGACAGAGCGCGTCGGCCCGCCGGGTGGACTCCGGGAGGCGGTAGTCGGGCGCCAGCCGCAGGGTGTGGGCGCAGGCGTTGGCGAGGCCGACGCGGTGGCCGACCGAGACGAACACCGGTTTGACGCCCTCCTGTGTGCGCAGCGCCCGCCCCACCTCCTCGCCGTCGTCGGCCAGCAGCGGCGAGGAGTCGCCGCGCCGGCTGCCCGGCTGTTCGTACGAGAAGGTGAACGGGTTCTTGGCCACGCCGATCACCGGGAGGCCGGTGAGCACCCCGAGATGCGCGGCGAGCCCGAAGCGCCGCGGATGAGCCAGGCCGTATCCGTCGCACACGACGAGACCGGGCTCCGAGGTGAGCGCTTCGAGAGCGGCCAGGACGGTGGGGATCTCCCGGAAGGCCAGCAGTCCGGGTACGTACGGGAAGGCGACCGTGCCGACGGCGGTGGCCTCCTCGACGACGGCGAGGGTGGCGGCGTCGAGCACGACGGCCGCGGCGGCGACGACATCCCGCTCGTCGTCGTACGCCACGTCCACCCCGGTCACCAGCCCGGTTCCGGGCGGCGGCCCCGGCTCGTCCCGTACGACCAGGCCGCGCAGCTCGTCCTGGATGGCACGGGCCTCGATCTCGTCGCCGGGCGTTCTGAACGTCTTCATGGTCATCACACAGTAGTGCCGTGACCGGGAATGTCCGCCCGCCAAGGGACGGCAGCCGACCCTAGACGGCGACGAAGCGACGGCTTCCGTCGGCCGCGATGCGGTTGCGTGCGGCGGAGGCGGCGGCCGGGTCGACGTCCCAGATTGGGTGCGCCCGTCCGGGGTCGGAATCACGCCATGGCGGAGGCCGTCGGCGGGCACGGTGACACAGCTCACTCCCGTTTTGGAGCACGTATCGAGGCGCTCCACCGTCTTTCCCATAGAAGAAGACCTCATCCAGGTCCGACGAAGGGGAGCAGTCCATGACGCTCGTCATTGAACAGGCCGTACAGGCCCGGCTGGTCGCGTCCATTCCCCGGCTGGAGACCGTACCCGCGACCCTGCGCTACGACCGGGCGGACCCCTTCGCCGTACGGATGGCGTTCCCGCCCCCGGCGACGCTGGAGGGCACCGAGGTGACCTGGGAGTTCTCCCGCGAGCTGCTGGCGACGGGCATGACCGAGCCCGTCGGGGTCGGGGACGTACGGGTGCGGCCCTTCGGCTACGGCCGTACGGTGCTGGAGTTCCACGCTCCCGAGGGCACCGCCATGGTTCATCTGCGCACCTCCGAGCTGCGGCGTTTCCTGGAGCGCTCGCAGGATCTCGTGCCGGCCGGCCGCGAACATCTCTATCTGGATCTCGACCACGATCTGACCGAGCTGCTGCGCGACGCCTGCTGAGCCCGCTGCCCGCCCGCTGCCCGCCGCCCGCCGCCCGCCGCCCGCCGCCCGCCGCCGCTCGACGCGGAAACTCGACAGAAGGTGTCGGGATTCCCGGTTAGCGTCGGGGCATGCCTCAGAACATCACCATCACGGGAGCCCGTGAGAACAACCTCCGGGATGTGTCCCTGACCATTCCGAAGGGCAAGATCACCGTCTTCACCGGGGTGTCGGGATCGGGCAAATCGTCGATCGTCTTCGACACCGTCGCGGTGGAGTCACAGCGCCAACTGAACGAGACCTTCAGCTCGTTCATCAGAAGCTTCCTGCCGAAGTACGAGCGCCCGCAGGTCGACGGGATCGATGATCTCTCGGTGGCGGTCGTCGTCGACCAGAAGCCGATCGGCGGCAACGTCCGCTCCACGGTCGGCACGATGACGGACATCTACTCGGTGATACGGGTGCTGTTCTCGCGCCATGGCGTGCCGAGCGCGGGAACGGCGACCGCGTACTCCTTCAACGACCCGTCGGGGATGTGCGCGGTCTGTGACGGGGTGGGCCGGGTGGTAGCGCTCGATATCGACCGGGCGATCGACTGGTCCAAATCGCTCGACGAGGGCGCGCTGCTGCTGCCTGGGCTCTCGGTGAACAGCTGGGAGTGGAATCTGTACGCCGAGTCGGGCCGTTTCGACCGGGCGAAGCCGCTCGGCGAGTACACCGACGAGGAGCGTGAACTGCTGCTGCACGGCGGCGACTTCAAGGTCCGGATCGAAGTGAAGTCGGGCGCGGTCGATATGCGGTTCGAGGGAATCGTCTCCCGCTTCACCCGGCTCTTCCTCAATCGTGACACCGCCAGTCTCTCCGAGAAGCGCAAGGAGGCGGCGGCACGCTTCACGGTGGAGCGGCTGTGCGAGGCGTGCGGCGGGGCGCGCCTCAACGAGGCCGCGCTCGCCTCCCGGATCGACGGGCTGAGCATCGCCGATCACAGCCGCATGGAGGTCGCCGATCTGGTGGAGGTGCTGGGCCGGATAGACGATCCCGTGGCGACCCCGATCGCGGCGGCCGCCCGTGAGCGGCTGGAGCGGCTGGTCGGGATCGGGCTCGGCTATCTCAGTCTCGACCGGGAGACCACCACACTGTCCGGCGGCGAGGGCCAGCGGCTCAAGATGGTGCGCCATCTGGGGAGTTCACTGACCGGCCTCACATTCATCTTCGACGAGCCGAGTGTGGGACTGCATCCGCGCGACGTCGGACGGCTGAACGATCTGCTGGTACGGCTGCGCGACAAGGGCAATACGGTGCTGGTGGTGGAGCACGACCCGGATGTGATGGCGATCGCGGACCATATCGTCGACATGGGCCCGAAGGCCGGGACGGACGGCGGCCAGGTCGTGTACGAGGGCCCGGCGGACCGGCTCCGGGAGGCCGATACGCTCACCGGCCGCTGTCTGCGCCGCCGTACACCCGTCAAGGAGTCGTTCCGCTCCGCCGCCGACTGGCTTCCGGTGACCGGAGCGGCGCTGCACAACCTCAAGGGCGTCGACGTACGGTTCCCGACCGGCGTGCTCACGGCCGTGACCGGGGTGGCGGGGTCCGGCAAGTCGACACTGATCTCGGAGGTGTTCACGGCGGCGTACCCGGAGGCGATCGTCATCGACCAGGGCGCCATCACCGCCTCGTCCCGCTCCACCCCCGCCTCGTACCTCGGCGTCATGGACACCGTCCGCAAGATCTTCGCCAAGGAGAACGGGGTCGCGCCGGGGCTGTTCAGCTTCAACTCCTCGGGGGCGTGCGGGGAGTGCTCGGGGCGCGGGCTGATCTACACCGATCTCGCCTTCATGGACCCGGTGACCACGACCTGCCACGCGTGCGAGGGCCGGCGCTTCCACGACGAGGTCCTGCGGCACACGGTGAAGGGCCGCTCCATCGTCGACGTACTGGACATGACGGCGGCGGTGGCCATGGAGTTCTTCGGGGACAAGGCGCCGCTGCGCAAGCTGCGTACGCTCAATGACGTCGGGCTGACCTATCTCACACTCGGCCAGCCGCTCAGCTCGCTCTCCGGCGGCGAGCGCCAGCGCATCAAGCTGGCCACGCAACTGCACCGCACGGGCAGTGTGTACGTACTCGACGAGCCGACCACCGGGCTGCACATGGCGGACGTGGACACACTGGTCGCGCTGCTGGACCGGCTGGTCGACGCCGGGAACTCGGTGATCTGCGTCGAGCACAACATGGATGTGGTCAAGCGGGCCGACTGGGTGATCGATCTCGGTCCGGACGGTGGCAAGCACGGCGGAGAGATCGTCTTCGAGGGCACTCCGCGGCAGCTGCTGGAGCACCCCAAGTCCTTCACCGCCGAATATCTGCGCCGGGAGCTGGAGCGGGCACCTCTGCCGGCCTGAGCGGGCACGGGCCGGGTCCGGTGGGCACAAGGCCCGGTGGGCACGGGCCGGACCGGTGGGCACAGGTCGGACTGGCGGGCACGGGCCGGACCGGTGGGCACAGCCCGGGTCATGATGGGTGGTCCGGAGCCATACGGGTCCGGCCCCCGCACCGATCTGGAGACTCACCCGTGCCCAGCAGGAAAGCCCTGATCCGACGCCCGAGCCCGCGCCTCGCCGAGGGATTGGTCACCCATATCGAACGCACCCCCGTCGACACCGGGCTCGCGCTGCGCCAGTGGGAGCGGTACACCGAGACGCTGCGCGCACACGGCTGGGAGACGGTGGAGGTGGCGCCGGCGGACGACTGCCCGGACGGGGTGTTCATCGAGGACACCGTCGTGATGTTCCGGAACGTCGCCCTCGTCAGCCGGCCGGGCGCCCTTTCCCGCCGACCAGAAACGGCGGCTGTGGAAACGGAGTTGGCCCGGCTCGGCTGCTCGGTGAACCGCGTACGGGAGCCGGGCACGCTCGACGGCGGGGATGTGCTGAAAGTCGGCGACACCGTGTACGTGGGGCAGGGCGGCCGGACGAACACGGCGGGCATCCAGCAGCTGCGCGCGGCCTTCGAACCCCTCGGGGCGCGGGTCGTCGCCGTACCCGTACGTACCGTGCTGCATCTCAAGTCCGCGGTGACGGCTCTGCCCGACTCCACCGTCATCGGCTACGAGCCACTGGTGGACACCCCGACCGTCTTCCCGCGCTTTCTGCCCGTGCCCGAGGAGCCGGGCGCTCATGTGGTGCTGCTCGGCGGCGGAAAACTGCTGATGGCCGCGAGCGCGCCGCGGAGCGCGGAGCTGTTCGCGGGGCTCGGGTATGAGCCCGTACCGGTCGACATCAGCGAGTACGAAAAGCTCGAAGGGTGCGTGACGTGTCTCTCTGTGCGGCTTCGCGACCTCTCCGACCTGCGTGCATGACCGAGCGTAGAGATGTTCGACGTCGACGGGCTTGGCCTTCGCCTTACCGCGGCCTTAACCTACGGTGTCGTAACCTACGAACCCGTAGGTAAACCTCCCGTCCCCCCTGGAGTACCCCCGTGTCGATCACCTCTCCCCACCTCGGCAGTTCGGACGCGTGGACCGACGCCCGACTGCTGTACGCCCTGGAAGAGGTGGTGGAGAAGGAACTCAACCGCCATCTCAAAGTCGCCAAGGACTGGATGCCGCACGAGTACGTGCCCTGGTCCGACGGCCGCAACTTCCCGGGCATCTTCGAGAACGGCGAAGCCTGGGACCCCGAGCAGTCGAAGGTCACCGACATAGGCAAGATCGCGCTCGTGGTCAATCTGCTGACCGAGGACAACCTCCCCAGCTACCACCACGAGATCGCGAGCCTCTTCGGCCGCGACGGAGCCTGGGGCACCTGGGTGCACCGCTGGACCGCGGAAGAGGGCCGGCACGGCATCGTGATGCGGGACTATCTGCTCACCTCGCGGGCCGTGGACCCGGACAAGCTGGAGCAGTTCCGGATGGCGCACATGGCGGAGGGCTTCGAGTCCGACAACCGCCACTCCATGCTGCACTCCGTCGCCTACGTCGCCTTCCAGGAGCTGGCGACCCGGGTCTCGCACCGCAACACCGGACACCAGTCGGGCGACCCGGTCTGTGACCGGATGCTGGCGCGGATCGCCACGGACGAGAACCTGCACATGGTCTTCTACCGGAATCTGCTGGGCGCCGCCTTCGAGATCGCCCCGGATCTGACGATGCGGTCCGTCCGCGATGTCGTCGTCAACTTCCGGATGCCCGGACACGGCATGCCCGGCTTCGAGCGCGCCGCCGCGCAGATGGCCATTGGCGAGATCTACAACATGCGGATCCATCACGACGATGTGCTCCAGCCGGTGCTGCGCTACCTGAAGGTCCTGGACATCGACGGGCTGGGCCCGGAGGGGCTCAAGGCGCAGGAGGAGCTGGGCATGTACATGGGCGGTCTGAACAGCGAGGCGAGCAAGTTCGACGAGAAGCTCGCCGCGCGCAAGGTGCGAATGGCGGCGCGCGCCGCGGCCGCGGGCTGATTCCGCCTACCGGTTCCGCGTAGCGGCTGCCCACGCCCGTATCGTCGCCGTCGCCGTCGCCGTGATCTTCGGCGGCGGCGACGATCCACTCGGACGCGCTCCGTCCACGCCCTTGGTGCACGCGCTCGTTCACGCGCTCGGTTCACGCGCTCTTTCGCGCGCTCGGTTCAGCTGCTGCGAAGACCGGCCGCGTCGCGCCGGAGGTTCTGCCGCTCCTTCTCCGAGAGACCGCCCCAGACGCCGAATCGCTCGTCATTGGCGAGTGCGTACTGGAGGCAGGCCACCCGGCCCTCGCAGGCGCCGCAGAGCCGCTTCGCCTCCCGGGTGGAGGAGCCGGGGGCGGGGAAGAAGAATTCCGGCCCTGTCTGGGCGCACAACGCGCTCTCCTGCCAGGAGAGTTCGTGTTCACTGCGGTCGGTCGCGTCGCTCGTGCTGGTGGTGATGTCGGTGATGTTGATCGGCATGTCGGACAGGCTGCCCGGCCGCGATAAACAGGTGATTGACGAACCGTCAACGAGATGGACGGTCACGGGACGGTCGGCCCATGAAGGACCGGGGGCCTCCCCGCGCCGCCGTCAGCCGGCCCGGTCCACGCCCTGCATCAGCGCGAACCGAGTCCCCGAGGGATCGGCGAGCTTCGCGAACCGCCCGACGCCTTCGATATCGGTCGGCGCGACCCGGACCGTACCGCCCAGCTTCCGCGCGGTCGTCACAGAAGCGTCGCAGTCCGTGACCGCAAAGTACAGGAGCCAGTGCGGCCCCGTGTCGGACTCCGCCGGGTCGGTGCCGAGCGGCACGAAGCCGCCGAACATCCCCTCGGCGCCCTGGCCCGCCGGGTTCACCATCCGATAGCTGCCGCTTCCGTCCGGCATCGGCATGCTGGTGGTCTCCCAGCCGAAGACCGAGTTGTAGAAGCGGTACGCGGCGTCCTCGTCCGGGGTGTACAGCTCGCCCCAGCAGAAACTGCCCGGCTCGTTGACGGCGTCCATGCCCTTGTTCCTGCCCGGCTGCCAGACCGAGAAGCCCGCGCCCGACGGATCGGTGAAGACCGCCATCCTGCCGAGGTCCATCACGTCCATCGGCTCGAAGACAACGGAACCGCCGCCCTGCTGAACGGACTTGGCCGTGGCGTCGGCGTTGGGCGTCTGGAAGTACAGGGACCAGGCAGGCGGTGCCTGGCCGGGCTCCACGGGCATGACACCGGCCGCTGTCCTCCCGTTCAGCTGGAGCAGGCCGTAGCCGCCCGCGTCGGGGCCGGCGGAGACGAAGTCCCAGCCGAATATGCCTTTGTAGAAGGCGGCCGCGCCCTCGATATCGGGGGTGCCGAGGTCGATCCACACCGGGGAGCCAGTGACAAACGGGGTACTGACCATGGCGCGCTCCTTCATGGGATCCCATAGCCCTTCCTTCCCTCCGAGTTTCCTCCCGGCGTGGCGCCCCCGCATGTGCTGCCGGGCCCGACAGGAGGCCGCACGATCGTGCGTTCAGTAGAGTGGGGGAATGAGCGGCACACGCGGCGACGGACATACGCGGATCCGTACGGGCGGCCACACCGGACGCGGTACCGACGGACGCGGTACCGACGGGCGCGTCGAGCGCGGCAATCAGACCCGGCGGCTGGTGCTCGACCGCACGATGGACATCGCGTCGGTCGAGGGGCTGGAAGGGCTCTCCCTCGGCCGTATCGCCACTGAGCTGAAGCTGAGCAAGAGCGGCGTCTTCGCCCTCTTCGGCTCGAAGGAGGAACTTCAGCTGGCGACGGTACGGGCAGCCACCGATGTCTACACCACGCATGTCGTCCGCCCGACGCGCGAGCTGCCCCCGGGCGCCGGGCGGGTGTGGGCGCTGTGCCGCAACTGGCTGACGTACTCCTCGACCCGGGTCTTCTCCGGCGGTTGCTTCTTCTACGCCGTCGCCGCCGAATTCGACGCGCGCAGCGGTCCGGTGCACGACGCGATCGCCACTTCCCTGGACGACTGGGTGAGTTATGTGGAGCGCACCATCGAGAAGGCACGTCTCGCGGGTGGATTCGGGGCTGAACTGGACGTGCCGCAGCTGGCGTTCGAGGTCATCGCGCTGATGGAGGCGGCCAACGCCAAGTCCGTACTGCACGGCGACGGGGTCGCGTACGAGAGGGCGGCCCGGGGCATCCTGAACCGGCTGCGCGCCGCCGCGACCGACCCGGCCGCCCTGCCGGAGAGCCCTGACTTCGGGAGGGACGCCGTACGGACGTCAGGGACGGCCGCGTCAGAGGACGGCTGATCCGGGGCGCGGAGCGGCGTCCCGCACGACCGGCTCGATCCGTGGCTCCAAAGCGGGCTGCCGCTGCCGCCGCTGACGTACGAAGTCCACAGCGGCGGCGACTGGCGGATACGGCTGCGGCCGGCGGGACGGAGAGAGACGGCGAAGGCGGCGCGTCCGGCCAGCCGGGGGGCGAGGAACGAGGTGGTGTTAAGGGCGGTGCGCAGGGCGGTACGAGAGACGGTCTGGACGAGCGCGGTCATGGGTGACATGGCTCGGATCTCCTTGATCGGCCGGCGAATGGGAAAATGCTAGCACGATCGTTCGTTTAGTTTTGATGGCCTGCCTGGGCCGGGCCGGAGCGTTACGTCCGGTGGGCGTGGGAGCATATGAGCCGGTCAGGTGCGGACAGAGCGGGTCAGTCCGGTATGGGGTGTCGGGTGGAGCGGCGTATGAGAGGTGCGGGAACCACGCCGGGACGCGCTCCGGTGCCCGCGGGACGAAAAGCGGCGGCCGTGCTCGACGCGGCGATGTCGCTGCTCGACGGCGCGCAGCGGCTGCTCGACGACCACGACCGGGCCGTCACCGCCGTACGGGACGTCTACCGTCCGCTCCAGCGGGAGCTGACGGGCGCGGAACTCGCCGCCATCCCGGTCTCCCGGCTGAGGGACGTCACCGCCGGCCGGTTACGGCTCGGCGCGCTCGAACAGGCCGGTTTCACCTCCGTGGGCGAGGTGTACGAGGCGGGCCGGCACGCCCTGCGCCAACTGCCCGGCGTCGGTGGACACACCGCCGACCAGGCGGTGGCCGCCGCCACCCGGATCGCCGAGGCCGTCGGGGAAACCGTCTCCGTACGCATCGACATAGACCGCCCCGAGCCACGCACCACGGCGCTGGTGAGCGCTCTGCACCGGCTGGTCGAGGCGGGACCGGGGCTCCGGCGCGCGCATGACTCCGCCGAGCGGATCACCACGGAGCTGCGCGCACTGCTGCCGGAAGCCGAGCCCACGCGCGGCCGGCTGCGTATGGCTCTCGCGGGACGGGACCGGCGGGAGCGGGCCCTCGGCGCGGTCGGCCGGATCCGGCAGCGGGTCGACGAGGCCGCGGAAGCGGATGTACCGCTGCTGCTCGCGCAGATCTCGGTGGATCTGCTGCGGGAGCCGGCCTCGGACATCGAGTGCTGGGTCGACTTCGAGCTGCGCTCGGCCGAGTACTACAGCGTGCTCGCGGAGACCACGGGCAGCGCTCCCGACGTCGCCGCGTCCGAGGGGTTCATGCCGTCCGAGATCGCGGGGCGGGTACGGGCCCAGCAACTGGACGACACCAGACTGCGAGTGTCGCTGCGCGGCTACCAGTCGTTCGGGGCGCGCTTCGCGCTGAGCCAGCGGCGGGTGATCATCGGCGACGAGATGGGGCTCGGCAAGACGGTGCAGGCCATCGCCGCGCTCGCGCATCTCGCGGCGCGCGGCGGCACGCACTTCATGGTGGTGTGCCCCAACAGTGTGCTGATCAACTGGACCCGGGAGATCCGCGCCAGGAGCACGCTGCGGGCGGTTCCGGTGCACGGCCCGGAGCGGCGGGAGGCGTTCACGGAGTGGCGCGAGCGGGGCGGCGTCGCCGTCACCACCTTCGACTCCCTGCATACGCTGCCACTGGCCGGGGACGCGGAACCGCCGGCCGGGGCCGTGAAGCCGCTGCCCCGGGAGCCCCGGATGCTGGTGGTCGATGAGGCTCACTACGTGAAGAACCCGGACACCCGCAGATCCCGTGCCCTCTCCGGCTGGACGGCACAGGCCGAGCACGTCCTGTTCATGACGGGTACGCCGATGGAGAACCGGGTCGCGGAGTTCCGCAGCCTGATCCAGCGCCTCCAGCCCGAACTGGCCCCGGCTGTCGAGGGAATCGACGCGGTCGCGGGCTCCCATGCCTTCCGCCGCGCGGTGGCCCCCGCGTATCTGCGCCGCAACCAGCAGGACGTCCTCGCCGAGCTGCCCGCGCTGGTCCAGGTCGACGAGTGGGAGGAGCTGAGCGCCGGGGATCTGGCGGCCTACCGGGAGGCCGTGGCCTCCGGGCACTTCATGCGGATGCGCCGGGCCGCGTACGCCCGCCCGGAGACATCGGCGAAACTCGGGCGGCTGCGTGAGCTGGTGGCCGAGGCGGCGGAGAACGAACTGAAGGTCGTTGTCTTCTCGTACTTTCAAGATGTCCTCGCCACGGTCCGAACGGCCCTGGGCGAGGGGGCGTTCGGCCCGCTCTCCGGCGACGTACCGGCGGCGCGCCGCCAGGGGATTGTCGACAGCTTCACCGCCGCTCCGGGCCACGCCGTGCTGCTGAGCCAGATCCAGGCGGGCGGCATCGGGCTCAACATGCAGGCCGCGTCGGTGGTCATCCTCTGCGAACCACAGGTCAAACCCACCCTGGAACACCAGGCGGTGGCCCGCGCCCACCGGATGGGACAGGTCCGTCCGGTGCAGGTCCACCGACTGCTCGCGGTGGACAGTGTGGACCAGCGCCTGCTGGACATCCTCGCGAACAAAAGCCGCCTGTTCGACGCGTACGCACGACGCAGCGACCTGGCAGACGCCGCACCCGACGCGATCGACATCTCGGACCGCGACCTCGCGCGCAGGATCGTGGAGGAGGAGCAGCAGCGGCTGGCGGAAGAGGGGGGACCCGACCACCCCGGCGGTGAACACCGCCCCGGCCGACGCGGTGACACGGCGCGGGTGAGGACCGAGGGGTAGTCGGGGTGGGCCGGAGGGCCAGTCCTGTGACCGGGATGGTTCACCGTGGTCGGGAGACGGCTCGCGGGACGAGCGCGGTCCGCGAGGCAACTGGTATTACTGGTGCATGCAGGAAGAAACCGCGCGGTCCGCGATCGACACGTTCATCTCCGCGTTCAACGCCTCGGACGACAGCTATGTGACTGCGCTGCTCTCCCAGGCCCTCACCTCGGACGTGGTCTTCTGGGGACCGTTGGGCCGCAGTGAGGGGATCGAGGCGGTCGAGCGGTTCGTGCTGGACATCCGGCGCCACCCCGCGGGGACCGGCACGATGGTGCGCTGTTCGGCGGTGGACATGCCGGACGAGTGGGCCCGGTACCAGTGGGTCTTCACGACGCCGGACGGAGGCCCCCGCCTGGCGGGAACGGACGTCGTCCATCTGCGGCGGAGCCTCATCGACCAGGTCATCGTCTTCGCGGGGGAGATCGAGCCGTCCGCCTCCTGAGTCATTCTCCTCTGGCGCCGTCCTTCTCCTGAACCGGCCCCGTTCGGGGCTCCGGGTCTGCCCAGCCGAGATCATCTTCACAACGCTTCGGCCCGGCCCCGGTTCAGCGGGCAGGTGTGGGTGGGTAGTTGGGCTTCATGCCCCGCTGGTGAGGGTCCGCTGTCGGCCGCTCCTGTAGCCCAAGGCGGACGAGACCTGCAACCCGCCCCCTATGTCCCAGTTTAGTGAGCCTTTCGGAGGGTCCTCGGACCGGTGATGCGTCCTGCGGCCAGTTAACCGGGCTCCACGACACATCACGGACTCTCAGGAGCCCACTCACCAACTCCCCCGTCACACCCACCCCACCACCCACACACCGTCATCAGCGGGGCATGAATCCCGGCCCGCCACGGGGGCAAGTCGCCGAGCCGGGGCCGGGCCGGCCCCACACCACTGGTGCGCAGCCCCGCAGGGCCCCCGGACCTGCGGTCGGCAACCGGCCCCCGGAACAAGGGAGCGGCTCCCGGGACCCCTCCCCCCGGGGCCGACCCCCCTCGAAGCCGCACTTGCGGTGGAGGGGTGGGTGTCCAGGGTGGAGCGCAGCGGAATCGGCGCAGCCGACGCGACGCAGGAGCGCCCTTGACGCCCAACCCGCAACCGCGAAACTGAAACCTCAGGGGCGGCCCCCACCCGACACCACACCCTCCGGGTGAGCCCGACTACCCCTCGGTCCTGACCGGCAGTTGCCCCCTCGGGCCCCGCCACGCCGCCCCACCCCACACCCCCGCACTCCCTAATGCCCCGAATGCTCCGATCCCTGCTCCGATCCCGACTCCGACCCCTTCATTTCCCCCGCCCCCATCGGGTGATCCGGATGGTGCGGCTCGTACCCCGGGATCGTGCCGTCCGGCTTCGCCACCAGGAACAGGCCGGCCATCCCCATGTCCGAGTGGCTCTGGACATGGCAGTGGTACATCCAGGCACCCGCGCCCACGAGTTCGCCCGCGATGATCTGGAAGCCGAAGGAGTCCGCCGGGCCGGTGATCTTGTTGTCGATCACACGGCTGGGGTCGTCCGGGCCGGTGAGCAGGCCCGTTCTGTTGTCCGCCCAGCGATGACCGTGCATATGGAACGTGTGATAGAACTCGCCGTGCGTGATCATGATGATCTCGACGCGATCCCCCACCGTGGCCTCGAAGTTGGGGCTCTCCGCACCCGGCTTGTTGTTGATCGTCATGTCGTTGAAGACGATCGTGAACTGCTTGTCCGGGAGGATGTCACCCTTCCTGCGGACAACCACCGGACCGTAGAGGCCCTTCCTGATACCGCCCGTGCCGTGATCCGTGCCGACGACATGGTCGTGGTAGTGCCAGTACCCCGCGCTGCCCGGCCGGTAGGTGCCGTCCGCGCGCCTGCCGGGCACATGGGTGCGCCAGGTGTACGTACGCGTACCGCCGGGCTCCACATGGCTCTTACTCATCCTGGTGCCGTCGCTGGCGATGTCGTAGTCCACGCCGTGGACATGGAGGCTGGCCGCCACATCCGTCGTGTTCTCGAACTCGATATGGAGGGTGTCCCCCTCCGTGATCTCGATCAGCGGGCCCGGGACGCTCGCCTTGCCCTTCTCCAGGCCGTAGCCCATCTGACCGTTCGGCAAGGTCTCGGCGTACAGCTTGAGATGACGTACCTGACCGCCCGCCGGTGCGGTTCTGGGCGGAGTCACCGCCGAGGGCGCCGAAGTGGCCGCGGGGGCCGAGGCCAACGACAACGATGTCGCCCCCGTCGCGGCGACCGCGCCTCCCGCCAACAGCCGCCGATTGAAGCTCCGTCTGTCCATGGCCATACCGAACTCCCCAGTGCCGTACGGATATTCACGGGGCACATGAGGCCCCGGGGACGGCCACACGGTAGACCAGTGATCTTCGTTTATCCACACTCAGGACAAAGTTGGTGGGATTGCGGTCGTACCTATTGGCGAACTGACGAAAGAGGTCTAGCTTCAGGCGCTGTTGCTGTGACCAAAGAGGGGTGGGTGAACACATGCAGCGCGCACCACATCACCGGTCAAGATCCAGGCGCGGAATGGCCGCGGCCCTGGTGGCCGGAACCATGGCGGCGTCCCTGCTCGGCGGCACCGCCGCCACGGCCAAGCCGTACCCGGAGCCGCCGTCGACAACGTTGTCTCTTCCGTCGCCGCCCGGCGGCGAGAACGTCAAGGTCCTGGTCTTCCACGCCTCGGCCACCGCGGAGTCGCCGGTCGTCAACGCCGGTATCGAGGCGATCGAGACGATCGGTCTGACGGGACCCGCGGCCGGACGCTTCAAGACCGAGGCCACGGACGACGCTTCGGTCTTCACCAACGCGACGAGGCTCGGCAAGTTCAACGCGGTCGTCTTCCTCACGGGCGGCGGCGATGTGCTCGACCCCGATCAGGAGGCGGGCCTCGAAGCCTATGTGGAGGCCGGTGGCGGCTTCCTCGGCCTTCATGACGCGGCCCGTACCGAGCCGTACTCCGACTGGTTCACCGGGCTGATCGGAGCGCGTCCCACGACCAGTCCCACCACCGTCCAGCGCGCGACGGTCGAGGTCGGCGACCGCGTCAACCCGGCCACCAAGAGCCTGCCGCTGGAGTGGAAGCGGCCGGACAAGTGGCTCAACTGGGCCACCAACCCGACCGGCAAGGTGCATACGGTCGCCCGCGTCAGGGAGGCCAGCTACAAGCCCGGCACGGGTGCCAACGGCGCCGACCACCCGATCTCCTGGTGCCGTGACTACGACGGCGGCAGGTCCTTCTACACCGGGATGGGCGGTACGGCCGACTCGTACGCCGAGACCGACTTCCGCACCCATCTGCGCGGCGCGCTCCAGTGGACCACCCGTATCTCCCCCGCCGACTGCAAGGCGACGATCGACTCCAACTACAAGGCGGAGCGCGTCACTCAGGCGAACCAGGCGGGCCAGCAGGACCAGATCGGCGAGCCGCACGGCCTGGTCGCGGCGCCCGACGGCCGCGTGCTGTACATCGGCCGCGGCGGTGGCGACAACAGCGCCCCCGTGGTGACCGACTGGGCCGACCCGAACATCGGCAAGGGTCTGGGCCAGATCCATGTCTATGACCCGAAGACGAAGAAGGTGACGCTCGCGGGCGCGCTGACGATCTTCGGGAACAAGGGCGGCGGCGATGAGCTGATCAAGGTCGAGGAGGGGCTGCTCGGTATTGAGCTGGACCCCGCCTTCGAGACCAACGGCTATGTGTATCTGCACTACACCCCGCACTCCCAGCTCAACCGTGACACCCGGATGGCGGAACGCCGCGTCTCCCGCTTCACGCTGGACCTGGCGACCAACAAGCTGGATCTCGCCTCCGAGAAGGTCCTGCTGAAGTGGCCGGTGCAGGTGAACAGCTGCTGCCACGCCGGCGGCGGTATGGCCTGGGACTCGAAGGGCAACCTCTACATCGCGACCGGCGACAACAACTCGTCCGGATTCAGCGACGGTTACTCGGGCAACAACCCGCAGCCGAACTACAAGGGCGTCTCCTTCGCGGACGCGCGCCGCACCGCGGGCAACACCAACAACCTGAACGGCAAGATCCTCCGTATCCACCCCGAGTCCAACGCCACGTACACGCTGCCCGAGGGGAACCTCTTCACGGGCAAGGAGGAGGCCGAGGGCGGCGGCAAGACCCGTGGCGAGATCTATGTGATGGGCGTGCGCAACCCGGCACGTATCTCCATCGACAAGAAGACCGACACGCTGTACGCGGGCTGGGTCGGCCCGGACGCCGGTTCGCCGTCCACCGTCTGGGGCCCGGCGAAGTACGACACCTTCGCCGCGATCACCAAGGCGGGCAACCACGGCTGGCCGTTCTGCATGGGCAACAACCAGCCCTACCGGGACCGTAATCTGCCCGACCCGTCCAAGCCGCTCGGCTGGTACAACTGTGCCGCGCCGAAGAACGAGTCGCCCAACAACGACGGCCTGGTGAACCTGCCTCCCGTCACGGGCAACACCATCTGGTACTCGCCCCAGGGCGGCGCCCCGGACTACCCGCGCGACGCCAACGGCGTGCCCAGCTACAAGCCGGAGGAGGCCAAGTACCTCCTGCCGTGGCTCAAGGGCGGCGGCCAGGCCACCATGAACGGCCCGCTCTACCGGTACGACGCGCAGAGCGCCAGCACCGAGAAGTGGCCGGAGTACTGGGACGGCAAGTGGTTCGTGGGTGACTTCTACGACGCCGCGGACAGCCCGCGCCACGCGGTGGTGACGGACCCGAAGACCGTCGGCAAGGGCGGTCTGCCGGTGACGGCGGAGTCGCTGAAGAAGATCATTCCGGTCGGTCAGGGCGGTATCCGCAACCTGATGGACTGGAAGTTCGCCCCGGACGGCTCGCTCTATGTCCTGGACTACGGGCGGGGCTTCTTCACCTCGGACAACCAGTCCGCGCTGTGGCGCGTGACGTACAAGGGCGGCGCGGCGACACCGGCCGCCGACAACCTCGTCAGGAAGGCGGCGCAGTGAGACACCGATCTCCCCTGAGGCATCGGCCTCTACGCCTGTGGACGGCCCTGGTGGGTGCGTTCCTGATGGTGCTGGGGCTGACCTCGACGGCGGCGTACGGGCGTGGCGACGACCGTACGGACGGCGGGAAGGCGGCCGCGGCCCAGGTGCTGACCTGGACGGCCGGCGACCCCATCGACAAGTACCTGTCTTTCCCGACCACCGCGCTGGCCGGGCCGACCACGATCGTCTTCGAGAACAGCGCGGCCACCGGCAACACCACCGGGATGCCGCACACGCTGACCTTCAACGTGTCCGATCCCGAGTACAACAACGATGTCCAGCTGAACATCCTGGCCAACCCCAGTGACGCCAACGGCGGCAAGTACACGGCCGAGGTCAATCTGACCCCGGGCAAGTACCGCTTCCACTGCTCCATCCCGGGGCACGGGCAGATGACCGGTGTGCTCACCGTGACCGAGGTCGGTCCCGGGGACACCACGGCTCCCGAGACCGCCGCCAAGGTGGAGGGGCAGCAGAACGCCGACGGCGCGTACGTCGGTTCCGCGACGGTCTCGGTGACGGCGACCGACGCGGGCTCCGGGGTGGCGACGACCGAGTACGCGGTCGGCGCCGACGGACCGTGGCAGCCGTACACCGCTCCGGTGGTGGTCGACCAGGTCGGTGACCACACCATCAGATACCGGGCCACCGACCAGTCGGGGAACGTGGCGGCGGAGAAGTCCGTCTCGTTCAAGGTCGTCTCCCCGCCGACCGATGACACGACCCCGCCGGAGACCTCGGCGACCGTGAGCGGCGAGAAGGACGAGGACGGCAACTATCTGACGATGGCCACGGTCACCGTCACCGCCTCGGACACCGGCTCGGGCGTCAACACCATCGAGTACGCGCTCGGGGCCGATGCCTGGCAGCCGTACACCGCTCCGGTGATGGTGCACGAGACCGGTACCCACAAGGTTCGCTACCGCGCGACCGACAAGGCGGGCAACGCGGCGGCCGAGAAGTCCGTCGACTTCACGGTCGTGGAGGCGCCGGCGAAGGACACCACTCCGCCGGTGACGGGTGCGGTCGTGACCGGTGACAAGAACTCCAACGGCGCGTTCATCACCAGCGCCAAGGCGACCGTCACCGCGACCGACTCCGAATCCGGAGTGGACAAGATCGAGTACTCCCTCGACGGCGGCCCGTATCTCGCGTACACGACGCCCGTGATCGTCGACCAGGTCGGCTATCACGTCCTCGCGTACCGGGCGACCGACAAGGCGGGCAACACCTCGCAGGCCGCGCAGGCGTCGTTCACCATCGCGCAGGGCGGCGGCGTTCCCGCGCCCAACTGCCCGGAGTTCGACGAGCGGTTGACGGTCATCGTCGGTACGGTCGACACGGGCGTGCCGAACCGGCTGACCCGTAACCGGTGCACGATCAACGAGCTGATCGAGGACGAGAAGGACTGGAGCTCGCACGCCCTCTTCCTCAAGCACGTCGACACGGTGCTCGACAAGCTGCTGGCCGACAATGTCATCGACCAGCGCGAGTTCAACAAGATCACCAGGGCCGCCAAGCAGTCCAAGATCGGCAAGCCCGGACAGACCGAGGGCTACCGCGATCTCTTCGACGGCACGGCGGCGTCCCTCGCCAAGTGGCAGCAGGTCGGAGGCGGTAAGTTCGCGCTCTCCGGCGACGGTGCCATCACCAGCAGCACCACGGTCGCGGGCATGGGCATGCTGTGGTTCCCGGAGCGCAAGTACGGCGACTTCTCGCTGAAGCTCCAGTTCCGCGACGACGCCCCGGGCAACGGCAACGCCAACGGCGGTGTCTTCGTCCGCTTCCCGAACGTCCATGACCACCCGGAGGAGTCCCGGCCGGAGTGGGTCGCCATCAACTACGGCCACGAGATCCAGATCCTCGACAGGCCCGACGGCGACATGTACAAGACCGGCTCGGTCTACGGCTTCGACCGTGTGGGTCTTGGCGGCGCGGGAGTCACGCCGAAGGGCACCTGGAACGACTACGAGATTCGCGTGGTCGACCAGCACTTCACGATCCTGCGCAACGGTGTCGTGATCAATGAGTTCGACAATGTGGGCGGGCAGACCTTCTACCCGGAGCGCGCCGGAGACCCCGGCACGGACGGCCGGCGGTACGCCACCGGTTATGTCGGGCTTCAGGTCCACGGCACCACGGACGTGATCTCGTACCGCAACATCCGCATCCAGGAGCTGTAGGCCGCGGAAGCGTCACCACGTGTGTGCCCCCTCTCCACGGAGAGGGGGCACATCCGCGTCTACGGTTCGTCTTTCCTGGCCCGGCTCGGCTGGACCCGCTTCGGCTCGCCCGGCATCTTCGGGTAGTCCGGCGGGTACGGCATGTCCCCGAGGCCGTGGTCCCGCTCGTAGCGGTCGGCCAGTTCGAGCAGCCCTTCCAGGCTGTGCGGCCGGTCCGCCATCTCGGCGTGCGGATCGCCCACTTCGGTGAAGCGCACCGGCATCGTCGCCAGATCGAAGTCCTGCGGTGCGACCTCGTCCAGCTCGTCCCAGCGCAGCGGCGCGGAGACCGGGGCGTGCGGCTTGGGGCGTACGGAGTAGGCGGAGGCGATGGTGCGGTCGCGGGCTGTCTGGTTGTAGTCGACGAAGATCCGCCGGCCGCGTTCCTCCTTCCACCAGGCGGTGGTCACCCGGCCGGGCATCCGCCGCTCCAGTTCATGGCCGACGGTGATGGCGCACCGGCGTACCTCGGTGAAGGTCCAGCGCGGTTCGATCGGTACGAACACATGGAGGCCGCGTCCTCCGGAGGTCTTGGGCCAGCCGCGCAGCCCCTGTTCCTCCAGGAACGCGTGCAGTTCATGGGCGGCGGCGACCGCGTCCTTGAAGTCCGTGCCGGGCTGCGGGTCGAGGTCGATACGCAGCTCGTCGGGGTGGTCGGTGCGGCCCTTGCGCACCGGCCAGGGGTGGAAGGTGAGACAGCCGAGGTTGGCCGCCCAGAGGACGGCGGCGACCTCCGTCGGGCAGATCTCGTCGGCCGAACGGCCGCTGGGGAAGTCGATGCGGGCGGTGGGGATCCAGTCGGGCAGGTTCTTGGGGGCGCGCTTCTGGAAGAAGGACTCGCCGTCGACGCCTTCGGGGAAGCGCTCCAGCGTCGTGGGCCGGTCGCGCAGGGCGCGCAGGATGCCGGGCCCGACGGCGAGGAAGTAGCGCGCGACATCCAGCTTGGTGAAACCGCGCTCGGGAAAGTAGATCTTGTCCGGGCTGGACAGCCGTACGGCCCTGCCGCCCGCTTCCAGCTCCACCGCTGCACCACCCATGTGCGCCACGGTAGGCCGGGCCCGCGCGGAGCGCATATCGGGCGCGGCTCGCTGTTCCCGAGCACAATCGGGGCATGGATCTGCCGGTGATGCCTCCCGTGAAACCCATGCTCGCCAAGTCAGTGGCGCGTATCCCGCCGGGGATGCAGTACGAGGCCAAGTGGGACGGCTTCCGGGCGATCGTCCACCGGGACGGCGACGAGGTGGTGATCGGCAGCAGAACCGGGAAGCCCCTGACCCGGTACTTCCCGGAGCTGGTCAGGGCCCTGCGCGCCGAGTTGCCCGGTCGCTGCGTGGTGGACGGCGAGATCGTGATCGTCCATGAGGACCGGCTGGACTTCGACCGGTTGACCGAACGCATCCATCCGGCGAAGTCCCGGGTGGATCTGCTCGCCGAGCGGACCCCGGCGAGCTTCGTGATCTTCGATGTGCTCGCCCTCGGGGACACCTCACTGCTCGCCATGCCCCAGGCGCTGCGCAGAGAGGCGCTGGAGGCCGCCTTCGCGGTGCTGCACCCTCCGGTGTATCTCGCGCCCGCCACGAGCGATATCGAGGTGGCCCAGGAGTGGTTCGAGCGGTACGAGGGCGCCGGTCTTGACGGGGTGATCGCCAAACCCCTCGATCTGCCGTACCGGCCGGACACCCGGTCCATGTACAAGATCAAGCACGAGCGGACGGCGGATGTGGTCGTCGCCGGCTACCGCCACCACAAGAGCGGCCCCGTGGTGGGCTCGCTGCTCCTGGGGCTGTACGACGCCTCGGGCGCGCTCCAGCATGTCGGGGTGTGCGCGGCGTTCCCGATGAAGCGCCGGGCGGAGCTGATCGAGGAACTGGCGCCGCTGCGCATGGAGTCGGCGCAGGGCCATCCCTGGGCCGCGTGGGCGGAGGAGTCGGCGCACGAGAGCGCCCGGCTGCCGGGCGCGCCGAGCCGCTGGTCGGGTACGAAGGATCTGTCGTGGCTTCCGCTGCGGCCCGAGCGGGTGTGCGAGGTCGCGTACGACCATATGGAGGGCGACCGGTTCCGGCACACCGCGCAGTTCCGCCGTTGGCGGCCCGACCGTACGCCCGCGAGCTGCACCTACGCGCAGTTGGAGGAGCCGGTGCGGTACGACCTGGCGGAGGTGCTGCGGGCGCCGGGCCACTGAGCGCGCCCCGCGCGCACCAGGTCGGCCACACGGGGGCCGCGATCTTACGGACCTGTGACGCCCCGGCGCGTGGCCGCGCGTGGCGGCCGGGCGCCGCATAGCGTCCCCGCCATGCGTGTACTCGTCACCGGAGGCGCGGGCTTCATCGGCTCGCACATCGTCACCGCTCTCGGCTCCCTCGGCCATCGGCCCGTCGTCCTGGACTCCCTGCTGCCCTCGGCACACCCCGTGCCACCACCGCGTCCCCCGGAGGCGGAGTGGATCCACGCCGACGTACGGGACCGGACGGCCCTCGCCGCCGCCCTGGTGGGTGTGGACGCGGTCTGCCACCAGGCGGCGATGGTCGGGCTCGGTAAGGACTTCGCGGACGCCCCCGACTACGTCAGCTGCAACGATCTGGGCACGTCCGTCCTGCTCACCGCCATGGCGGAGGCGGGGGTGCGGGATCTGGTGCTCGCCGGGTCGATGGTCGTCTACGGCGAGGGCCGCTACGACTGCCCCCGGCACGGCCGGGTCGCGCCGGGGCCACGGACCGTGGGTGACCTGGACGCCGGGCGCTTCGAGCCCGGCTGCCCGTCCTGCGGCGCGGAGTTGGCGCCGGGGCTGATCGGTGAGGACGCGGCCACGGACCCGCGCAATGTGTACGCGGCGACGAAGCTGGCCCAGGAGCATCTGGCGGCGGCCTGGGCACGGGCCACCGGCGGCCGGGCCGTCTCGCTGCGCTACCACAATGTGTACGGGCCGGGGATGCCGCGCGACACCCCGTACGCGGGGGTCGCCTCGTTCTTCCGCTCCTCGCTTGCCCGGGGCGAGGCGCCACGGGTCTTCGAGGACGGCGGGCAGCAGCGGGACTTCGTTCATGTACGGGATGTGGCGTCGGCGAACGCGCTGGCGCTGAGTGCCGTACGGATCCGGGAGCCCGGCGTGCTGAGCGCGTTCAACACCGGCAGCGGCGAACCGCACACGGTCGGCGAGATGGCCGGGGCGCTGGCGGCGGCGCACGGCGGCCCCGATCCGGTGGTCACCGGGGAGTACCGGCTCGGCGACGTCCGGCACATCACGGCGTCGTCGGCGCGGCTCAGGGCGGAGCTCGGCTGGCGGCCCTCGGTCGGATTCGCCGAGGGTATGGCGGAGTTCGCCGCGGCGGGCCAGCGGGCGGCCGCGGTCCTCTGACCGCCGGGTACGCGCCGGTCCTCCGACCGCCGGGCGGTGTGCTGTGACCCGAACGGCCCGGGGCCGGTCGCCACCACGCCGATGTCCGTGTTTCGTAAGGCCTCACATCCCTTTTGTCGGTTCCCGAATTCATACGGTGATGGACGTGACCCCCTCCGAACCCACGACGGTTGACGTCGTACTTCCCTGTCTCGACGAGGCCCTGGCCCTGCCATGGGTGCTGAAGCACATACCGGAAGGCTGGCGCGCGATCGTCGTCGACAACGGCTCGACCGACGGCTCGGCGCGGATCGCCGCCGGACTCGGCGCGACGGTGGTGCCCGAACCGCGGCGCGGATTCGGGGCCGCCTGTCATGCCGGACTGCTCGCGGCCGAGGCGGAGTTCGTCTGCTTCTGCGACTGCGACGCCTCCCTGGACCCCGGGCTGCTGCCCGGCTTCGTGGCGGAGATCGCGGCGGGCCGGGCCGATCTGGTGCTCGGCCGCCGCAGGCCGCGGGAGCGCGGGGCCTGGCCGGCGCACGCGCGGGCCGGGAATCTGGCGCTGGCGCGGATGCTGCGCCGCAGAACCGGCCTGCGGCTGCACGACCTCGGGCCCCTGCGCGCGGCGCGCCGCGAGGCGCTGCTCGGACTCGGCCTCACGGACCGCCGCAGCGGCTACCCGCTCCAGATGGTCGTACGGGCGGCCGACGCGGGCTGGCGGGTGGCGGAACGCGATGTGCCGTATCTGCCGCGTACCGGCAGGTCGAAGGTGACCGGCACCTGGCGCGGCACCTGGCAGGCGGTGCACGACATGCGCGGAGTGCTGGCGGAGCCGCCGGCCGGGGCCGGAACGGACGGCTCGCGCGCCGGGCGGAGCGGCACGAACCGGGCGGGTGCCCGATGACCACTCTCCTTGTGCTGGCGAAGGCGCCCGTGGCCGGGCGCGTCAAGACACGGCTCACTCCCCCCTTCCGGCCGGACGAGGCCGCCCTGCTCGCGGAGGCGGCGCTGTGCGACACGCTCGCGGTGGTGCTGGCCGCGCCCGTACGACGGCGGTTGCTCGTCCTCGACGGTGTTCCGGGAGACTGGCTGCCGGCCGGGATCGAGGTCATACCTCAGTCGGGCGGCGGGCTGGACGAGCGGCTGGCCGCCGCCTTCGGACTCTGTACGGGGCCCGCCGTGCTCGTCGGGATGGACACCCCGCAGCTCACCCCCCAGCTGCTGGCCCCCGCTCTCGCGCCCGACGCGTGGCAGGGCTGTGACGCGTGGTTCGGGCCCGCTCTGGACGGCGGGTTCTGGGCGCTGGGCCTCGCCGCGCCGGACCCCGCGCTGCTGCTGGGCGTACCGATGTCGGTGCCCGAGACCGGGGCCGTACAGCGCGCTCGGCTGCTGGGCGCGGGACTCGTCGTACGGGATCTGCCGCCGTTGCGCGATGTCGACACCGCGCGGGACGCCACGCTGGTCGCGGCCGAGGCACCGGACAGCCGGTTCGCCGCGGCCCTCGGCCGGCTCGCCGGGGCCGGGGTGCGATGACGACCGCCGAGACCACCGCCCAGGCCCAGGCCCAGGCCCGCGCCCAGTCGCGCGCCCCGGCCCCGCCCCGGTCGCCCGCCGCGGGCGCCCTGCGGCAGCGCCGTGCGGCTCCCTGGCAGGCGGACCCGTACACCGACGCGCTGCGTAGCGGCCGCGGCCCGCTCTTCCTGCGGCGCTCCGACGGCTGGCTGCTGCCGCTGGAGGTGGAACGCTGGTGCTCGGAGCCCGACAGCGCGGATCTGACGGTGCTTGAGCGCTGCCGGGGCACCGTACTCGACATCGGCTGCGGTCCCGGCAGGCTGGTGGCGGCGCTGGCGTCCCGGGGCCGGCCCTCCCTGGGCATCGACATCAGCCCGGCTGCCGTGGCGCACGCCGTGCGCGCGGGCGGCAGCGCGCTGGTGCGGTCGGTGTTCGATCCGCTGCCGCGTGAGGGTGGTTGGCACACCGCGCTGCTCATGGACGGCAACATCGGTATCGGTGGAGATCCGTTGGCGCTGCTCTCCCGGCTCACCCGGGTGGTCGGCACGCCCGGTTCGCTGATCGTCGAGACGGCCGCGGCCGGAATGGACGCCGAGTTGGACGAGCGCGTGCGGGTACGGGTCGACAATGGCAACGGCGCTCCGGGCGAGGCGTTCTCGTGGGCCCGGGTCGGCGCCCGCGCGCTCGTACGGCACGCCCGCGCCACGGGCTGGGCCCCGTCCGAGCAGTGGGCGGTGGCGGGCCGCCGCTTCGTCGCGCTGGAACGTCCGGACCGCACGGCCGGGCGCGGGGCGCACGCCTCATAGGCCCTGTCCGGTCGGACAGAACACCCAGCCAGGCGGCCGCTCGGCGCGGTCCCCGCCATCTCGCCCCCGTGAGCGGCGCATCGGCGTGACTCCCCCGACAAGAGCGTGTTACCAAGAGTCATGGCTGCACAAGCGGAATTCACCCAGGACGTCTACGACGTCGTCATCGTCGGTGGTGGTCACAACGGGCTGGTGGCCGCCGCCTATCTCGCTCGGGCGGGGCGCTCCGTGCTCGTACTCGAACGTCTCGGCGTCACGGGCGGCGCCGCCGTCTCGACCCGGGCCTTCGCGGGCGTGGACGCGCGTCTGTCGCGCTATTCGTACCTCGTCTCTCTCCTGCCGTCGAAGGTCGTCGACGACCTGGGGCTGAGCTTCGCCGTACGGAAGCGCTCCGTGGCCTCCTACACGCCCACGGTGCGCGACGGCCGTGCGACCGGGCTGCTCGTCGGCGGCGGTGAGGAGCGCACCCGCGCGTCCTTCCGGGCCCTCACGGGATCCGACGCCGAGTACGAGGCGTGGCAGGACTTCTACGCCACGACCGGGCGCGTCGCCCGGAGCGTCTTCCCCACGCTCACCGAGCCGTTGCCCACCCGCGAGGCGCTGCGCGCGCGGATCGGCGACGACGCCGCCTGGCACATGCTCTTCGAGCAGCCGCTGGGTGTCGCGATCGAAGAGCGGTTCAGGGACGACCTGGTGCGCGGTGTCGTTCTCACCGACGGCATCATCGGTACCTTCAGCGATGCGCACGACGCGTCCTTGGCCCAGAACGTCTGCTTCCTGTACCACGTGATCGGCGGTGGCACGGGAGACTGGGACGTCCCGGTCGGCGGCATGGGCGCCTTCACCGACGCGCTGGCCCGAGCGGCCCGAGCGGCCGGGACCGAGATCGTCACCGGCCATGAAGTGCTCCGTATCGACCCGGACGATCCCCACTCCGTCGTCACATATCGCACCCGGGCGGGAGAAGGCACCGTCGCGGCGCGCAAGGTCCTGGTGAACGCGTCCCCCGAGGCCCTGGCCCGGCTCGTCGGCGACGAGGCTCCGACCGACCGGCCCGAGGGCGCCCAGCTCAAGGTCAACATGCTGTTGCGCCGGCTGCCGCGGCTGCGTGACACGTCCGTCGACCCGCGCGAGGCGTTCTCCGGTACGTTCCACATCGCCGAGGGCTACGGCCAGCTGGCCAGGGCCTACCGGGAGGCAGCCGGAGGAGCGCTGCCGTCGTCACCGCCTTCGGAGATCTACTGCCACTCGCTGACCGACCCCAGCGTCCTCGCCCCCGAGCTGGTCGCCCGCGGCTACCAGACGCTGACGATGTTCGGAGTCCACACGCCGGCGCGGCTGTTCGAGGATGACAACGACACAAAGCGGGAGGCCCTGCTCAAGGCGGCTCTCGCCGAACTCGACGCGGTGCTGGACGAGCCGATCGCCGACTGTCTGGTACGGGACGAGGACGGCAGGCCGTGCGTCGAGGCGAAGACACCCCTCGATCTGGAGGAGGAACTGCGGTTGCCACGGGGGAACATCTTCCACCGGCCGCTGGCGTTCCCGTTCGCCGACGAGGACAAGGGCACCGGCCGCTGGGGAGTGGAGACCTCGCACACGAACGTACTGCTCTGCGGCGCGGGAGCGGTGCGCGGCGGCGGTGTGAGCGGTATCCCCGGGCACAACGCGGCCATGGCCGTGCTGGAGCAGTGAGTTCGTCATTGCCGTGCCCTCGCGCGGAGGCCGGGACGGTCCCGGCCTCCGCGTTCGAAACGGTCCGACGCGGTCGGACAGCGAGTCTTCGCTCGGCGCGAGGGTGAGGGTGAGGGTGAACAGGCGATTGGCCTCAGCGCGGGCCGCCAGGGCCGCCTGCGATGGGGTGTGCTGTTCCGGCGGCCCCGGCGTGCCGGCCGAACCTGGCCTCGATGTGAGCGATCTTGCGGTCGACCACTCCGAGAGCCGCTTCACGCGGTGTGACGCCGTGCTTCTCGGCGTCCGAGAGCATGTCGGTGGTGAGGCGGCGCATGGCCTCCCTCACCTTCGCGTGGGCCTGGGCGGAGTCGGCGCCGATGTCACCGAAGAGCGTCCACCACCACCAGGCGTTCGTCGCCGAGTTGGCCACGAAGTCCGGCAGGACCAGGGTGCCGCGCGCGTGCAGCGCGGCTTCCGCCTCGGGGAGCGTGGGCATGTTGGCGGCCTCGGCGATGATCCGGGCCGTGATCCGCGCCTGGTTGGACGCGTCGACGCAGTAGGAGACCGCCGCCGGGACGAGGATCTCGCAGTCGATGTCGAGCCACGCGTCGTCGGCGGCGGTCCGGGAGTCGCCGGGGCGCAGCCGTGAGCGGTCGATTCCGCCCAGGCCGTCGCGGGTGAGGAGCAGTCGCTCCACGTCGAGCCCTTCAGGGTTGACGATCACTCCCCGGGCGTCGGCCAGCCCCACCACGGTGACACCCGCCCGGGCGAGATAGCGTGCGGTCGCGCCCCCCATCGATCCGAATCCCTGGACGACGGCCCGTGCCGACGTGCGGGCGATACCGAGGTGGTCGAGCGCGGTGAGGGCCGATTCGGCGACACCGAGGCCGCCGACGAGTTCGGGGAGCGGAATACCGTCGACAGCGATGGCGAACGCGTCCGCCAGTCGTTCGCGTGCTTCCGCGGCATCGTCCAGCAGCGGGTAGATGGCCTCGATGGAACTGCCCAGGCCCAGTTCGGCGAGGACTTCGTCGATGGTGTCCTGGCGCAGTCCCAGGTCCTCGCCGGTGGTCCAGTGGTGCTTCAGGACGGACCGTACGGCGTCGAGGAAACGCCCGAGGACGGCCCGCGCCTCCGGGTCGTGCGGCCCGCAGTCGATGCCGCCCTTCGCGCCACCGAGCGGGACGTAGCGGCCGGCCGGGTCGTAGTGGAGCGCTTCCTTACGGGTCATTCCGGCCGCCAGGCCGCGCACTTCGTCGAGTGTGCAGCCCTCGCGCATGCGGAGTCCTCCGCTGGCGACGCCTCTGACCAGCCGGTCGATGACGACGAATCCCTGCCGTCCGGTGACCGGATCGGTCCAGATCAGCTGAAGGTGCGGCGGTGCGGCGACGGTGGTGGGGCCGGGGGTACTCGGTGGGTCGGCTTTCATGTAAGCGCGTCGCTCGGGGGCGTCGTTCACGCGTGCCCCACGTACACCCAGGCGCCGTCGTGGCGCGCGAACCGGCTGCGCTCCTCCAGGACACCCGGCTCGCCCCGCTGGGTGAAACGCGCCCGGAAGGTGACCGTGCCCGTGGTGTGGAACGGGCTGCCGTCGGTGGTGTCCAGGACCTCCAGGCCGGTCCAGCGCGTCGCGGGGTCGAGATCGACGGTCGGCGGGCGGGTGGCCGGGTCCCAGGACCGCAGCAGATAGGCCGCGTCGAGGACGGCGAAGGCGCTGTAGCGGGAGCGCATCAGCAGCTCGGCGGTGGGCGCGGAGGCGGGACCGGTGTGGAACCGTCCGCAGCAGGCGCCGTACGTGGCGTCCAGCCCGCAGGGGCAGGGCGAGCCGGCGGTGACGGCGGACCGGCCGGGGCGTGCGGGGCGGCTGGGGCGTGCGGGGCGTCGGGCCATGCGCCCATTCTCGCCGCCGAGCCGCGCCCCTCCCACATGGGGCCGGCCCTCATCGACGCCGGCATCCGCGTCGCGGTCACCGCCCGCTCCCACGGCTTGTCCCTCCACCTCGACCTCGCGGTCAGCCACACGCGCTGATCGCGGGGCGGTGCCGGGCACACCGGGCTCGTGGGGCGGTGTGAAAGCGCCCGGCGCCTCCACACCGTCTGCCGGCCGTTCAGAAGTCGGGCCGGTCGTCCGGGACAACGATCCGGGCGACGTAGACATTCGGCCTGCCCTGACCCGCTGACCTGGCAAGATGACAACGATCGGTCATCTGATGCACCGCACTTCGGTGTATGGACTGGACACGTGGGGGGATGGATGACGACGGGTACGACGACAGACCGGCGTGGTGTGGCCGTGGTCGGTGCACTGATGTTGGGCGCGTTCGCCTTCAACACCACTGAGAATCTGCCGATCGGCATTCTCGAACTGATGTCCGATGACCTGGGACAGTCGTTGCCGGCTGTCGGCCTGCTGGTCTCCGGTTACGGCCTCACGGTGGCCGTCGTCTCCGTGCCGATCGCCAAGGTGACCCGGTCGGTTCCGCGTCGCCTCGTCCTGTGCGTACTGCTGGCCGCGCTGTTCCTCGCGAGCGTTGCGGCGGCCGTGGTCTCTTCGTACTGGGTGCTTCTGGCCGGCAGGTTGGTCACCGCGGTGGCCCAGGCGCTGTTCTGGGCGGTGATGGGGCCCGTCGCGGTCGGTCTGTTTCCCCCGCATGTCCGTGGGCGCGTCATCGGGGCGCTGTCCGTGGGCGGTTCGCTCGCCCTCGTACTAGGAGTGCCCGGCGGCACCTGGCTGGGCCAGCACGCCGGCTGGCAGGCGCCGTTCCTGGTGGTTGGCACGATCGCCATCCCTTCCTTCATCGTGATCGCCGCCGTGCTGCCGACGTCCCGCCCGGAAGAAGGACACGCCGTGCGCGGTGTCGCGCCGGACACCCGCCGGTTCGCGGTCGTACTGACCGTCACCGGGCTCACGGTCACCGGCGTCTTCGCCGGGTACACGTACATCTCCCAGTTCCTCGTGGACGAAAGCGGGTTCGGCGAGTCCTCCGTCAGCACCGTTCTCCTGGCTTTCGGTATCGCCGGCATCGTCGGCGTCGCGGTGTACGGGCGGTTCCTCGACCGCTGGCCACGGGCGACCCTCGCCCTCCCCGTGACGACGCAGGCGGTGGCGCTGCTGGGCTTGTACGCGGCCGGTGGGTCGCGGATCGTGGCGGTGATCATGGTGATGTTCCTTGGTGCCTCCGTGGGGCCCGTCTTCATGGCCACGCAGAGCCAGGTCATGCACTTCGCGCCAGGCCGGACGGAAACGGCCATCGCCGCGAACGGCGCCGCCTACAACTCGGGCGTGGCGGCCGGTGCCTTCGCGGGTGGCCTGCTGCTCTCCCACCTTGGTGTGCGTGGTGTCTTCCTGGTCGGCGGCCTGATGACGGTTGCTGCCCTGCTGGTCCTGCTCGAAGAGCAATTTCTCTCCCTGGGCGGCAAGGACCGGTGGACCGACATCCCGGAACTGGCACGGGACGCGGGTGCCGTCCGCTCTCAGCCCTGAGGGGCTGGGCCGACCGGTTGCGAGTACCGGAGCGAATCGGACTCGGCCGAATCGGGACGCGGCAGCGCACCGCGGCCGCCTCGGTCACCGTCGGCTCGTCACCGCCCGCGGTGGCCGAGCCGCGCCGAGAGCGCGCCCGCGCCCTTCACAGCGAGCCGGGCAAGCTCCTCCTCGCGCGCGTCGCTCCACCGGATCATCGGCACGGAGATGGACAGGGCCGCGACGACCCGGCCCGCGCTGTCCCGTACCGGCGCCGCCACACAGCTCACATCGGGGTTGGACTCGCGGTGCTCGACGGCGACGCCACGCTCCCTGATCCCCGCCAGTTCCGCCCGCAGTACCTCCGGATCGGTGATGCTGGCGGGCGTCATCGCGGTGAACTCGTGCCCGGCGATACGATTCTCCAGCTCGTCGGCGGGCAGTGAGGCGAGCAGCATCTTGCCGACCGAGGTGCAGTGGGCGGGCAGCCTGCGGCCGGCCGCCGAGACCATCCTGACCGCGTGCGTGGAGTCCACCTTCGCGATGTAGATGACATCGGTCTCCTCCAGGATCGCGACGTGTACGGTCTCGTCGCACGTCTCGGCGATCTCGCGGGCGACATGCCCGCCTTCGGCGGCCAGATCGAGCTGCTCCGCGTATCTGCTGCCGAGTTGGTAGGAGCGCACACCGAGCCGGTAGCGCCCGGGCTGTCCCGGGACGGCCGCCAGATACGAGCGGGCCGCGAGCGTGGTGAGCAGTTCGTGCACGGTGGTGCGCGGCAGTTGGAGTTTCCTGATGACATCCGGCGCGGTGAGCGTGCCGTCGCCGTCCAGGAAAAGTTCGAGTATGTCCAGGGCCCGCGTCACCGCGGGGACCAGCCGTCCCACGACCGCTCACCCACCCCTCTTGTTCGGTGTCTCGGCCATCGGCCGGAATGACGAACACAGGCTAGCCGCCGCGCTACCCATTGACACCCTTCGGAGTGCCTGAATACCGTCACGCCACGATTTCGAACGGGTGACGAAATACCGAACGAGATGAGGGCAACTTCCGTGCGCATGACGGGAATCAGCACACACGTGGTCGGTACGCCCTGGCGTAACCTCACCTATGTCCTCGTTCATACGGACGAAGGGCTCACCGGGGTCGGCGAGACCCGGATGCTCGGCAGAACGGACGCGCTGCTCGGCTATCTGCGCGAGGCCGAGGCCAACCACATCCAGGGCTCGGACCCGTTCGCCGTCGAGGATCTCGTACGGCGGATGAAGTACGGCGATTACGGGCGGGCCGGCGAGATCGTGATGTCGGGCATCGCGGTCGTGGAGATGGCCTGCTGGGACATCAAGGGCAAGGCGCTGGGCGTGCCGGTGTGGCAGCTGCTCGGCGGCAAGGTCACCGACCGGGTCAAGGCGTACGCCAACGGCTGGTACACCACGGAACGGACCCCGGAGGCGTATCACAAGGCGGCCGAGGCGGTGATCGCGCGCGGCTACCGGGCCCTGAAGATCGACCCGTTCGGCACCGGCCACTTCGAGCTGGACCGGGCGGCGTCGAACGAGGCGGTGGCGCTGATCGAGGCGGTACGGGACGCGATCGGGCCCGACGCGGAGCTGATGCTGGAGATGCACGGCCGGTTCAGCCCGTCGACCGCCGTACGGCTGGCGCGCGAGCTGGCGCCGTACGCTCCGGCCTGGCTGGAGGAGCCGGTGCCGCCGGAGAATCTCAAGGCGCTGAGCAAGGTCGCCGGGAAGGTCGAGCTGCCGATCGCGACCGGTGAACGGATCCATGACCGGATCGAGTTCCGTGAGCTGTTCGAGTCGCAGGCGGCCGACATCATCCAGCCGGACGTGGGGCACATCGGCGGCATCCTGGAGACCCGGAAGCTCGCCGCGACCGCCGAGACGCACTACACACTGATCGCGCCGCACAATGTCGGCGGTTCGGTGCTGACCGCCGCGAGCCTTCAACTGGCCTCCTGCACACCGAACTTCAAGATCCTTGAGCACTTCAATGACTTCGCGGACGCGGAGATCAAGAAGGTCGTGACCGGCGCTCCTGAGGTCGATCCCGAGACGGGCTGTTTCGAGGTGTCGTACGCGCCGGGTCTCGGGGTCGAGTTGGATGTGGCGGCGGCGGCCGAATTCCCGCAGCAGCACGCGCGGTTCGACCTGTGGGCCGAGGGCTGGGAGAAGCGCGACCCGAAGGAACCGCGATGACCGGCCGGGCCGCGGACGCAGCGGCCGGTCGGGCGATCGTCGTCGACCGGCCCGGCGTCCACCGGCTGGTGAGCGGTGCTGTGCCCGTCCCCGGGCCCGGCGAGGTGCGGGTACGGGTCGCCGCCGCCGGGATCTGTATGAGCGACCGCGAGGTCTACGACGGCCGTCGCGACCCGGCCTATGTGCGCTATCCGGTGACGCCGGGTCATGAATGGGCGGGGACGGTCGACGCGGTGGGCGAGGGCGTCGACGCGCGGCTGACCGGCCGCGCCACGGTCGCCGAGGGGTTCCGTGCCTGCGGGACCTGCGCGCGGTGCCGGGCCGGTGAGACGTCGCTGTGCGCCGGCGGCTACGACGAGACGGGCTTCACCGTTCCCGGCGCGTTCGCCGACCATGTCGTGGTGCCCGCACGGCTGTTGCATCCGCTCCCCGACGACGCGGATCTGCGGGCCGCCGCGTTGCTGGAACCGGCCGCCGTGGTGGCCGCGGCCGTACGGTCCTGCCGGCCTGAGCCCGGTGAGCGGATCGCGGTGGTGGGCGCGGGCACGCTGGGGCTCCTCGCCGTACAGCTGCTCGGGGCCTCCTCCCCCGCCGAGCTGGCGGTGATCGATCCACGGACCGAACGGACCGTGCTGGCGACGCGGTTCGGCGCGACCCTGACCGGGAGGCCCGAGGACACGAAGGAACTGCGCGGCCGGTACGACCTGGTGGTGGAGACCGCGGGCGCACCGTCCACGGCCGCCTCGTCCTGTCTGCTGGCCCGGCGCGGCGGCCGGGTGGTGCTCACGGGCATGTTCGCCCCCGGCGCGGCCGGGATCGATCCCGTACTGCTGACGCTGAATCAGCTGACGGTACGGAGTGTCTTCGGCGCGCCGTCCGCCGCCTGGGCCTTCGCCGTACGGGCGTTCAGCGCCGGGCTGCTGGCCCCGGCCCCGCTGATCACCCATGAATTCCCGCTGGAGCGGTACGGCGAGGCCGTGGCGCTGGTCGGCGGCGGCGCTCCCGGCACCGGAAAGGTGCTGCTGCGCCCCTGACCCGGGTCCGGACCCGCACCACACCGCGCACCACCGAACCGGAGGACTCGTCCGTGACCGACGTATCAGCCCCCGCCCCCCGCCGCCCCGGCGAACCGGCGCTCACCACGCTCGGACTGACCGCGCCCGCACCCCACCCCGCGGACGCCTCCCCGCACACATTCCCCGACGGTGGCCGCTGGCGTACCGAGATCCCCTCGGTCGAGGGCCTCGAGTGCCTGGCGGAGGTCCTCAAGGAGTCGGCCCGTCTCGATGTGCCCATCCACCGCGTCAGCCAGGGCAGCGGCGTCTGGATGCTCTCCGACGCCGACATCACCGAGATGGCCGACGCCTGCGCGGCCCGCGACATCGAGCTGTGCCTGTTCACCGGGCCGCGCGGGACTTGGGACACCGGCGGCTCGACCCGTACGGATTCCGGCGGCGCGGGACTGCGCGCCCGGGGACATGACGCCCTGGCCGGCTGTGTCGAGGACGCCCTGCGCGCGACCGGGCTCGGGGTGAAGTGCCTGCTCGTCGCGGACGAGGGCGTGCTGTGGACCCTGCACCGGCTGCGTGCCCGGGGCGTGCTGCCCGCCGACACCACGATCAAGGTGTCGGCGCTGATCGGCCCGGTCAACCCGGCGTCGTACGCGGTGTTCGAGCAGCTGGGCGCCGACTCGATCAATATCCCCTCGGATCTGGCGCTCGCGCATTTCAGCGAGATCCGCCGGGCGAGCCGGGCGCCGATGGACCTCTATATCGAGGCGCCCGACGATCTCGGCGGCTATGTGCGGATGTACGAGACGGCGGAGCTGATCCGGCGCGGCGCCCCGCTGTATCTCAAGTTCGGACTGTCGAAGTCGCCCGGAATCTATCCGTACGGCGCCCAGGTGCGGGACACCGCCCTCAGCAGCGCCCGCGAACGGGTCCGCCGGGGCCGGCTCGTCCTCGATCTGCTCATCCGGCACGGCGCCGACGGCGGAATGTCGCCGCTCGGCTCCCGGCTGCCCGGTCCGCTCAGCCGCTTTCCCCTGACCCCGGACCAGCCATGACCACAGGCCGGCCAGGACCAAGACCAGCCAGGACCTCGTACCAGCCACGACCCCGGACAAGGACTGATGCCCCCATGCGCACTCGCCGAGCCGCACTCGCCGTCACCGCCGTATCGCTGGTCCTCTCCCTCGCCGCCTGCGGGCAGAACAGCGAGGGCGGCAGCAAGGACGACACGAAGGACAGCGCGGGCTCCACCATCGGTATCGCCATGCCGACCAAGTCGTCCGAGCGCTGGATAGCCGACGGCGCGAACATGGTCGCCCAGTTCGAGAAGCTGGGCTACGAGACCAACCTCCAGTACGGCGAGGACAACGTTGCCCAACAGGTCGCCCAGATCGAGAACATGATCACCAAGGGCGTGGACGTTCTGGTGGTCGCGGCCATCGACGGCCGGGCCCTCAGCGATGTCCTCCAGCAGGCGGCCGACCGGAACATCAAGGTGATCTCCTACGACCGGCTGATCCTCGGCACGAAGAACGTCGACTACTACGCGTCCTTCGACAACGAGAAGGTCGGCGTCCTCCAGGCCACCTACCTGATCGAGAAGCTGGGTCTGAAGGACGGCGGCAAGGAGGGCCCGTTCAACATCGAGCTGTTCGCCGGTTCGCCGGACGACAACAACACCCGCTACTTCTTCGACGGCGCGTGGAAGACCCTCAAGCCGTACATCGACGGGAAGCAGCTCGTCGTACGGAGCGGGCAGACCGCGCTGGACCAGGTCACCACGTTGCGCTGGGACGGCGGCACCGCGCAGAAGCGGATGGACGACCTGCTGACCGGGGCGTACGGATCGCAGCGGGTGGACGCGGTGCTCTCGCCGTACGACGGCATCTCCATCGGCATCCTGTCGGCGCTCAAGTCCGACGGTTACGGTACGGCGGCCCAGCCGTATCCGCTGGTCACCGGGCAGGACGCGGAGATCGCCTCGGTCAAGTCGATCATCGCGGGCCAGCAGACGCAGACGGTCTACAAGGACACCCGCGCGCTGGCCAAGCAGGCCGTGCGGATGGCGGACGCCGTGCTCAACGACAAGAAGCCGGAGGTCAATGACGAGAAGACCTATGACAACGAGGTGAAGGTCGTCCCGTCCTATCTGCTCGATCCGGTCAGCGTCGACAAGTCCAACTACCGGGCGGAGCTGGTGGATTCCGGCTATATCAAGGCGAGTGATCTGTCATGACCGACGGCCACCCCGACGGGCCGGCCCCGGTCCTGGAGATGCGCTCCATCGTGAAGACCTTCCCGGGGGTCAGGGCGCTCTCCGATGTCAGCCTCACGGTCGCCCGGGGCGAGGTGCACGCCGTCTGCGGTGAGAACGGCGCGGGCAAGTCGACACTGATGAAGGTGCTCAGCGGGGTTCATCCGTACGGCAGTTACGACGGGGAGATCCTGTTCGAGGGCTCTCTCTGCGCCTTCCGCGACATCAGGGCCAGTGAGGCCCAGGGGATTGTGATCATCCATCAGGAACTGGCCCTGATCCCCTACTTGTCGATCGCGGAGAACATCTTCCTCGGCAACGAGCACGCCACCCGTGGCTTCATCAGCTGGAACGACACCCTCGGACACGCCGCCTCGCTGCTCAAGCGGGTGGGTCTGGACGAGCGTCCGGGGACCCGGGTCGCCGATATCGGGGTCGGCAAGCAACAGCTCGTGGAGATCGCGAAGGCGCTCGCCAAGAGGGTGAAGCTGCTGATCCTGGACGAGCCGACCGCCGCGCTCAACGATGGCGACAGCGCCCAGCTCCTGCTGCTGATAAGGGAGTTGAAGGAGCAGGGCATCACCTCGATCATCATCTCGCACAAGCTGAACGAGATAGCGGAGGTGGCCGACTCCGTCACGATCCTGCGGGACGGCCGGACCATCGAGACCCTTGATGTGAAGGCCGGGTCGACCACCGAGGACCGGATCATCCGGGGCATGGTCGGCCGCGATCTCGACCACCGCTTTCCCGAACGCACCCCCTACGAGGGCGATCCGGCCGCCCACCCCGCGCTGGAGGTGCGCGACTGGACGGTGCACCACCCGATCGACCAGCAGCGCAAGGTCGTCGACGGTGTCTCGGTCCAGGTGCGCAGGGGCGAGATCGTCGGGATCGCGGGGCTGATGGGCGCGGGCCGCACCGAGCTGGCGATGAGTGTCTTCGGCCGCTCGTACGGCAGGAACATCAGCGGGACCGTACTCAAGGACGGCCGGGAGATCGGTACGCGGACGGTGCCGGAGGCCGTCGCGCACGGCATCGCGTATGTCACCGAGGACCGCAAGCGGTACGGGCTCAATCTCATCGACACCATCGGCCGGAACATCACCCTGAGCGCCCTGTCGAAGGTCGCCAGACATGGGGTGGTCGACGAGCACGAGGAGACGCGGGTCGCCGAGTCGTACCGCGCGAGGATGAACATCAAGGCGCCGACGGTCTTCGAACAGGCCGGCCGGCTGTCGGGCGGCAATCAGCAGAAGGTCGTCCTCAGCAAATGGATCTTCGCGGGACCCGAGGTGCTGATCCTCGACGAGCCCACGCGCGGGATCGATGTCGGCGCGAAGTACGAGATCTACACCGTCATCGACCGGCTCGCCGCCGAGGGCAAGGCCATCATCCTCATCTCCTCCGAACTCCCCGAACTGCTCGGCATGTGCGACCGCGTCTACACGATGGCGGCGGGCCGGCTCACCGGTGAGATCCCTCGGGCGGAAGCGACCCAGGAAGTCCTGATGCGTCACATGACCAAGAACACGAGGTAGTCGACATGGGTCCGGTCACCACCGGTACGCCGAAGGGCGACACACCGAAGGAATCCCCACCGTCGCCCCCGTCCGGGCGGAGCGGTACGGGGGCGCTCCTGCTGGAGGCCGCGCGCCGCGATATGCGGCAGTACGGCATGCTGATCGCGCTCGGCCTGATCGTCGTCCTGTTCGAGATCTGGACCGACGGCGTCCTCCTCAAGCCGAACAACGTCACCAATCTGGTGCTCCAGAACAGCTACATCCTGGTCCTCGCCATCGGCATGATGATCGTCATCATCGCGGGCCATATCGATCTCTCGGTCGGCTCGCTGGCCGCGTTCGTCTCCGCCGCCTGCGCGGTGATGATGGTCGAGCACGACATCCCGTGGGTGCTCGCGCTGGTCCTCGGACTGCTCATCGGGGCGGTCGCCGGGGCCTGGCAGGGATTCTGGATCGCGTATGTCGGTATTCCGTCATTCATCGTCACGCTCGCCGGGATGCTGCTGTTCCGGGGCGGTACGCAGATCTTCCTGGGGTCGCGTTCGCTCGGCCCGTTCCCCGAGGGCTTCCAGAAGATCTCGACCGGCTATCTGCCCGAGATCGGCCCGGCCACCAACTACCACAATCCGACACTGCTGATGGGGCTGGCGCTGCTGGCGTTCGCGCTGTTCCAGGAGTTCAGGGACCGGCGCCGGCAGCGGGCGTACGACCTGGAGGTGCTTCCCCGTAACCTCTTCCTCGTCAAGTGCGTGGCGCTCGCCGCCGCCGTACTCGCCTTCACGATGACGCTGGCCAGCTACCGCGGGGTGCCGGTCGTCCTGCTGCTGCTCGCGGCGCTGCTGATCGGCTTCGGCTACGTCATGCGCAACGCCGTCGTCGGCCGTCATGTGTACGCGCTCGGCGGCAACCAGGCCGCGGCGAAGCTGTCCGGGGTCAAGGACAGGCGCGTCACGTTCCTCGTCTTCGTCAATATGGGGGTACTGGCGGCGCTGGCCGGAATCGTCTACGCGGCCCGGCTCAACGCGGGTGTGCCCCAGGCCGGGATCAACTTCGAACTGGAGGCCATCGCGGCCGCGTTCATCGGCGGCGCTTCGATGAGCGGCGGCGTCGGCACGGTCTTCGGCGCGATCATCGGCGGGCTGGTGCTCGGCGTGCTCAACAACGGCATGTCGCTCGTGGGCATCGGCACGGACTACCAACAGGTCATCAAGGGGCTGGTGTTGCTGGCCGCGGTCGGCTTCGACGTCTGGAACAAACGCCGAGTGGGCGCCTGAGAAAGCGGAGAAAGCCACTCGCGCGCGGCGTCCGCATGACTTGCGCGCGGCGTCGCAGCACACCTGAATAGTGCTGCGACGCCGCGCCCCCGTTACCGGTTACAGCTTGCGTGCCACGGCCGCGTACCCCGGGATCGGCTCGTTGCCGGGGACCGGCACGACCTCACCCAGCTCCGGACGCCAGTCGGCGGCCAGCGAGACCCCGGGCTCGACCAGATCGAGCCCGGTGAAGAACGCGGCGAACTCGTCCCGCGAACGGAGGGCCAGGGTCAGACCACGCTGCCGGTACAGCGCACGGGCCTGGTCCGAGCTCTCCCGGTCGAAGTCGCCCGTGGCGTGGGAGACGACAAGATAGCTGCCGGACGGCAGCGGGTCGAGCAGTTGGCGCACCAGTTCGTACGCGCCGTCCTCGTCCGAGACGAAGTGGAGCAGCGCGACGAGCGAGAGCGCGACCGGACGGGTGAGGTCCAGGATCGTGCCGGCGGCCTCGATGATGCTCGCCGGCTCGCGCACATCGGCCTGGACGTACTCGGTGACGCCCCCCGGGGTGCTGCGCAGCAGCGCCTCGGCGTGCCTGAGGACGATCGGGTCGTTGTCCGTGTACACGATCCGGGAGTCGGGTGCGACCTCCTGGGCTATCTGGTGGAGATTGGGCTCGGTGGGGATGCCCGTACCGATGTCGAGGAACTGGCGCACCCCGCCCTCGGTGCCGAGCCAGCGGGTGGCGCGGTGCATGAACGCCCGGTTGACCCGGGCCATTTCAGGACCCCGGGCGTCCAGTGCGAGAAGCTGCTTCGCCATCTCCTCGTCCACCGGGTAATTGTCCTTGCCGCCGAGGAACCAGTCGTACACCCGGGCCGGATGCGGCCTGGTGGTGTCGATCGGGTCATGCCCGGTCATGTGCGCTCCACGGTTCTCAGGTCAATGAGTCGTCGATGAGTGGAGATATGCGGATGGGGAGAAGAGGAGAACGGGGAAAGCAGGGGTTGAGCGGGTTCGGCTGGGGGGACCGGCTGAGCGGGTCCGGCTGAGGGGATCAGGTGAGCAGGAAGTCCGCCTGGCCCGACTTGGCACCCTGGATGAAGGCGGCGATCTCATTGGTGGTGTAGATCAGTGCGGGGCCGTCAGGGTCGGCGGACTGGCGCACGGCGACTCTGCCGTCGGCCAGCTTCATGGCCTCGATGCAGTTGCCGCCATTACCACCACTCCACGGCTTGTGCCAGCCTTCGGCGCCGAGGTCGGCGGCGGGCATGCCGTTGTATATGGGATCCATTCACAGCTCCTTGCGGACATCCTTGAGGATGTCCTTCGTGCGTTGTGCAGTTGCGGCCTGGGCCGCCATCCGGTCCATGACCTCCAGGTGGGTGGCCACTTCGGGACGAGCGTCGAGGTAGACAGCACCGGTGAGATATTCGCTGTAGACCATGTCCGGCAGCTCCGGTTCGGCGAAACGGAAGATCACGAACGGCCCGTAGGTACCGGGGTGGTGTCCGGTCGCGAATTCCGCGATCTGCAGGGTCACATTGGGCAGGGCGGCGGCTTCGAGCAGCCGGTCGATCTGTTCCCGCATGATCTCCGGGCTGTCGCCCACCGGGCGGCGCAGCACCGTCTCATCCATGATCACCCAGAATTTGGGCGCGTCCGCACGGGTCAGCAGCGACTGGCGTTCCATCCGGAGCGCCACATGGCGCTCGATGTCCTCCGGCTGCGCCTGTCCCACGGCGCCGGCGTTCATGACGGCGCGCGCGTAGCCCTCGGTCTGGAGCAGCCCGGGGACGAAGTGCGGTTCGTACGCCCTGAGCAGCGCGGCGGACCCCTCCAGGCTGACATACATGCTGAACCAGTCGGGCAGGATGTCGTGGAACCGCTGCCACCATCCCGGCTTATTGGCTTCCTCGGTGAGTTCGACGAACGCGTCGGCCTCGGCCTCGGGGATCCCATAGGCCCTGAGCAGCACCTGCACATAGGGGATCTTGAGAGCGACCTCGGCCGTCTCCATCCTGCGTATGGTCGCCGGTGCCACGCGGAGGAGTTTGGCGGCCTCCTCACGCTTCAGGCCGGCACGCTCACGCAGATCCTGTAGGCGTCTGCCCAGTACGACCTGTCCCACGGTCGGGGCGGACCGCGGTTCACTCACTTTTGGGTCCTCCCCACGCACGGTTGACAGCAGTCTGCCATGTCTCTTCCACGAAGAACACGGCACTCTGGAAAATTCAGAGTGCTACTTGCCAAGTGTCCTCGGCGGGTGGAGAGTGGATCGGTGAACCAGTTCACGCGGTTGTCGCGCTCTGCCACGGGAGAGGTCTTGCGCGCGAACGCCGCTCCCCCACCGTTAGGAATCGGTCGTGGCACCTGGTAACGCGCTCACCCCCCAGCTCATAGCCCTGTGCCCCGGCAACGTTGTCCGCCGTTACGGGTTTCAATTGCCGGCTCACGCCGAGTCCGTCTGTCGCGCGAGACAGCTGACCCGCGACCGGCTCGTCACCTGGGAGGTGGACGAGGAGACCCGCGAGACCGCGGTGCTCGTCGTATCGGAGCTGGTCACCAACGCGGTGGTGCACGCCGCGGGCGACCATGTCATCTGCGAACTACGGCAGAGCAACGGAAAGCTGCGGATCGCCGTGGAGGACCAGGGGTACGGGCCGACGGGGCCGCAGCTGCACCGCACCGCGGAAGGCGAGGCCGAGGGCGAGGGCGGCCGTGGACTGTTTCTCGTGGAGTCCATATGCGGCAGCTGGGGAGCCCACGACACCTCGGGATACGGACCCGGGCGGGTCGTCTGGGCGGAACTGCCACAAGGAGCGGAGCAGTCATGCTGAAGACCGCGCTGCAGCGCATTTCGCGCGGCCTGCGCACGGAGTCGTCTCCCGGACACGTACAGCTGCCGCTGCCGCCGACCCTGCCCGCCTCGCTGGGGTGCGACGCCGTGGGAGTCCCGGCGCAGCACGGCTTCCGGCTGATGGCGCGGCTGCCGAGGAAGGGCTGTGTCTTCGCCGACGCCGAGTGGTGGTGGTGGATCGTTCCCGCGGGCTCGGACCTCGATCTGACCTGGCCGTCCCCGGCCCGCTATGTCGCGGGGACGACCGTACCCGCGACGCACCCCCGGCTGATCCACTGGCCGGAGGACCCCACGCCGTACACCCCGCCGATCCCCTTCTACCTCATGGTCTGCCAGCTGACCGGCACGGCCCCGTCCTGGACGCCGGACGGCACGGCGGGGACGGTACCGGCACAGCGGGGCTAGCGTCCGTCCGGCCCCGGGTCCTCTCCTGGAGCGGGACCGACTGATCGGCCGGTCGGCTTGGCGCTCCACTCCCGCCACCACGGGCCGATCACATAGGCTCGTCAGCGAGATGAACAACAACCACACTTCCCTCGGCCCGAAGGCCGACAAAGAGACCGTGCGCCGGCACAATCTGAGCCTTGTGCTGCGAGCGGTACGGGACGAGGGCGAGGCGACCCGGGCCGGTGTCGCGGCGCGGGTGGGCCTGACCCGGGCGGCCGTGTCGTCCCTGGTCGAACAGCTGCTGGACAGCGGGTTCCTCTCCGAGTCCGGCAAGACGTTCAGCGGTCAGGCCGGGCGCCCCGGCACGGTGCTGAAGGTGACGCGCACGGGACCCGCGGGCATCGGCGTCGAGATCAATATCGACTATGTGTCGGTGTGCGTGGTCGACCTGTCCGGCACCGACCGGGTCCGGCTGACCGAACACCTCGACAACCGGGGCTCCCGGCCCACCGATGTGCTGGCCCGCTGCGCCAGGATCGCCGCCCGCACCCTGGAGTCCGCCGCCCAGCAGGACTTGCTGCCGGTCGGGGTTCAACTCGCCCTGCCGGGGCTGGTGTCGGGCGGTACGGTCCGACAGGCCCCGAACCTCGGCTGGAACCTCGTTCCCGCCGACGAGCTGTTCGCCGCCGCGCTGGCCGAACTGCGTCCCGAACTGCCGCCGCTGCCGGTGAGTTCGGAGAACGAGGCCAATCTGGCGGCGCTGGCGGAGCTGTGGTTCGGCGAGCTCGGGCCGCTGCGTACCTTCCTCTATCTGACGGGCGAGATCGGCGTCGGCGGCGCACTGGTGCTCAACGGCGACCTGCTGCGCGGGGCCCATGGGTTCGCCGGGGAGATCGGCCATGTGGTCGTCGATCCGGAGGGTCCGCTGTGCCGTTGTGGGTCCCGGGGATGTCTGGAGCAGTACGCGGGCCAGTCCGCGCTGCTGCGGGCGGCCGGGATCGACGAGAACGCGGGAGTGCCGGGCGTGGCCGAGCTGGGGCTGCGGGCGGACGCGGGCGACCCGCAGGCCGTCGCCGCCGTGGAGCGGGCCGGGCGGACGCTGGGCCGGGTGCTGTCGGGCGCGGTGAATCTCTTCGATCCGGACGCGGTCGTCCTCGGCGGGATCTACCGGGAGCTGATGCCCTGGCTCTCGCCGGCGGCGGACCGGGAGCTGACCGCCCGGGTGGTGTCGGGTCTGTGGGAGAGCGACAGCGGGCGGCTGCGCGGGTCCTCCTCGGCGGGGGACGCGGCACGCGGCGCGGCGGCTCTGGTCGTCCAGGCGGTGCTGGCCGATCCGGTGGCGTACGTACACCGCGAGGCGCGCGGGACGGGCTGACGTACGCCCGTCCCGCGCGCCCGCGGCACAGCCCCCGCGGCCTCTGCTCTCAGCGGACGCCGAGGAGGTGGTCCATGGCGAGCTGGTCAAGGTGCTCGAACGCCATGCCGCGCGCGGCGGCGGCGTCGACATCGAACTCCTCGTAGGCGGTGCGGTCGGCCAGCAGCGCGGTCACACCCTCGGGGGCGGTCGGCTGGGCCAGTTCGTCCACGCGGGAGGCGCGCAGCGCCTCCTGGACGAGCGGGTCGGCGCGGAAGGAGGCGGCGCGCTCCTTGAGGATCAGATAGTTGCGCATACAGCCGGCGGCGGAGGCCCACACTCCGTCGAAGTCCTCGGTGCGCGGCGGCTTGAAGTCGAAGTGCCGTGCGCCCTGCCAGCCCGCGTTCTCCAGCAGGTCGACCAGCCAGAAGGCGGCGCGCAGGTCTCCGGCGCCGAACCTCAGGTCCTGGTCGTAGCGGGTGCCGTGCTGGCCGTTGAGGTCGATGTGGAAGAGCTTGCCCGACCAGAGGGCCTGGGCGATGGCGTGCGGGAAGTTGAGCCCGGCCATCTGCTCGTGGCCGACCTCGGGGTTGACGCCGAACAGCTCGGGGCGCTCCAGGCGGTCGATGAACGCCAGGGCGTGGCCGACGGTGGGCAGCAGGATGTCGCCGCGCGGCTCGTTGGGCTTCGGCTCGATGGCGAACTTGAGGTCGTAGCCCTGCTCGACGACATACTCCCCGAGCAGGTCGAACGCCTCCTTCATCCGGTCGAGGGCGAGGCGGATGTCCTTGGCGCCGCCCGACTCGGCGCCCTCACGGCCGCCCCAGGCGACAAAGGTCCTGGCGCCCAGCTCGGCCGCGAGGTCGACATTGCGCAGCACCTTGCGCAGCGCGTAGCGGCGGATGTCGCGGTCGTTCGCGGTGAAGCCGCCCTCCTTGAAGACGGGATGGGTGAAGAGGTTGGTGGTGACCATCTCGACCGTGATGCCGGTCTCCTCGGTCGCCTGCCTGAACCGCTTGATGTGCCCTTCACGCTCCGCCTCCGTCGAGCCGAACGGAATGAGGTCGTCGTCGTGGAAGGTCACACCCCACGAACCGAGCTCCGCGAGTCGGTGAACCGATTCGACGGGATCCAGCGCCGGGCGGGTCACGTCGCCGAACGGGTCCTTGCCCTGCCAGCCCACCGTCCAGAGGCCGAAGCTGAACTTGTCCTCGGGGGTGGGTGTGAAGCGTTCCGTCATGACTGTGGCCGCCTTCGATACCTCAGGTCCGGCACGTGCCGACCTTATTTGTTTCCTGACATGACTAATAATGCACGGGGATGCGGGTACGCAAAAGCCCCCGCACGCCCACGGACACAGGATGATGATCGTCGGCACGGTTCCCGTGTGTCACGCCATCGCGTAATTTGTTTCCTCGACGCTCAATCTGGAGGTACGCCCATGTCGCGGAACCCGGTCGTCATCGGCGTGGACAGCTCAACCCAGTCCACGAAGGCGGCTTTCACGGACGCCACCACAGGCCGGCTGCTCGCCGTGGGCCGCGCGCCGCACCGGGTGACCGGTGAGGGCGGCGCCCGGGAGACGGACCCGGAGGTGTGGTGGAACGCGCTGCGCGAGGCGGTCGCCGCCGGTCTGAAGGAATCCGGGGTGGACGCCTCGGACGTGACCGGTATCGCCGTCGCCGGGCAGCAGCACGGTCTGGTGGTGCTCGACCGCAGCGGCCGGCCGCTGCGCCCCGCGCTGCTCTGGAACGACACCCGCTCCGCCCCGCAGGCCGCCGCGCTCACCGAGGCGCTGGGCGGCCCGGACGCCTGGACGGCGCGCACGGGCTCCGTGCCGGTGGCCTCGATGACGGCTTCCAAATGGCAGTGGCTGCGGGAGAACGATCCCGCCATCGCGGAGGCCACGGCGGCCATCCGGCTCCCCCACGACTTTCTCACCGAGCGGCTTTCCGGCACCGCGGCCACCGACGCGGGTGATGCCTCGGGCACCTGCTGGTACTCCACGGCCACCGGCGAGTACGACCCCGAACTGCTCGCGCTCCTCGGTCTCGACGCCGATCTGCTGCCCGCCGTCGCCGCGACCGGCGCGGCGCGCGTCGGCTCGCTCACAGCGGGATCGGCGGCGGAACTGGGCCTGCCGGCGGGCATCGCCGTCGCCGCGGGCACCGGCGACAACATGAGCGCGGCCGTCGGTCTCGGCTTCGGCGGCGCCGGGCTGCTGGACCATCCGGTGCTGAGCCTCGGCACGTCGGGTACGGTCTTCGCCGCCACCCGCACCCGCCCCGACGCCCCCGCGCTCGCCGGGTTCGCGGCGGCGGACGGTACGTATCTGCCGCTGGCCTGCACGCTCAACTGCACGCTCGCCGTCGACAAGGTGGCCTCGCTGCTCCGGCTCGACCGGGAGGACGCGGTACCGGGCGGCGAAGCCGTACTGCTCCCCTATCTGGACGGCGAGCGCACCCCCGATCTCCCCGCCGCCTCGGGCCTATTGACCGGGCTGCGCCACGACACCAGCCCGCAGCAGCTGCTGGGCGCCGCCTACGAGGGCGCGGCCGTCACCGTACTGCGCGCGCTGGACGAGGTGCTGCGCGCCTGCGGCCTGGACCCCGCGGCCCCGGAGGTGGCGGGCCGCCCGCTGCGTCTGGTCGGCGGCGGTGCGCAGGGCCGGATGTGGGTGGATACGGTCCGCAGGCTCTCCGGCCGCCGGGTGATCGTCCCGACGAGCGGCGAACTGGTCGCGCTGGGCGCCGCCGCGCTGGCCGCGGGCGCGGCGACGGGCGAGGACCCGGTGGCGATCGCGACCTCCTGGGGGACCGGTGACGGGCCCGAACTGCCCTCGGTGGAGCGGGACATCGAGACCTGGGAGCGCGTGGGATCGGTACTGGACAGGGCGGCGCCGAGCCTGCTGGGCTGAGCCCCCCACCGTGGCGTCAACCACGGGTTGACACCAGCTGGACTGTCAACCTAGGGTTGCCTCATGGTGGAACCGACTCAGATCAATAACTCCGTCCGCCTCGACGACCTCATCGAGGCGATCAAGAAGGTGCACGGCGACGCTCTCGAACAGCTCCAGAGCGCTGTCGTCGCCGCTGACCATCTCGGTGAAGTGGCCGATCACCTCATCGGCCACTTCGTCGACCAAGCCCGCCGCTCCGGCGCCTCATGGACCGAGATCGGCAAGTCCATGGGGGTCACACGGCAAGCCGCCCAGAAGCGGTTCGTGACGAAGGACGAGCCGGCGCCCGACACGGACCAGAACTTCGGCAGGTTCACCCCGCGGGCCAGGAGCGTCGTCGTCGCGTCCCAGAACAAGGCCCGCGAACGTGGGCACACACAGATCGGCACAGGGCATCTCTTGCTCGGCCTGCTCGACGACCCGGAGGGGCTGGCCGCACACGTACTCGTCGCCCAGGACGTACAGCTGGAGGCGATCGCGGCCGCCGTCGCCGAGACGCTGCCGAAGCCCTCCGGCGACCCCGTGCCCGACCTCGTCCCCTTCGACGCCCGGGCGAAGAAGGTCCTCGAACTCACCTTCCGCGAGGCACTGCGGCTGGGCCACAACTACATCGGCACGGAGCACCTGTTGCTGGCGCTGCTGGAGCAGGAGGACGGCGAGGGCGTACTCAGCGGGCTCGGCCTCGACAAGACGAGCACCGAGGAGCGCGTGTCGGCCGTCCTGAGTTCGATCCAGGCGAAGCCCCAGGAGTAGGAGCGAGGGCGCACCGGCCCGCCCGTGTCCGGCGGGCGGGCCCGCACCCCCAGCGGTCCCGCCGTCAGTCCGTCGTCAGGCCGCCCGCCGCGCGCGCCAGCGCGTCGAGGACCGGACGGATCAGCGGGTGCGCCTCCGCGCCCCGGCGTACGGCGGCGAAGACCCTGCGGGTCGCGGCCGGGCCCGCCACGGGGCGTACGACCGTACCCTTCAGCTCCATACCGCGCAGCGCGGAGCGCGGGACCAGCGCCACTCCCGCGCCCGCGCCCGCGAGGGCGACGACCGCGCGGAAGTCGTCGGAGGAGTGCGCCAGGCGCGGCTGGAAGCCCGCCAGTTCGCAGGCGAGCTGGATCACGTCATGGCAGGGGTTGCCGGGGTACGGGCCGATCCAGTCGCTGTCGGCCAGCTCGGCGAGCTCGACCACGGTGCCGAGGCCGAGCGGATGCGCGGCGGGCAGGACCGCGTCGAACGGCTCCGCGTACAGCGGCACCCGCCACAGCCGCAGATCGTCCTCGCGCGGGGCGCCCCGGTACTCGACCGCGACCGCGAGATCCGCCTCCCCGTCGAGCACCATCGGCAGGCTCTCGTCACCCTCGGCGTCCCGTACGCGTACCCGGATGTCGGGGTGCGGCCCGCCGAGCAGCTGGAGGGCCGGGGCCAGTACTTCCGCGATGCCCGTGGCGAAGGCGGCGACCGTGACCTCACCCGCCGCCCCGCCCGCGTACGCCGCCAGCTCCGCCTCGGCGCGCTCCAGCTGGGCGAGGACGGCGTGCGCGTGGGTGAGCAGGATCTCCCCGGCGGCGGTCAGCCGTACGCCCCGGCCGCTGCGGGTCAGCAGCGCGTGCCCGGTCTCGTGCTCCAGCGCGGCGAGCTGCTGGGAGACGGCCGAGGGGGTGAGATAGAGCGCGGCGGCCGCGGCGGTCACCGTACGGTGGTCCGCCACGGCCCGCAGGACGCGCAGCCGCCGGGGGTCGATCACCCGGCCCATTTTGCCAGGTCTGCCCGGAACTCCACCCCCACCGGCATCGGCCGCCCCACCCGCATCGGCGCTCAGCCCTCCCGCTTCATCGCCTCGCGCGCGTCGACGAACGCCGCGACCGCCCGCTCCACGTCCGCCGTGGAGTGCGCGGCGGACAGCTGCACCCTGATCCGCGCCCGGCCCATGGGGACGACGGGATACGAGAAGCCGATCACGTACACCCCGCGCTCCAGCAGCAGTTCGGCCATCCGGCCCGCCTCGGCGGCGTCGCCGATCATGACGGGAGCGATGGCGTGGTCGCCGGGCAGGATCTCGAACCCCGCGTCCGTCATTTCCCGGCGGAAGAGCGCGGTGTTGGCGTTCAGCCGGTCCCGCAGTTCGTCCGCGCTCTCCAGCAGATCGAGGACCTTGACCGACGCGGCGGCGATGACCGGGGCGAGGGAGTTGGAGAAGAGATACGGACGGGAGCGCTGGCGCAGCAGCGCGACGATCTCGGCGCGGGCCGCGACATAGCCGCCGGAGGCGCCGCCGAGCGCCTTGCCGAGCGTGCCGGTGATGATGTCGACCCGGTCCATGACGCCGTGCAGTTCGGGGGTGCCCCGGCCGCCGGGGCCCACGAAGCCGACGGCGTGCGAGTCGTCGACCATGACCATCGCGTCGTACCGGTCGGCGAGATCACAGATCTCGGCCAGCGGGGCGACGTACCCGTCCATCGAGAACACGCCGTCCGTGACGATCAGCCGGCGACGGGCGTCCTGGGATTCCTTGAGCCTGCTCTCCAGTTCGGCGAGGTCGCGGTTGGCGTACCGGAGACGACGGGCCTTGGAGAGCCGGATGCCGTCGATGATGCTGGCGTGGTTGAGGGCGTCGGAGATGACGGCGTCCTCCGGGCCGAGAAGCGTCTCGAAGACCCCGCCGTTGGCGTCGAAGCAGGAGGAGTAGAGGATCGTGTCCTCCTGGCCGAGGAACGCGGACAGCCGCTGCTCCAGCTCCTTGTGGATCTCCTGCGTGCCGCAGATGAAGCGTACGGACGCCATGCCGTAGCCCCAGCGGTCGAGCGCGTCCTTGGCGGCGGCGACGACCTCGGGGTGGTCGGCGAGCCCGAGGTAGTTGTTGGCGCAGAAGTTGAGGACATCACCGGGGGCGCCGCCCGCGGTGACGGCGACGGAAGCGCTCTGCGGGGTCGAGATCACGCGCTCGGGCTTGAAGAGACCCGCGTCGCGGATCTCGTCGAGGGTGGCGGACAGGTCGTCCCGGACGGACGCGTACATGAAAGGCTCCTTCTTCTGGGGCTCGTGGGGCCCGGTGCGCTGCGGGGGCCGGTGGGGCGGTCGGACGCTCAAGCGGTCAGACGGCTCCAGTCGAGGATGATCTTGCCGCTGCGGGCGGAGGACGCTTCGTCGAACGCGGCGTCGAAGTCCTCGTACCGGTAGCTGCCGGTGATGACGGGCGTGAGGTCGAGCCCGCCTTCGAGCAGGACCGTCATCGCGTACCAGGTCTCGAACATCTCGCGTCCGTAGATGCCCTTGACCGTGATCATCGAGGTGACGATCTTCGACCAGTCGACGGCGAACTCCTCGGCGGGAAGCCCGAGCATGGCGATCCGGCCGCCGTGCGTCATGTTGTCGACCATGTCGCGCATGGCCTCGGGGCGTCCCGACATCTCCAGACCGACGTCGAAGCCCTCCTTGAGGCCGAGCAGCCGCTGCGCGTCGGCGATGCCGATGTCGGCGGGAGAGACATCGAGGGCGAGGGTGGCGCCGGCCTTGCGGGCGAGTTCGAGACGGTGCGCGCTGACGTCGGTGATCACGACATTGCGCGCGCCGGCGTGCCGGGCGACGGCCGCGGCCATGATGCCGATGGGGCCCGCGCCGGTGATCAGTACGTCCTCGCCGACGAGCGGGAAGGAGAGCGCGGTGTGCACGGCGTTGCCGAACGGGTCGAAGATCGCGGCGACATCGAGATCCACCTCGGCGCGGTGCACCCAGACGTTCGCGGCTGGCAGGGAGACGTACTCCGCGAAGGCTCCGTCGCGGCCGACACCGAGCCCAACGGTGCTGCGGCAGAGGTGCCTGCGGCCGGCGAGACAGTTGCGGCACTTGCCGCAGACGAGATGGCCCTCACCGCTGACCAGATCACCGACGGCGACGTCCTGTACGGCCGGCCCGACGGCGGCCACCTCGCCGACGAACTCGTGGCCGAGGACACGGGGTGTGGTGACGGCCTGCTGGGCCCAGCCGTCCCAGGACCGGATGTGCAGGTCGGTTCCGCAGATGCCGGTACGGAGCACCTTGATCAGTACGTCACCGTCCCCGTACTCCGGCTCGGGCACATCCATGAGCCACAGCCCCGGCTCGGCCTTCTGTTTGACAAGTGCCTTCATGGGCGCGGCTCCCGGAGGGTGGTGGTGCGTGGTGCATGGCTCTGAGCGGTGATCACTGTTCGGTGGTCGGGCACCAATGTGCCGAGCGGCGGCCGTTCAGTCCATCGAGGATTTCTTAAGCGGCCCAACAGCGCAGCTTCACGCGCCGCGGCGCGCCGGGAAGACGACCGGGTGGCGGGCGGGAGGGACACCTCCGGCCGTCGGTGCGCGCGGCTGTCCGCGCGGGGCTGTCGGTACGTCTATCCGTACGCCTAGCGGTAAGTGGAGTCCCCGCGACGACGCGCGCACCGGCGCTCCCGGAGCGCCCGCCGGGATCTCAGGGGGTGCGGTCGCCAGGACGTCCGCGCCGCGAGCGGGCCGGGCAGCGGGCCGGGGATCGGGCCGCCCTGCGCGGGTACGCGCGCGCCCGGCCATCCGTCCTCGGCGGCGGGGACGGCGGACCGCTGCCCGGGCACCCGAGCCGTGGGCGTCACCGCCGCCGTCACCGTCACCGCCGCCGCTGTCGGTGTCGCGGGTGCGGCCACCGCCGTACGGGTCAGCAGCACCACGCCGCGTGCGGCGAGCACCGCGCCGAGGAGCGCCGCCGTCACACCCAGGACGCCGCCCTGCAGGCGCTCCCCCAGCAGGGTCAGACCGATGACCGCCGCCGCGAGCGGGTTGGCCAGGGTCAGGACGGCGAGCGGGGCTCCGAGTCCGCCGCGGTAGGCACGCTGGGACAGCAGCAGACCGCCCGAAGCGAAGGCCGCGACCACCAGCGCGACGGCCACCACCTGCCACATCGGCAGCGCGTCCGCGTCGCGCGCGGTGGCGGCGACCGTCACCGTCTGGGTGAGGGCCGAGGCGACGCCCGAGGTGATGCCGGAGGCCGCCGCGTGCCGGAGGCCGGACCCGGCTCCCGGCCCGGTCAGCAGGGCGACCAGCGCCATCGCCACGCCCGCGACGCCGAGCGCCTGCGGCAGGCTGAGCGTCTCGTCGGGGGAACTGCCGGCCGCCGCCAGCAGGATGGCCGCGAGGCCGACCAGGGTGAAGGCGGTGCCGCGCCATTCGCCCCGGGTAACCTGCCGCCCGGCGCGCCGGGCGCCCAGCGGCACGGCCGCGACGAGGGTGAGCGCGCCCAGCGGCTGGACGACCGTGAGCGGTCCGTAGGTCAGCGCCACGACATGCAGCAGCGCGCCGGTCGCGTTCAGCCCGACCGACCACCACCAGGCGCCGCGGGTCAGCAGGGTGAACAGCCCGGTGTCCGGTGCCGTACGGGCCGCTAGCCGCTCCTGTGCCACCGCGGCGGAGGCGTACGCGACGGCCGAGACCAGCGACAGCACCACGGCCACGGCCGTCGCCCCGTTCATCGGCCGATCCCTGACGCGACGGGGGCGACAGGTGACACCGGCGGGGCCTGTGCGACGGCGGAGCGCGCGACCAGGGAGCCGCGCCGCGGGGACCCGGAACGTGGTGCCCCGATGACCGCCACGGCGCCCGTGAGCAGGGCGACGGCCACGAGGGCGTCGAGCCAGTAGTGGTTGGCGGTGCCTATGACCACGAGCAGCGTCAGCAGCGGATGGAGCAGCCAGAGCCACCGCCACCGTGACCGCGTGGCGGCGATGAGCCCCACGGCCACCATCAGGGCCCAGCCGACATGCAGCGACGGCATCGCCGCGAACTGGTTCGCCAGCGCGTCGGTGCCGGGGCTCTCGCCGTACACCGACGGCCCGTACACCTGGCCGGTGTCCACCAGATCGGACGAGGCGAGCAGCCGCGGTGGGGCGAGGGGCATCAGCAGATGCAGTGCGAGGGCGGCCCCGGTCAGTACCGACAGGACGCGCCTGGCCCACAGGTAGTGGCCGGGCCGGCGCCAGTAGAGCCAGCCGAGGAAGAGGACCGTCGCCGGGAAGTGCACCGTCGCGTAGTACGTGTTCGCCAGGTGGACCAGCGTCCCGCTGTCCAGCAGTACGCCCTGTACGGCGCCCTCGCCCGGCAGATGGAGGGCGCGCTCCCAGTCCCAGACCCGGTCGGCGTTCCGGAAGGCCTCGCCGGTCCGGCCGGTGGCGGCCTGCCTGCCGAGCTTGTAGAGGAGAAAGAGTCCGGCGACGAGCGACAGCTCGCGCACGAGGGGCGGTCGGGCGGAAGTTTCCGGCTTCCGTGCGGCGGGCCCGGTGCGGGCGTGTATCACCCGACCCCCTTACCTGGTACCTGGACAACACGGCGCGGCGGAACGTCGTGGCGGTGCGGCGGCGCGGTCTGGATCACGCCCTATCGATACGCCAGTGTACCGATACGGATCCGTATCGGTACACTGGCGTATCGGTACACCGACGTATCGCCGCCGGAGCCGCATCGGACCGAGCGACGGAGACGGGGAGAGACGATGACGCCGCAGCGCCGCTCCAAGATCACGCCGGAACGGGAGCTGGAACTCTACGAAGCCGCCCTGGACCTGCTCAGGGAGAGCGGCTACGAGGCACTGACCATGGAGGGCGTCGCCGCCCGTTCCCGCTGCGGCAAGTCCACGCTCTACCGTCAGTGGGGCACGAAACCGCAACTGGTCGCGGCGGCGCTGCGCGGCACGCGCTGCGTCAAGCTCGCGGATGTCGACACGGGCAGCCTCGCCGGGGACCTACGGGCGGCGGCCTGTGCGGCGGTGGAGGGCGCGGGCCGCGACACCGCGCTGATGCACGCGCTCAGCCACGCGGCCTTCCAGAATCCGGAGCTGCTGTGCGCCCTGCGCGAGAACCTCATCGAACCGGAGGTCGCGGCGATCAACGCCATGGTCGAACGCGCCGTGGCACGCGGCGAGATCGCGCCCGACAACCCCGCGGCGGAGTTCGTGGCCGCCCAGCTGATGGGCGTCATGCGTGCCCGGCAGATGGTGGAGGGCCGGCAGGCCGACGAGGCGTATCTCCACCGCTTCCTTGAGGCCGCGGTCTTTCCGGCGCTCGGCCTGCGGGCCACCTCGCGAGTCGCCTCGCACCCCTGACCGGTGGGCCGTCGTCCGAGCGGATGACGACGACTCACCGGCGCCGCACCGTGGGGACGGGAGCGGCGCACTCCATGCCTGTGGGCCTCTTCTCCGGAGGGGGCCCACAGGCATGCCGGGACCGGTACGGGGGCGGCGGACAGCGGGCAGCGGGCAGCCTCGTACATTCGTCTCCGTGCGTCACCGCTCAATGACGTAGTGACAACGATCAGAATGGCGACGGCATCCGGGAGGATCCGTATACGAGCCGTGACGAAAACACCCGGCCGGTAGCGCGCGGCAGGGGCTCGGGGAGGCCGGTGGGCGGCGGCGGAGTGGTGTGGACCACCCGTGCACGACGCGCGTGCGGCCGGTGCGCGAGCTCTGTGGGACTTGTGCGCGGTTGCCGCGGCTCTCGATCGGCGTTGATCAAGTCAGTTCACAATCAGTCAATTTCAGCCAGTGGCACGCCAGTTGCCCTGTTGTTGACGTTCCGACATGGACAGATACGCTCCACCCGAACGGCATCGCCCCTCACCCCCGCAACGTATTGCGCCCTTGCCGCATCAGGAGGCCGATCATGACCTGTGTCTCGGAACAGCGCTTGGTCCAACAGCTTCCGGCTGTGCCGTTCTACTGCCCCGTACCGCCCGCCAGACATCCCTCGGTCGAGGTCCTCAACGACCGGACCGTGCGATGGATGCTCCAACAGCGCCTCGACAGCGACGAGCACCAACTCAAACGCCTGGCTGTCTGCGACTTCGGCGGCCTCGCCGCCTCGACCATGCCGTACGGAGTGCTCGAACCGCTCACGCTGATGGCCAAATTCCACGCCGTACTCTTCTCGCTCGACGACGGCGTGTGCGACGAGTCCGAGGCCACGGCCGATCTGCTGGCCCAGGAGACCTCGCGCATGATGCGCGCCGTGGAGGCGCCGACCGCGCGGGCGCTCGGGGACTCACCGCACACCGCCGCGCTGCGCAGGCTGCGGCTGGAACTGGAGCAGTACGCGTCGCCGCGTCAGGTACGCCGTTTGACGGAGGCCATGCGCGTCTACACCTCGGGGCTGGTGTGGGAGGCGTCCTGGCGCCGTAACGCGGAACTTCCCTCGCTCGACGACTACATCACGCTGTGGATGCGGGCCATCGGGATGGCGCCCTCCACGGCGATGATCGAGGTGGTCGGCGGCTTCTCCGTGGCGGACGAGGACATGCAGGACTCCCGGGTACGCGCGCTCACGGAGATCACCTGGACGCTGGTCAGCTGGGACAACGACCTCTACTCCCGTAACAAGGAGCTGCTGCGCGCCGACGACAATCTGAATCTGATCGACGTCCTCTGCCAGGAGCAGCACTGCGACCCGCGTCGCGCACTCGTACGGGTGGTGGCGATGCGGGACCGCGTGATGGTGCTGTTCGACCGGCTGGCCCAGCAGGTGCTGAAGGAGGCGGACGACGGTCTGCGCCGCTATGTGCGGGGGCTCGGTCAGTTCGTCCGGGGGCATCTCGACTGGGCGTCGATCTGCCCCCGCTACTCCGTGCCGTCGAGTCCGCGGGCGACCCCGGGCGGGTGGTGGAAGGAGCAGCCGGCCGACAACAGCCTGGAACCGCTTCCGATCCCGACGATCGCCTGGTGGTGGGACCAGCTCGCCCCGGCGCGCTGACCGGCCGGTGCGCCGACGCTCCGTCAGTGGCCGTGCCACCAGCGTGTCACTGCCCGCCAGGCCCGTCGCGGGGCGCTGCCCGCGGGCTGTTCCGGGATCACCCCCGTTGCCCGCGCGGGTGTCCCCGCCGCGCCGGTCCCGGCCTCCGCGGCTGACGGGACCGCGGCCTGAGGCCGCGGTCGCACCGCGTCGGGGCGGGGCGAATCCACCTGCCACCGCGGGCGCGGTACGGCGGCCGACGCGTTCGGCGGACCGGTGACATCCTGCGGCGGACGCGGTGCGAAGGACACCGGAAGCTCCAGCAGCTGACGGGACATCAACGCGCCCTCGTACCGCAGTTCACGCTCCTCCACGGCGAGCTGGATGTCGGGCAGCCGCAGCAGCAGCGCGTCGATCCCGGTGTCGGCGATCGCCCGCCCGATGTCCTGCCCCGGGCACTCGTGCGGGCCACCGCTGAAGGCGAGATGGGCCCGGTTGCCCTGCATCGAGGCGTTGAGATCGGGCCGTACCACCGGGTCCACATTGGCCGCCGCGATCCCGACCACCAGCGCGTCCCCCGCCTTGATGCGCTGCCCGCCGAGTTCGGTGTCGCCGACCGCCCAGCGGCCGAAGATGGTGGTGAAGGGTGGCTCGTCCCAGAGTGTCTGCTCGACCGCCTCCGGCAGGGTCATATGGCCACCGCTCAGCTGCGCGCGGAAGCGGGGATCGGTGAGCACCATGCGCAGCACATTGGCGATGAGGTTCGCGGTGGTCTCGTACGCGGCGATGAGCACCAGCCGCAGATGCTGGCTGACCTCGTCGTCGGTGAGTCCGGCCGGGTGTTCGGTGAGCCAGGTCGCGAAGTCCTCCTCGGGTGCGATACGGCGGCGCTTCACCAGCCTGGTCAGTGTGGTCATCACATACGCGTTGCTCTCGTTGGCGGTCGCGGTGCCCTTGATCATGTCGCGGGCGGCCTGCACGAGGCGTTCGTTGTACTCCTCCGGCATACCGAGGATCTGCGCCATCACCATCATCGGCAGATGCTCGGCGAACCTGCTGACCAGATCCGCCCTGCCGGCCCGGCAGAAGTCGTTGACCAGTCGGTTGCTGTAGCGGTTGATATAGCGCCGGACGCCCCGGTGGTCGATTCGCGCGATCGAGTCGGTGACCGCGCCGCGCAGTCGCTCATGGTCCGCGCCGTCGGCGAAGACGCAGATGGGCTGCCAGGTGAAGATGGGCGCGAGGGGATGGTCGGGGGGCGCGGTGCCGTCGTGCAGCGCGCGCCAGCGCCGGGAGTCCCGCGAGAACTGCGACGGCGTGCGCGTCATATGCAGATTGTCGCTGTGGCCGAGCACAAGCCAGGCGGGTACGTCGCCGTGGAGCAGCACGGGCGCGACGGAGCCGTGTTCGGCGCGCAGCTTCTCGTACAGACCCATGGGGTCGTTCTCGGCCTCGGGGCCGTAGAGCCGCCGCAGCCCACTGGCGGCGCGGCCGTCCAGCGCGGTCCCTATGGTGTCCTGGCCGCCGCTCGGGCCACGGGAGTTCAGTTCGCCGGCGGTCATGCCATGGGCCGGGCAGCCGGGGGGCGGCGCCATGGGGCCGTCCGGCCCGGTTCGGTGGGGATAAGGGGTGGTCACGGTCGCTCGCTCCAGGGATCAGGCCGGAAGATGTACGTGCCGGAAGATGTGCGTGGACGTGTGCGTGGACGTGTACGTGGACGTGTACGTGGACGTGTACGTGTACGTGGACGTGTACGCGGGTGGCGCTCGGCGCCTCGGTACGCGTAAGGCCGGGCGCGGTCGGGCGCGGTCGGTCAGGCGGTCGGCAGCGCCAGCGAGTGCAGGTAGTGCATCAGCGTCAGCAGCACATCGCGGCTCGACGCCCGCAGCCGTGCGTCGCAGTCGACCATCGGGACCTCTTCGGGCAGGTCCAGGGCGGTACGCAACGCCTCGACGGGGTGGTGGGGCGCGTCCGGAAAGGTGTTGACCGCGACGACGAATGGTACGCCGCGCTCCTCCAGCCGTCCGATCACATCGAAGCTGACTTCGAGGCGGCGGGTGTCGACGAGCACCACGGCCCCCAGGGCGCCCTCGAAGAGGCCGTTCCACAGGAACCAGAAGCGCTCCTGGCCGGGGGTGCCGAAGAGATAGAGCACCAGCTGTTCGGTGATGCTGATCCGGCCGAAGTCCATGGCGACGGTGGTGGCGGTCTTGGTCTCCACACCGGAGTTGTCGTCCACCCCCACCCCGGCCTGGGTCATGGTCTCTTCGGTGGTGAGCGGACGGATCTCGCTGACCGAGCCCACCATCGTCGTCTTGCCGACGCCGAATCCGCCCACGATCACGACCTTCACCGCGGAGGTGGCCGTGGTGGGCAGGACGTCCTCGCTCCTGGGCCCCGTGATCGTGTCAGAGTTTCTGAAGTCCATGCATCACCGCTTCGAGAAGGGACCGGTCGGGAAGTGCGGCGCGGACGATGGGCGCGCGCGATTCGACCAGCTCGGTCGCGAGGAGTTCGGTCAGCAGCGCGGTCACCACGCTGAAGGGGAGGCTGAGGTAGGCGGAGATCTCGGCCACGGACAGCGGTGCCCGGCAGAGCCGCAGAATGGCGGCCTGTTCCGGCTGCACCGTCGGCGAGGGTTCGTCGCGGGCCACGATCATGGTGACCAGATCGAGCGGCGCCCGCTCGGCGCCGTCGGGGCCGCCAGTGATCACGTACAGCCGTTCCGGATCCCCCACATCCGCCTCGGGGCGTCGGCGTTCTCGTCGGGGAGGCGTGATCATCCGGCCTGCCCGTCATGGCGCGGCGGACTCGTCAGATGCGCTCCGATCCGGACCACCATGTCCCGCATTCGCGCCCCCACCAGCCCCGCGTCCACGGTCTCGTCGGCGAGGACGGCGAGATACGCGCCCGCTCCGGCCTCCATCAGATAGAAGAAGCCGCCCCCGATCTCAATGACGACGAGCCGCATCCGGCCGTCGCTGGAGGGGATTTCGGCGGCGACGGCCGCGGCCAGACTCTGCAGTCCGGCGCAGGCGGCGGCCAGCCGGTCGGCGACATCCGGGTCGCCGCCGTGCCGGGCGATCCGGAGTCCGTCCGCGGAGAGCACCACGATCTGCTGGATCTGCGGTACTCCGTCGGCCAGTTCCTTGAGCATCCAGTCCATGTTCGCCCGCTGCTGGATCACTTCAGATCTCCCTTGCCCCACACATCGTCGGATTCGCCCTGGTCACCGGGGTGGCCCGGCTCCTCCCCCGTCCCGGTCGACGGCTCACGCGGAGTGCCGTTGACCGCCTTGGTGAACGCTTCGAGCCAGATGCCGGGACCAGGCTTCTTCTCCGGCGTACCGCCGTCGCGCTGTGCGCCGTCCGGCGTGCGCCCCGGTACGTCGCCGCGCCCACCGTTGTAGCCGCCGCCGTACCCATTGCTCCCGCTCCGGCCGTTGGCCGGGCCATTGGCCTGGGGCCGGCTGTCGCTCCGGGCGTCGCCCCGTGCGGCGGCCGGCGCGCGGCCGGTGTTCTGGAGGCCGAGGTTGTGCGAGCCGAGCGGGGCGCGGCCCCGGCTGCGGCGCTGCGGCAGCCCGTTCTCCGTCCACTCCGTCACCACGGGAATGTCGTCCTCCATGGGCCCCGCGACCGGGGCCGACGGCTGTGGACCGGTGGCCGGCCGCGGCACCCGGTCCGCGGGCCGCAGTACGTCCGTCGTGGGCAGTCCGGCACCACTGCCGCGGGGCAGCGCCGAGGCGCCGATGCCATGGGCGATACCGGGCGCGGGTCCGGTGGTGATGACATCGCGCGGCACGATGAGAACGGCCCGGACACCGCCGTACGCCGACTGCCTCAACGAGACCTGGAGGTTGTACATCTGGCAGAGCCGGCCGACCACGGCCATACCGAGCCGGGGAGTCTCGCCCAGGTCATTGAGGTCGATACCGGCCTGGGCCCGCGCGAGCATGGTCTCGGCCCGCGCCCGTGCCTCCTCGCTGAGGCTGACGCCGCCGTCCTCGATCTCGATCGCGATCCCGGTCTGCACCTCGACGGCGGTGACATGGACACGGGTCTGCGGTGGCGAGTATCGGGTCGCGTTGTCGAGGAGTTCGGCACAGGCGTGGATGAGCGGTTCCACGGCCGTGCCGATGATGGCGACCTTGGCGATGGAGTGCAGATCGACGCGCTGGTACTCCAGGATCCGGGACATCGCGCCGCGCAACACGCTGAACAGCGGTACGGGCTTGGGCCATTGGCGACCCGGGCGGGCCTTGCCGAGCACGGCGATACTGTCCGCGAGCCGGCCGATCAGCGCGGTGCCGTGGTCGATGCGCAGCAGGTCGTCGAAGACCTCGGGATTGTGGCCGTGCGCCTCTTCCATCTCCCGCAGCTCGCTGGCCTGCTGGTGCACGATGGACTGGACGCGGCGGGCGATGTTCACGAAGGAACGCTGCGCGGACTCGCGCATGGCTTCCTCGTCGTCCACGATCTTCAGTACGGAGCGGAGCAAGGACCGCTGCGCGGTGGGGAGTTCGCGGTAGCGCTCGTCCCCGTTCACCACAGCGCGGATGACTTCATCGGGCGATTCGCCCTGTCGCAGCCGGTGGATCGCGGCCGGCATCAGTTCCTTGCCGAGCCGTACGGTCTCCTCGTCGTGCTGGGCGAGACGCTGTTCCAGCTGCGCGAGGCGGTACGCGTAGTGCTCGTGCAGCGTGCTGACGGTCCTCGCGCGCCGGGACAGTTCACCGGCGCACCAGATGACGACGATCGTCGCGACCGCGCCGTATACCACGAGCGGTATCCGGGCGGCGTCGGGAACGAGGCCCACCGCGCCGGCTGTGGCCGCCACGATCAGGACGGCGGGGAGTACAAGCGCGCGGACGGACGGGGATGCTTGATCACTCGGGGGTGCTTCAACACGAACCATGTAAGCCCTCTGGCGGTCGATTCAGATCAGATAATTCACACGATCAAGGCACATGGGGAACAAGTGCCTTATTACGTATCAACTCGGCGCGCTCCGCGAGAGCTTAGCCCGACGAAATCGGCGCATCGGCATATTCACGCAACCTCGTGCGCGGGCAATGCCGTTGGGCATAGACTCGCGCGTTCGCACGCTGAGCCTCCATGGAGGCACGAAGAGTAACGGAGCTGAGGCATGACAATCGGCCTGATATCGGTGATCATCGGGTGATCGCGCTCGTACGACAGGCTCGCCCGCAGGAGATCGGACAGGGTGAGGCTCCGCGGACCGACCGAGAGATCGCCAACGATCTTCACCCTCAGGGGTGGTTATCGTGGCGGGTCGGAACAGGCGGCGTCGACGCGGCGGCCACAAGGCGGAACGGGGGAACACGGACAGTGGGCGAGGGGCGGGTCGGCTGGGTCCGGGTGCCGGTGGGGGCCGACTCGGCGCGCTGGGCGACCCGGGGGCGTTGCAAGCTCGTGCTGTTCGTCGTGCACAACGTGACCTCGGCGACCCGGCTGCTGGATGTCCTGCCACTGTTCCGCGACGATCTGCGGGTGCAACTGCTCGCCACCTGGACCGGTTCGTCACCCTTCCGGGCCGGGGTCGCCGAGTTGCTGGCGGAGACCGGCGTACCGGTACTGCCATGGGAGCAGGCGCTCGAACTCCCGGTGGATCTGGCGATCTCGGCCAGCTTCGGCGGTCAACTTCACGCGCTTTCGAAGAAGTTGATCGTTCTCTCCCATGGCGTTGGCTACAATAAGAGGCTGGCAACACCGGACACCGGACACCGGACACCGGACACCGGACACCGGACACCGGACACCGGATGCCCTTCGCCCGAAGCGGGAAGCCCTACGCCCGGTACCGGGCAGCCGCCCGTCTTCGGGCTCTCCCCTGACTGGCTGCTCGTCGACGGCTCGCCCGTCGCCGACGCGCTGGTCCTCTCCCACCCGGAACAGCTGGAGCGGCTGCGCGCCGCGTGCCCCGAGGCGGTGCCCACCGCCGTACTCGCCGGGGACCCGTGTTACGACCGGATACTGGCGGGCCTCCCGTATCGCGAGCGCTTCCGCCGGGCCCTCGACGTACGGCCGGGGCAGCGGCTCGTCCTGCTGAACTCGACCTGGAACCCCGACTCCCTCTTCGGGGACGGCGGCGAGGACATCCTACCGTCGCTGCTACCACGGCTCACCGCCGAACTGCCCGCCGACGAGTACCGGTCGGCGGCCGTACTGCACCCCAATATCTGGCACGGTCACGGGCCCGGCCAGATCCGCGTCTGGCTGGACCGGGCCCGGCGGGGCGGGCTGGCGCTGGTGGATCCGCTGGACGGATGGCGGCAGGCGCTCATCGCGGCCGATGTGGTCATCGGGGACGCCGGCTCGGTCAGCTACTACGCGGCGGCTCTCGGCACCCCCGTGCTGATGGGCGCGGCTTCGCCGGACGGGCTCGACGCGCGGTCGCCGGTGGCCGCGTTCGTACGGCAGGCTCCCCGGCTCTCGCCGTACGCCCCGCTGCGGGCCCAACTGGACGCGCTGCTCGACGGAGCGGAACGCCGTCGGTCAGGGACCGGCCCCGGTCCCGGTCCCGGTCCCGCCGAGCTGGTCTCCTCGGCTCCGGGCGAGGCGGCGGCACTGCTGCGCCGCCACTTCTACCGGCTCATCGGTATCCCCGAGCCCCAGGAACCCGCGCTGCTGGACCCGCTGCCGCTCCCTCCGTACGAGCGGGTGACACGGACGTCCCCGATGCGGGTGGTGACCCGGCTGCTCGGGACCGGTGAGATCGAGGTGAGCCGGTACGCGGATCCCCGGTCCGAGCCGACGGGTGACGGAGACGCGCATACGGCCGTGCACGAAGACACCCTGGACCCGGACAGACGCGCGCTCGCCGATGTGATCTTCCGGTACGGCACGGCGGACGATCCCCGGTACGGCACGCCGGAGGAGTGGACGGCGGAGGTACTGGCCCGTCATCCCTACTGTGCGCTGGCCGCGCTGGTCACCGGTCCCGGCAGCTGTACGGTCCGTACGCGCAACGGCACACTGCTGCGGCTTTCCCGCACCCCCGCCGCCGCCGACCCCGCCGCGTATGTCTCGGCCCTGTACGCCTGGCTGGCCGCGGGCAAGACGTGGGAGGAGCTGGCGGCGGGCGGGATGACCGTACGCACCGGCGGCAGCGGCCCGCACCATGTGTCGGTCACACCAGCCACACCCGTCACGCCGGGTGGTCCGGGTGGTCCGAGCTCCCCCCTCACTCCCGCGAGCTGAGGCAGCGCTCCCGCAGCGCCCGCAGATGCGCGAGATGGTAGGCGGCCTTCTCGGCGTCAAGCGCGGCTTCCGCCTCATCGATCAGCGGCAGCGCGCCCCCCGGGTCCCCCTCGGCCAGACAGGTCTCGGCGAGGTCGGTCAGCGTCCTGGCCGTGTTGTACGACTCCTCGGCGATGTCGCGGAAGAACACCAGCGCGGTGTCCAGCCGCTCGTGGGCCTCGGCGTACCGGCCGAGACCGCGCAGGGCCCGTCCCCGGTGCCGGTGCAGCAGGGCACGGGCGCGCGGCAGGTCCCGGGCGCCCTCGTCCCCGGCACCGATGCCGTCGAGAATCGCCCCCGCCTCGTCGAAGCGGTCGTACGCCTCATGGAAGCGCCACTGCCGAAGTCTCAGCAGCCCCAACGACTCGACGCAGGAGGCATGTCCGCGCAGATGCCCGGACCGCTCCTCGGCCCGTGCGGCGGCGGCCAGTTCATGCTCGGTCTCCTCGTAGCGCCGTAGCTCCATCAGATCCAGCGCCAGCAGCAGATGCGTACGCCCGGCCATCCGGGATCCGGGGTCATGGGCGTCGGCGACGCGCGCGCCCGCCCGCAGCGCGGGGAGCAGTTCGTCGTGGTACCCCGCCTTCAGCTGGAGCGGCCAGAGGGCCTGGCACAGTTGGTAGACCGCGTCGGGCCGGCCGAACTCCTCGGCCGCGTGGACCGCCTGGACCAGATTGCCCAGCTCGGCCACCAGCGCGGAAAGCGCCTCGCCCTCGTTGGCGTACGGACCGGGGGTCCGCGCCAGCTCCTCGTAGAGCGCGCCGATGCCCCAGCTCCCCGGCAGGGCGGCGAGCCTGGCCCGTACGGCGAAGCGCAGATACCAGTCCACCGTTCGCTGGACCGCCGCGGAGAACGCCGGGATGCCGTCCACGCGGACGGCGGTCTCCTCGGCATGGCCGCGGACCACGGGACGGTAGCGGTAGCGGTCCGTGTCCACGGACTCCAGCAGCCCGCGACCGACCAGTTCGCCGAGGATACGGACGGCCTCGGCCTCCGGCAGGGATACGGTGGCCGCGACGGCCGCCGGGCCGAACGCGGGCCACTCGCGCAGTGACATCAGCCGATAGACCCGGGCGGCGGCGGGCTCCAGCTCGCGGTACAAGCCCTCGACGGCGGTACGGACCGGGTCGCTGTCGGACACGGTGGGCTCCTCCTCCTGCCGGTTCGGGCCGGGACCCGTGCCGGACAGCCCGTGCGGCTCGGCCAGCTGTGGTGCCACCGCCCGCAGCGCGTACGGCGAACCACCGCACCGCTCCAGCACCCGCGGCAGTACGGCGCGGGCGGCCGCCACCGTCTCCCGGCCCGCGAGGTCGGTGAGCAGCCGACGCGCGTCCTTGTCGGAGAGCGGCCCGACGGGGACCCGCAGGGCGTCCAGACCGCGCAGCGGCCTGGCCGCGACCACGACCGTGAACACCTCCGGCGCGGCCGTCAGCAGGGGCCGGACCTGCGCCGCCGACTGGGCGTGGTCCAGCACGACGAGCAGCCGCCTGCTCGCGACAGCGCGCCGGAACGACTCGCGCCGGCCCGCCGCGTCCGGCGGAATCTCGTCCCGCGCCATCCCCAGCTGGACGAGCAGGCTCCGCAGCACCGTGGACGCGTCCAGCGCGGTGCTCGCGGAGGCGCCGCGCAGATCCGCGTACAGCTGCCCGCCAGGGAAGAGACGCTCCGCTTCCCGGCACCCCCAGTGGATGGCGAGCGCGCTGGTGCCGATGCCCTCGGGACCATGGATCAGCGCGACGCGGGGCCGCCCGTCCGCCGTGCGCGAGGCCTCGCGCTCCAGGAGCTTCATCGGTCCCTGACGGTCCCTGAAGAACCGTATGGAGGCGGGCAGCGCCGGCACGGCGTCGGCCGTCCCCGGGACAGGAGCGGTGCGGGCGAACGTCTCCCAGGCGCGGGCGAGCGCGGGATCGGTCCGTACCGCCTCATGGATCCGCTCGGCCACGGCCGCCAGCTCGGCCGGGTCCGCGGGCGCCGTCACCTCCTGGCCGACGATGCGCCGCACCAGGCCACCGGCCGACTCCCAGGCCCACTTCCCGGCCTCATTGGCCATTCCCGCGCCCACGGCGCTCAGCACCGCGGCGATCGCCGCCAGTGACATCGGCTCCAGCATTCCCGCTCCCCCACTCCCCGTTCTCCGGTCCCCGCTCCAGGTCCCCAGGCACCAGGCCCGGTCCCCCGGTACGATCCGCCGGGCCTGGTCCCCGCGCCCCGGCGAAGGTCCATGGCGAGGCGCCGACGGAGGCCACGCGCCACGTTCCGGATCAACCGTAATCGCGATCACGGCGGTACGGGTGCGGTTGGCGACTACTCGCAACCCCTGTTGCCGAGGGGGACGTTCGGGGAAGGGGCGACCGGTCGGCCGGATGTCACGGCGGGGGCGGCGGGGGCCCTTCGGGAGGGTGGTTCCGGAGGGGGTGCCGGGGGCGCTCCCGGCGGCGGTACCGGGCGCTATCAGGCGGTTGCCGCCGTACGCGCTGATACTGACCCCATGACCCGACACGGAGAGCTGGGCACGGCCCTGCACCGCTGGCGTGACCGGATCGCCCCGGCCGAGGCCGGGCTGCCCGCGGGCGAGCCCGGCCGCGAGGCCGGGCTGCGGCATGAGGAGCTGGCCCAGCTGACCGGTCTGTCCGTGGACTATCTCGTCCGGCTGGAAGAGGGGCGGGCGACCTCTCCCTCGGTCCAGGTCCTGACCTCGCTGGCCCGCGCCCTGCGGCTCTCCGACGACGAGCGCAGACATCTGTTCCTGCTCGCCGGGCAGTCCCCGCCCGCCCTCGGACGGGTCTCGGACCATATCCCGCCCAGTGTGCGGCGGCTGCTCGGACGGCTCCCGGGGACCCCGCTGGGGGTCCACGACGCCGCCTGGAACCTGATCACCTGGAACCCGCTCTGGGCCGCGCTGCTCGGGGATCCGGCGGCGGTCCCCGGGCGGGGCCGCAACGCCGCCTGGCTGCACTTCACGGGCCAGCCGGGAAGGGTCAGCCAGACCGTGGAGCAGGAGGCGCGGTTCGAGGCGGCGCTCGTCGCCGATCTGCGGTCGGCGACGGTCCACTACCCCACCGATGTACGGCTGCGCTTCCTCATCGGGGAGCTGCGCCGGGTCAGCGGCCGGTTCGCGGTGCTGTGGAAATCCCGTATCACCGACTCCCACGACACCGGCACCAGAACCATCCATCACCCGGATGTCGGACCGGTGATCGTGGACTGCGACACCCTCACCGTTCCGGGCTGCGATCTCCGTATCGCCGCGTACTCCGCCGCCCCGGGCACGGACGCCGCCGACAAGCTCAGGCTGCTCGATGTCATCGGCACGGAGATGACCGGGATGATCGAGATGACGGGCGTGACCGGGATGACGCAGGAGCCCGCCCCGGCCGCCGCCACTCCGGCCGCGGCCACGGCCACCGGCTCCGTTCTCGACGACCCCGGCCCCGACCCCGGCCCCGATCCCCGTTCCGGGCCTGGTCCTGGTCCCAGCCCGGCCGCCGCGCCGGAGCCCGCCGACCGATGAGGACGAACAAGGTCTGCACCGGCGCCAGCATGTCGCTCGACGGCTATATCGCGGGCCCGGAGGAGACGGGCTTCGACAAGCTGTTCCCGTGGTACGGCAACGGTACGGTGCGCGTGCCGACCGCCCGTGACGACCTCACTTTCACCATGTCCCCGGTGAGCGTGGAGGCGTGGCGAGCCACGGTCGAGCGCACCGGCGCGCTGGTCATCGGCCGGCGGCTCTTCGATCTCACCTCGGGCTGGGAGGGAAATCACCCGATCGGGTGCCCGGTGGTCGTGCTCACGCACCACGTACCGGAGGACTGGCCGTACGTGGACGCGCCCTTCACGTTCGTCACGGACGGTATCGAGAGCGCCGTGGAACGGGCCAAGGAGCTGGCGGGGCCCGGCAGAACGGTCACCGTCAACGGCGGCACGATCGCGCGGCAGTGCCTGGACGCGCGGTTGCTCGACGAGGTGTGGATCGATCTCGTACCGGTGCTGCTCGGCGCCGGGACGCCGTTCTTCGGTCAGCTGAAGAACGTCCCGGTGGAGCTGGAGGGGCCGCTGTCGACGGCCCAGGGCATCGGCGTCACCCATTTGCGCTATCGGGTCCGCTATCCGTGACGGGTGCGCGCCGGCCGAAACCCGGAAGGGCCGACCGGACAGTAGTACACCCGCTCGGCTCATGTGAGGGGCGCGGGACGCGGTCCGTTCCTACCGTGGCTGAATGATCATCAGATCCGTGACGCGCTCCGCGCTCTCCGGCACGGTGGCTCTCGCCACCGGCCTGCTGGTCCTTCTGCCGCCGTCCCCGCCGGCCGCCGCGGACTCCCGCAGCGATCCGGCCGTACGGGCTCCGGGCCTGCCCCGAGTCCCCGCGGTCGCCGGCTCCCCCGGCGTCCATGGCTCAGCCGGATCTCCCGGGACTTCCGGGGCTCCCGGAACTCATGGATCTCCCGGAGCTCACCGATCTCCCGGGGCTCATGGATCCCCCCGGTCCGTCTCCGCCGCGCACGGGCCGGCCGCCGGCGCCCATGGTCCCGCGAGCGCCCCGGGAGCCGATATCGACCGCGCGCTGCTGTACCGGCCGGGTACACATGCGCGGCCCAAGCCCGGCGTCCCCGCTCCGCCGGAGCTGTCGGCGATGTCCTGGCTGGTCGCGGACGCCGGTACGGGCGAAGTGCTCGCCGCGCGCGAGGCGCATCTCAAACTGCCTCCGGCCTCCACCCTCAAGACGCTCTTCGCCGTCACCGCGCTGCCGCGCCTGGCCGAACACTCCAAGCACACCGTCAAAGAGGAGGAGCTGGACGACATCGGCCCCGGCAGCAGCACCGTGGGAATCGTCAGCGGAGAGTCGTACGAAGTGGCCGATCTGTGGCGGGGCGTGTTCCTCAGCTCCGGCAATGACGCGGTGCGGGCGCTCTCCGCGATGAACGGCGGCTGGGACTCGACGGTCGCTCAGATGCGGAAGAAGGCCAAGCAGCTGGGCGCGCTGGACACCCATGTCGTGTCCCCGGACGGCTATGACGCTCCCGGTCAGGTGTCGTCGGCGTACGACCTGTCGGTCTTCGCCCGTGCGGGGCTGGCCTCCCCGGAGTTCGTACGGTACAGCTCGACCGTCGACGCCGAGTTCCCCGGCGAAGGCGGCATCGTCAACACCAACCGGCTGCTGAGCGGCGAGGACGGCGTCGAGCCCTATCCGGGGCTGATCGGCGTCAAGAACGGCTTCACCTCCGAGGCCGGCTACACCCTGATCGCGGCGGCCAAGCGCGGCGGCCGCACGCTGCTGGTGACGGTGATGAACCCGCAGTGGGGCGGTGTCCACGCGGTGTACGAGGAGGCCAGGGAGCTGCTGGACTGGGGCTTCGCCGCGGGGAAGCGGGTCGTTCCGGTGGGCACGCTCAAGCCGCCACCCCCGCCCGTCCCGCCGATGCCTCCGACCTCGCCCGCACCGGCGGGTCCGGGGTCGAGTCCGATGGCGAAGGTGGCGGGGGCAGCGCCGGGAGCGCGGTCCGTGAGCGTCGCGCGGGCGGAGGGCGATGGTTCCGGGGCGGGCTATCTGGTGCCCGCGGCCTTCGTGAGCTCGGCGTGTCTCGCGGCCGTCGGACTCTTCGTCGTACGGCGTTCGGGCCGGCGGCGGCCGGAGGAGGAAGAGATCATCCACTGAGCGCGATACTCGGCGGGGAGCCGGACACCCGCCCGTCGAGAGGGGCCTGAGCGTTGAGCGGGGCCTACCAGTGAGCGGGGCGGGTGAGTGCCGGCGGGAGTCTGGTCGCGGCGTCCCCCTTCGCCGCGTTGACCTGGGTCTGGACGAGGAAGATGCTGCCGGTCAGATCGGCGCCCCGCAGATCCGCGTCCCTCAGGTCGGCGCCGATCAGATCGGCCAGGCGCAGATCGGCCCCCCGCAGATCGGCGGCGATCAGATACGCCCCGCGCAGATCGGCGCCGCGCAGATCCGCGCCCTTGAGCTTCGCGCCGAAGAGGTCGGCGCCCCTGCGGTTCTTCCGCCTGCCCCGGATCTGGGCCCGCACCAGCTCGCTCGTACGCAGCAGCAGGGTGTTGACGGCCGCGCGCCGCGCCGCCACGTCCAGTTCGAGCAGGGCCTCGGGGGCGCTTCGGGTAAGGCGCTCGGTCTCGTCCAGGGCGCGGCGGATCGCGTCGTGAAGGGTACGGGCGGGTTCGAGCGCGAGGGCTTCGTCGAGGTACCAGAGCAGTTCCTGGAGCTGCCGCATCACGGGAAGCGCGGCGAACATCCGCTCCGCGGTCTCCGGCGCCTGCCGCCAGTCCCGTCCGCCGAAGGTGCGCTGCGAGACCTTCTGGCCCGCGCCGAAACAGTCGTAGACCGTGCACCCCTGGAAGCCCCGCTCCCGCAGGGTGCGGTGGACCCCGCAGCGGAAGTCCGTCCGCAGATTGCGGCAGGGCTCTCCGGCGTCCTTGTCGACGGGGAAGTCCGCCGAGACCGAGAAGGTCAGCGCGACACAGCAGAGCCCGAAGCAGTTCGCGCAGTCGGCCCTTAGATCGAGGCCGGAAGGACCGGGGCCGTGAGCGCCCTCGCGGAGGGCGGAGTCCGAGGGGTCGGGTAGCTCTGACAAGGGGTCCGGTCTCCTGTACGTACGTGACGGCGGTCGCCCGAGGGAGCGTACCTTCCGACGTCGACGCGGGGCCCGCGATCCTCAAGGGACGTCAGCGGGGCGCCGGGCGGGGGTCCATCGCCCGGCGCGCCCGGTCAGCCAGACCGTCCGCGCCACAGCTCTCGGCCAGTTCGAGCCCACAGGCCAGCTCGGCCGGGAAACCGGCGGCGATGCCGTACTCCACCCGGGCGACGGCGAGTTCGTACGCGGAGGGTGAGGCTTCCAGATGAGCGACGGCCTGCGCCAGCAGCCCGACCTTCTCCGCGCCCTCCTTCAGGGACGCGGCGCAGCACAGCGCGACCCCGATGGCGGTGTGCGTGCCGAAGCGTTCCGCCCGGTCCCTGGCGTACGAGGCGAGATGGGCCGCGCGGCGCGGATCGTCGTCGGCGACCGCACGCGCGAGGTCGCACGCCCAGGGAGCCATGACGATGTTGTGACGGCCACGGGCCATCAACGCCTGCCCGGCCGCTTCCAGTTCGACGACGGCCTCCTTCGTACGGCCGAGGGCGAGCAGCAGCCGGCCCCGGACGCACGGCGCGTCGGGGATGACGATCGAGGAGGAGTACGGCGGGGCGAACGCGTGCCGTTCGGCCGCCTCCAGGGCCTTGTCGACATGGCCGCGTGCGAGCAGTGTGTCGATCAGCATGCACGCCGCGTCCCAGTGCATCGGCAGACCGTTGCCGACCCGGTCGGCCAGCCGCAGGCTCTCGCGCAGATACGTCTCGGCGTCCGCGAGCCGGCCGCGTCTGCGGTGGCCGTAGCCGACGAGGGCATGGGCGAAGGCCAGATGGCCACCGCTCCAGCCGGAGATCTCGAAGGCCCGCAGCCCTTCCTGGAACAGGCTCTCGGCGCGGTCGAGCCGGTCGGCGAAGGCATACGAGAGACCGAGCAGCGCCGGTGGCTCGAAGCCCCACGCCGTGTCGGCCCAGCCGACGCCGGGCGGCAACCGGCCGTCGATCAGGGCGCGTTCACCGATCTGGACGTTCTCCTCCGCGCTCTCGCCCCGGGCCGTACCGTCGAACGCGCGCAGCATCAGCAGGACCCGTTCGGTGTTGTCACGTCCCGTGAGGCCGTCCGCCAGCCGGGCGAGCCGGCGTGAGCGCTCAGGGCCGTTCTCCTCGATGGCCTGCACGCCCTCCCACAGGAAGTGTGCGCCCTGGAGCCGCATCCTGGCGGGTCCTTCTTCGGTGCGCGCGACCTCGGTGGCCACCACATGCGCGGCGTCACCGGTCTGGTTGTTGTGTGTCAGCGCCTGGGCGAGCCGGAACACCACATCCACGCGCAGGCCCGCGTCCAGCTGCGCGGTGTCGAGCGCGGCGCGCAGATGTCCGACCGTGGTGGCCGGTGAGGTGAGCAGCGTGGCACAGCCCAGCTCGTACAGCACCTGTGGCCGTACGGACTCCAACGGCGGTTCCGTCAGGGCGCGTTCGAGGCAGCGCCGGGCGGCGTCCGGCGCTCCCACCGCGAGATGTTCGGCGGCGGCTTCGCGCAGCTGCTCGACCAGTTCGGGGTCGCCGTCCGGATGCACTTCGAGGAGGTGCGGCGCGGCCGCCGCGGATCCCCGGCCGCTGCGGGAGACCGCCCAGGCGGCGAGTCCGTGCATCGCGGTGCGCACGCCCGGCGGGATCGCCCGGTAGACGGCGCCCGCGATCAGCGGGTGGACGAACTCCAGCGGGTCCATGCCCACGAGGATGCGCGCGGCCCGCAGCCGTTCCGCGCACTCGGCGGCCTCTTCGTGGCTCATCCCCGACAGTGAGATCGCCAGATCGAGTGAGATGTCGGTGCCCAGGATGGCGGCGGCCCAGGCGAAGCGGGTGGTGGCCGTGCCCAGCTCCTCCAGCCGGGCGATGAGACCGGTGCCGCGTGCCGAAGCGCCGAGGGCGCGCAGCTCGCCGGCGAACTCCTCGACGGGTTCGAGGCCGCTGTCCCGCACCTTGGCGAGCAGTTCGACGGTCTCGTACGCGTTGCCGCCGGTCACCGCCCAGACCTCACGGCAGAACGGATCGTCCGCGTGCTCGCCGAGGGCGGCGCGGGCCAGTTCGGCCGTCGCGTCGGAGGTCAGCTCGCTCAGCGTGACGAGCAGCTTCGCCGCCGCTCCGATCTTCTGGAGAAACCATTCGGTCTCGCCGATGGCCTCCTCGGTGCGGTACGCGACGACGATGAGGACGGGCAGCCCGCCGGCCGGGCGCTCGGCGAAGGAGGCGAGCCAGGCGAGGGTCTCCAGGTCGGCCCACTGCGCGTCGTCCACGAGGAGGACGAGTGGTCCGTGGACCGCGGCGAGCCGTTCCACCAGGGCGTCCAGCCCGTCCCTGACCCCTTGCGGGTCGGCGTGCTGTTCGCCCGGTGGCGCTATACCGAGGGCCGGGCCGACGATCTCGTACCGGTCGCCGAGCAGTTCCCGCGCGTCCGCGGGACCGTCCGCCGGTCCTGACGCCGGTCCTGACGCCGGTTCGGAAGCCGCTCCGGCGTCCGTCAGCGCGGGCTGGAGCAGTTGCCGTACGACATGGAAGGGGACGGAGGTGACGGTCTCGCCGCCGCGCGCGGACCACACCGCGCAACGCCCCGTGGCGAGTCGGCGCACTTCGGAGAGCAGCGCCGTCTTACCGAGTCCGGCGGCGCCCCGGTAGACGAGCAGCCCGCCGGAACGTTTACTTCCGCACAGTGCGTCCACGGCGTTGGCCGCCGCGGCGAGTTCGGGTTCACGCTCCAGCAGCGGGAGGGCGACCGAGTCATCCGGCAGATACACCGGCATCCCTCGCTTTCTCGAACAGTGCGCAGGTCAAGTGTTGAGGGTAGCCCCGGAGCGCCCCGAGTGGACCCGAATCAGCACGAATTCGGCCGTTCGACTGCGCGACGGCGCTTCAAGGAGTAACGAAATTCGACGGCGTGCCGTCCGGACCGGCTGGGAGGATGGCGCCATGGAGATCATGGATCCGGTCCTGGCGGCACGGGAATTGGTGGCCGAGCGCCACCCACGGGCCCATGCCGCCTTTCTCGGCGGCAGCGTGCTCACCCCGAGGCGTACGGCCCTCTCCGATCTGGACGTCGTCGTCCTGCTCGCGGACGGCGCCGACCCGTACCGCGAGTCCCTGCGGTTCGCCGGATGGCCGGCCGAACTCTTCGTCCACACCCGGGACAGCTGGGAAGGCTATGTGGAGCGCGAGATCCTTGAGCGGCGCTCGCCCCTGCTCTTCATGTGCGCGGCGGGCACGCTCCTGGTGGACCGCGACGGCGCGGGTGCGAGCCTCCAGGAGTACGCGCGCCGCCTGGTGACGACGGGGCCGCCGAGGGCCACGGCCGCCGAACTGGACGACCGCCGCTACCCCCTGACGGACCTTCTGGACGATCTGGCCGGCTGCGGCGACCCGGGCGAGCGGCTGTTCATCGTCACCGAAGTGGCCCGCCGCACGGCCGAGTTCGTCCTGCTGGCGGAGGGGGCGTGGCTGGGCGGCGGGAAGTGGCTGTCGCGGCGCCTGGCCGAGGCACGGCCGGGGCTGCCGGAGCGGCTGGCGGCGGCGGTGCGCTCGGCTCTCGACGGGGACGCGGACGCGCTGGTCGCGCTGGCGGAGGAGGTGCTGGCACCGGCGGGCGGGCGGCTGTGGGCGGGCTACCGGCGGCAGGGTGTCACGAGGCGCTGAGCACGCGTTCGCGGGAGGTGACGCGGGCCCTCGAACTCACCCGTCTCAGGCCGGTCGTCGTACGGCGCGCGGTGTGCCGCAGGCCGGGCAGTCCGGTCTGCGCTCGTACCGTTCCTCCACGGGTTCGGAGAGCGCCATCAGATTGAGACCGAAGCGGAAGCCGGGTTCCATCTCGGGTACGCCCGTGAGCAGCGCGATCGCCGCGTGGACCAGGAGATGGCCGGAGAGACCGGCGGTCACGGCGTTGACGGGGTTCCACTCCATCCGGGGCGAGGCGGCCTCCTCGTCCTGTCCGGCGGCGAGCCGCAGATCGCGGCGGTCGACCTCGCCCGCGCGGTGGCACTCCCAGCACGCCCCCCGGCCGGGCGCGTGGACCCCGACCGTGACAAGTGGTCCGCGATAGCCGGCGTCGAGCCACGGGACTCCGGCGGCCAGACAGACGCGGTTGGCCCAGCGGCGGATCTCCGGCGGCCGGTCGGCGCAGAGCAGCAGCAGATCGTAGCCCGGCGCGAGGAGCGCGGCGATGTCATCGGGACCGCGGACCGCGCGGTGTTCCGTGCTCAGCGCCACCCGCGAGTTGACCGCCCGCAGAGCCGCGTCGGCGGCGGTGGCCTTGGACCGGCCGATGTCGCTCTCGTGATAGAGGGGCTGCCGGTTGAGATTGGACAGTTCCACGACATCGCCGTCCACGCAGTGCATCCGGCCCACGCCCGACGCGACCAGGCCCTGGGCGGCGAAGCCTCCGGTTCCGCCGAGGCCGAGCAGCAGGACACGGGCCGAGCGCAGCCGGGCCTGTAACTCCCAGGCGGTGGCGTGCGGTGACAGATCCATCCACCGCAGCAGCGTCACCCCGCGGCTGTACCGTACGCGGTCCTCGTCGGTGAGGGTGTCCGGCGGCTCCGCCTCGGCGTCCTCCAGGAACCCGGCCTCGTACAGCTCGGCGATCGCCTGGAACACCGCGCCCCGTTCGACGCCCGGGTGACGGGCGAGCACCGCGTCGACCGACTCGGCCCGGCCGCGGGTCCCGTCGAGCGCCTCGGTCAGCGTCCAGATCCAGCCGTCGGGGTCGGCGACCTCGGCCCCGATCCCGTACACGACGCTCCCGATGCGTACGTTGCCGTCCACGGTGCGGTAGGCACGGTGTTCGGGCTTGACCCGGGGGCGCCGTAAGCCGGACACCGGCGGTGGCGGCCGGTCCGGTTTCACGCCCGTACCGCCCTCGGCTCCCTGAACCGGGCGGCCAGCTCGGAGGCGGCCAGCACGATTCTGAACTGGTGCTCCACCTGGTCGTGGACCGGGATCCAGCGGGCCCGGCAGTCCGCTTCGAACGCGTCGCAGCGCCGGGTGAGGAACAGGTCCAGGGAGGCGCGTACGTCGGTCACTTCCGCGCCCTCGGTGACGTCGGTGTCGCGACTGCCCGCCGCGTCGTGACCGCCCGCCGTGTCGTGACCTGCGGCGAGCATCTGGTGCAGCATTCCCGCCGTACGGACGACGAGCCGCCGGGCGGCGATCCGGAGGGCCATGATCCGCGCCCGGTTCAGCGGCGGCAGTCCGCCCGTCTCGCGGAGGGCAGCTTCCGGCGCCCATTCGTCCGCCAGCCCGCCGCAGATGGCGAGATACTCCTCGACCGGCGCGAGCAGCGGCGCCACCGTGGCGGGCAGGCCCGGCCGTACCCGCTCCAGCAGCCCGACGAGGAACAGCGCGTCCTGCCGGAGCGTATGGCTGATCGTCTCCAGAGCGCCGGGCGGGTCGGGGTGGACCGAGGTGTCACCGACCTCCTCGACCCCCCACATCGGCGCTTCGACGACCGCGGTGACGGTGCCGTACTCGTGCGGATGGAACCAGGTGGAGGTGGCGGTGGCCGCGGGCAGCGAGTGGAACTGATCCGTCTCCTGGGGCCGTGGCATGTCATAGACACCCGGCCCCGGGCTCGGCCAGAAGAAGGCGTCGTACGGTCCCAGCTCCACCGGTATCCGCAGATCGGCGGCGGACCGGCCGAGCCGTTCCGGCAGGCCGGGCAGCCGGCGGGTCAGCTGGACGAAGCTGCCGCCCACGTCCACGCCGTGCAGCGAGCACTGGAGGTAGGGCCGCAGCTCGTCCTGGAGGTCGAGCAGGGCCCGGGTCTCGGGCATCGGTTCCGTCCCCGGCTCCGTGGGCAGCCACTCGGGCTGTTCCGCGAAGCCGGGCCGGAAGAAGTGGCGGTAGTGCTGGGCGAAGGTCATCGGGCCCTTGAGCCATCGCTCGTTGCGGCGGGCTCCGTCGGGATCGAGACAGAGAACGAAGTGCCAGGTCGTGTCCATGGCCCGGCCCGGCCGGTCGGGCCGGGCGAGATACCGGGCCAGTCGCAGGGCCGTCATGCCGCCGACCGGTTCATTGGCATGCGGCCCCGCCACCACCAGTGCGTGCCGGCTCCCCCGCCCTATGGACAGCAGCCGTATCGGCTCCCCGGCCCGTGAGTAGCCGATACGCCGCAGAACGGCGCGGTCCGGGTGCGCCGCGGCCAGGCCCCGGGCGCGAGAGGTCAGTTCGTCGACGGTGAGATAGCGACCCGGCACAGCGGCCCGTTCAGGAACCGGTCGAGTTGCTGTCGCCCGTGGTCTCTCTCCGGTCGAGACGTCGGATCTTGATGGTGGTCGGCTTGGGACGTGATGCGCTGTCGCTCTTGGCCATTTTCCCCATGGACCGCTCCTTCGACACCACGGTGCCCAACTCCCCGTTGAGCACCCTCATGTGATGGTCCGTCACGGCTCGGGAGCACGTCAACACCTGGGATGACGTGGAATGTGATATGGGGATACATGCCGGAAGCACCTGCCCGGCGGAGGTCCCACTGTGCGCCGACGGGACCTCCCGTCACACGTCGGGGGTCCCGTCACACGTCCGTCAACAGAGCGTCGATCGCGGCCAGTTCCGTTTCTTCGAGCGCGGTGGCGTCCAGCGCTCCCAGGTTCTGGTCCAGCTGCTCGACACTGCTGGCGCCGATGAGGACGGAGGTGACGCGCGGATCACGCAGCACCCAGGTGAGCGCCAGCTGCGCCAGGGTCTGTCCACGCTCGCCCGCGAGCTTGTTGAGCGCGTGCAGCAGGGTCAGCTTCCGCTCGCTGAGCGCGTCCCGCTTGAGGAAGTGGCCCACGGCCATCCGCGAGTCGGCGGGCACTCCATCGAGGTAACGGTCCGTCAACTGCCCCTGGGCGAGCGGCGAGAAGGCGATCACTCCGGCGCCCACCCCGGCGGAGGCGGCGATCAGACCGTTGTGCTCGATGCCGCGGTCCAGGATGTTGTACGGGTGCTGATTGATCAGCAACGGGGTACCGAGGTCCTTGAGTATCCCGGCGGCCCGTTCCATCTGCTCGGGCGGGTAGTTGGACAGCCCGGCGTACAGCGCCTTGCCCTGCCGTACGGCCGAGTCCAGCGCCCCCACCGTCTCCTCCAGCGGAGTGTCGGGGTCGTACCGGTGGGAGTAGAAGAGATCGACGTGGTCGACGCGCATCCGGGTCAGTGACTGGTCCAGGCTCGCCAGCAGATGCTTGCGCGAGCCGAACTCGCCGTACGGCCCCGGCCACATGTCGTAGCCCGCCTTGGTGGAGAGGAACAGCTCGTCGCGGTAGGGGCGGAAGTCCTGTGTATAGAGCGTGCCGAAGTTCGCCTCCGCGCTGCCGTAGGGCGGACCGTAGTTGTTGGCGAGGTCGAAGTGGGTGACGCCCCGGTCGAAGGCGCGGCGCAGCACGGCGCGCTGGTTCTCCAGCGGTGCGGTGCCGCCGAAGTTGTGCCACAGGCCGAGCGAGACCTGCGGCAGCCGTACCCCGCTGTGACCGCAGCGCGTGAAGCGCATGCCGTCGTAGCGGTCGGCGGCGGCGAGATAGGTAGGCTGCTTCAACGAACTCTCCTGCTTTCGTGTGCACGACGAAGGTCCGGGTCACGACGTGGCCGAGGCCACGACGTCATCCGTATGATCGCGCAGCCCGGAGGGGCCGGACTCGGCCGGGGGCCGGGGTACGGGATCGCCGGACGGTCCGGCACTGTCCGCGCCGGATCCGTCACACGCGGTGGCAACATCGGCGACCGCCGGGCCATACCGGTGGGGATACCATCTGATGTATGGCCGTATGCGCCGTATGTCCCGTCCGGCCCGGTCACGCGGTTCGGCAAGGAGGTACCCCACCATGGCTCCCGCGACGCGTTTGTTGACGGTGCTTCCCACCGGCCACAGCGAGCTCCTGATGCGACAGGCCCGCTATGTCTCCTTCCCCCAGGACACCAGGATCTTCGAGGAGGGCGATCCGGCGGACCGGTTCTGGGTGATCCGCTCGGGCGCCGTCTCCCTGGACATGTACGTACCCGGCCGCCGTCGGGTGATGGTCGAGACGCTCGGGGTCGGGGACCTGCTCGGCTGGTCCTGGCTGTTCCCGCCGCACCGCTGGCACTTCGGGGCGGAGGCGTTCAGTCCGGTGCGCACCCTGGAGTTCGACGGGCACGCGGTCCGGGCCCTGTGCGAGGACGATCCGGCGCTCGGCTACGCGCTGACCCGCTCCATCGCGGAGATCCTGGCCCGCCGTCTTGAGGTGGCGCGCACGAAACTGATCGACCAGTACATGCGTCATGGCGGCCCTGGGCTGTGAGAGGCCGCGGGACCCGAGCGCGACCGGGGTCGTCAGGGCCCGGATCGCCGCCGCCCGCGCCGTGACGCTAGCCTGGAGTCTGTGGTGGCCCCGGCGGGCGACCACACGGCGGTGGGGCCCGCCGTACCCGAACCGCGGTGCCATACCGCCAACGGTCCCTACTTGCGAAGGAGCGCGCCCGCGTACGGGTGCCCGGCGAGTAGGAGACGTATGCCGATGGAAAGCCCGCGGCCCCCAGTGGTGAACGAGCCCGGCGAGCCCACCGAACCCGGTCCCGGTTCCGAACCCGATCCCGGTCCCGGTCCCCATCCCGGTCCCGGTCCCCATCCCGGTCCGTCCATGGCCAGGACCGGACAGTGGCGTGCGCGGGCGGGAGCGCTCTGGCCGGTGGTGGCCGTCGTATCGCTCGGCGGTTCGGTCGGCGCGGCGGCCCGCTACGGGGCGTCTCTCCTGTGGCCCACCCCTCCCGGCGCCTTTCCGTGGACGACGCTGACCGTGAACGTGGTGGGGTGCGCGGTGATCGGCGTCTTCATGGTGGTGATCAGCGAGGCGTGGGCCGCGCACCGGCTGGTGAGACCGTTCTTCGGGACCGGCGTACTGGGCGGGTTCACCACGTTCTCGACGTACGCGGTGGACATCCGGCTCCTGGTGGGCTCGGGGCGGCCCGCCACAGGCATGGCGTATCTGGGACTGACGCTGGTGGCGGCCCTCGCCTCGGTGTGGAGTGCGGTGTGGCTGACGCGCCGCGTAGTCGCGTGGAGGCAGACATGAACGGGCTGATGGGCAGCGCCCTGCGGCTGACGGTCCTCATCGGCGAATCCGATGTGTGGCACCACAGACCCCTCTATACGGAGATCGTGCACCGTGCGCACCAGGCCGGGCTGGCGGGCGCGAGTGTGTTCCGCGGGATCGAGGGGTTCGGCGCGTCCTCGCTGATCCATACGCAGCGGCTGCTGTCGCTGAGCGAGGACCTGCCGGTCGCGATCGTGATCGTGGACAGGGAGGAGAAGATCCGGGACTTCCTCCCGCGTCTTGACGAGCTGGTCCGCGAGGGCCTGGTCACGCTGGAGAGCTGCGAGGTCGTCCGTCATGCCGGCCGGCGGGAGGCACGGTGAACTGGCTGCTGGTCGTGGCCGGAGCGGCCATCGGCGCCCCGCTGCGTTTTCTGACCGACCGGAGTATCCAGCGCCGACACGACACCGTCTTCCCGTGGGGGACCTTCGCCGTCAATGTCGTGGGCTGTCTGATCCTCGGGCTGCTGACCGGCGCGGTCGCCGCCGGTGCCGCGTCCTCGCGGACGCAGCTGTTCGTGGGCACCGGCCTGTGCGGCGCGCTGACGACGTACTCGACCTTCAGCTACGAGACGCTGCGGCTCGCCGAGGACGGTGCGAAGCTGTACGCCGCCGCGAATGTCCTCGGCAGCGTGGTGGCCGGGCTGGGCGCGGCCTTCGCAGGGGTCGCCCTCGCCGGGGCGCTGTGGGCGTGAGCCACGTGAGCCGCGTGAGCCGCGTGAGCCGCCACCGATACGGTGCGGTGGTGGTCCCCGGGACGGCCGACGACGACGACGGCGGCTCGACGGGGCCGCGCCGGACGGCCGATCGAGGAGTACGTGAAGGCGATGCCCGCAGCAGACGACGCACCGGTGATCCTGGGCAATGAGCCGGGCTCTTTCGCCCGGGGGGTACTGGCAGACCGCCATCCCGCGCTCATCCAGCAGGTACGCGATGCCTTTCCCTGTACCCCCGCACAGCACCGGGCGCTCGACGCCCTGCTGCGCTCGGTCACCGACGGGGTGATCGGTCCACTCGCCCCGGACGCGCAGGACCGGGCCCAGTGGGAGGCCTGGGGGCGTGACTCCGCCGGGGATTCCTGGTTCGGCCGGTCCTGGTTCGACGTACCGTTCCTGTGGTCCGAGAGCTACTTCTACCGCGTACTCCTCGACGCCATGGGCTACTTCACCGAGGGCCCGTGGCGGGGCGTCGACCCCTTCGCCCCGTTCAAGGACGCCGAGCTGCGCGGCACGGCGGTGGACGACGAACTCGCCGCTCTCGACGGCCTCGCCGGTCGTCCCGCCGACGAACAGGCGCTCGCGCTGACGCACGCCTCGCTCTGGGGCAACCGCGCCGACCTCGGCTTCCGGATCGCCTCGGGCGCCGTACCCGCCGACAGCGGTACGGACCCGCGCCTCGTCGCGGACGACGGCCCTCTGCTGTGGTCCCTGCTGCCCGTCGGCGCGGCGGGTACGGTACATCTGATCGCCGACAACGCCGGCCGGGAACTCATCCCCGATCTCGTGCTGCTCGACCATCTGCTCCACACCGACCGCGCCTCCCGCGTCGTCCTGCACGTCAAGCCGTATCCGTATTACGTCTCCGACGCGACGATGACGGACGTCATCGACAGTCTGCGGCGGCTCGTGGCGTCCTCCGGATACGCGGCCGGGATCGGCGAACGGCTCTGGTCGGCGATGGCGGGCGGGCGGCTCGCGGTGCGCGCGCACGGTTTCTTCCGGGCGCCGCTGCCGTACAGCGCGATGCCGGACGATCTGCGCCGTGACCTCGCGGGCGCCACCGTGACGATCCTCAAGGGCGACCTCAACTACCGCCGTCTCGTGGGCGATCGGTACTGGGCGCCGATGTCCTCGTTCGCCGGACGTACCGCGTACTTCCCCGGTCCCGTGGCCGCGCTGCGCACCCTCAAGTCCGATGTGATCGTCGGCCTCGACGCCCGCACGCTGGATGGCCTGGAGGCGAGCGGGAAGCCGTGGCGCACCAGCGGCACACACGCGCTCGTCCAGGCCCGCCGCTGAGGCGGTTGGCCGGCGCCCGGTGCTCAGCAGCGGAAAAGGGCCGCCGACGGTGTCGGCGGCCCTCCTATGAGCCGATCTCGGGGTCAGCCGCGACGCGCGTCCCGCCGCTCGTCAGCGTGCCGGACCGGTGCGGCGCGGGGTGGCCGTCAGTGTTCCCAGACGGGCAGCCAGATGTCATTGTCGACGCCGGTACAGGTGTACTGGATCAGGGCATTGCCCTTGCCGACACCGCCCCTGACGTTCAGGCACTTCTGGCTGGACTTGACGACCAGCTCGTAGCCGATGCCCTTCCTTACGAACTTCCACAGGGCATTGGCGTCGTTGCCGCAGGTCCACTGGATGACCTCGGTGCCGTTGGCGTTGCCACCGCCCTTGACGTTCAGGCACTTTCCGCTCTCCCGGGAGGCGAACTGGTAGTAGCCGCCGCCCTTGGCCGTGGCCTCCCAGCGCTCGTTCGAGGTGCCGGACCAGGGCCACTGGATGACCGGAGTACCGTTCGCGTTGCCGCCGCCCTTCACGTTGGCCACCTGGCTGGGGTCGGAAGCCAGGCGCAGGCTGAGCTGCTGAACGGTGACCGCCCTGTCCGTGACCGGCCTGTCCGTATCGGGCCGCGCCGACGCGGTCGGCGTCATCGACGCGACAAGCATCGTTCCCGCGAGAACGGCGGCTGCGGCGGCCCAGTTCAGCTTGTATGCCGACATGAATTCTCCTGACACGATTCGGGCCGGACTGTCCGGCACGGGAGGAGACTGCCGGACGCCATCGCCGCGGAAGAGGGGCGCCGACGCCAAACCACCTCTTCGGGTGCCGGGTGTGGGCCGGACGGGTGAGGAAACCGTATACATCCGCCCCAACCGCCCCAATCCGAACGCGCGTTGGGACATGCGTTGGGACATGCGGGGAGCGGAGGGAGCGAGGGGGAGCGACCGTGTCGCGGGGACGGCGGCGGCCTGAGACCGGCGACGCGGCCTCAGACCTGCGACGCGCGAGCCGTTCGCCCCGGCGCCGTGGCGGAGGCCGCCACGTTCTCCCGTACGGCGCTCGCCTTCGTCGCTCCGCCTCTCCGCGCCAGGTCCTGCCTTCAAAGCTGTCTGAGGTGATCGCGCAGGCCACGGGCGACATGCGCCATGAGGGCGTCGGCGCCGGGCTGGGTACTCGCCGGGACCAGTGACTCGGTGAGGACGGCGATGGCGAAGGCCTGACCGTCGGAGTGTTCTACGACGCCGATCTCGTGGCGGAGATTGAGCAGGGTGCCGGTCTTGGAGGACCAGGTGGTGGCATCGGAGCTGAAATCCGGGGTGAGCCGGTGCCGTAGCACGTTGTTGCTCATGAGGTCGCGCACCCGCTCGGCCACTTCGGGGTGGATCGCCGAGGGTGTCCACAGGGCCTGGAGCAGTTCGACGTACGCGCGTGCGCTGCCGGTGTTGGCGCGGGTGGTGTCGAGCTGCGGCACCCGGTGTCCCCGGCCGCTGGTGCCGGCGTCGATGGCCAGGGCATGGGCGAGGTGGGCCTGGTCCGCGTCGAAGCGTTCCGCGGGGGTGTCGGACAGTTCGAGCATGCCGTGCCGGACGGTGAGGCCGCGGACGCCGAGCTCGTGCAGGATGTCGGTGACCCGGGCGGGCGGGGTGAGGTCGAACAGCGCGTCGGCGGCCGTTCCGTCACTCACGCAGGTGCTCAGATAGAGCAGGTCGTCGATCGCGATCCGGGTGGGGTGGCGGAATCGGCTCAGCCCGGTGGGGCCCGGCGTGGTGATCCGCCCGGGTGGCACATCGAGCATCGTCGCCCCGTCGAGCTCGCCCCGTCGGATTCGCTCCGTCGTCGCCAGCGCGAGCGGGACCTTGACCAGGGAAGCGGCGGGCAGCTGGGTGTCCGGGTCGATGCCCAGCTCCTCCCCCGTGTGCAGATCCCGTACGAGCAGGCAGCCGTGCAGACCGCCGTCGCGCAGCTGCCGGCGCATGTCACTGAGCAGTGCCTCGGTGTTCATGCCGCCGCCCCTTCCGGGGTGCCCGCCCGGGTGCCCGCGCCGAGGAGACGGGCGAGGGCGTCGCCCAGACGTGCCTCGATGTGCTGTGGATTGCCGTCCGCGGCGGCGACGAGGGCGAATCCCCGGCTGAGCGTGATCTCACCGATGGGCCGCCAGTTCAGGGCGAGTTCCTCGGCCTGGGCGGGGGAGCACAGCAACAGGTCGCGGGTACAGAGGACTTCCGCCGCGGCGGTCATCAGGTCGGCCGCGGCGACGAGCTGGGCGGGCCGCAGGCCCACCGCGTCACGCAGCCGCGTCAGCGGATCACGGATGTGCGGCACGTCGTCCTCCGGCTGGATCCAGATACGGCGGGCCGGGCCGGCGGTGGCTCGTCCGATCCGCAGCGTCTCGACGTACACGCGTTTGATGCCGGGATCCTGGGCACCGGCGAGGCCGAGCGGAACGGACCATGTCGCCTCGTCGGCGGGCACCGCGAGCACGGCGGCACGTACCTGCTGGGCGTGGATGAGCTCCATGCGCCGGGCCGGCGCCGCGACGCGGAGATCGAGCGTGACACCGTGTCCCCGTGCCTCGGCGACGAGACGGGCGAGACCGACCGTGGAGCAGATGCCGGGCACCGCGAGCCGCCAGGGTTTGCGCTTGGCGGCCGCCGCCTCGTTCAGCAGCACCTCGGCCGTCTGTACGAGCTGCCTGGCCGCCGGCAGCATGTCCCGGCCGAAGGGGGTCAGGACGGCCCGCCGCGACGTGCGCTCGAACAGCTGCTCACCGAAGCGTTCCTCCAGCGCGGCGACGCGACGGCTGGCCACCGACTGGGACATCCGGGCAGCGGACGCTCCGACGGTGAAACTGCCGTGCTCGCTGACGCTGACAAACGCGCGACACGCTCCCACCAGATCCACAGCCCGCACTCTATGCCAGATCGGCATGGAACAGCGCATGAGCGTATTGGACCGCATGGCAGCGCGGAGGCGAGGGTGGTCCCGGCACCGATGACCACGACCACGTACCGGGATGGGGCCCTGCCGCTCCATCCCCCACATCCCCTATGCGCCCTGGCTACGGGGTGCCCTGGAGGTTCGAACCATGAAGCACACGCGTGTCAGGCGCGCCGTTCTCAGTGCGCTGGCCTCGCTCGCGCTCGTCCCGCTCGTGGCCTGCGGCCAAGGCGCGTCCGCGGCCCCTTCGGCACCCTCCGCCGTGGCGTCCTCGTCCGCCGATACGTCGAAGCCGAGTCCGGCCACGAAGCCGTTCACCGGTGAACTCCACGAACTTGAGCGCACGTTCGACGCGCGGCTGGGTGTCTACGCCATCGACACCGGCACCGGGCGCGAGGTGGCGTACAACGATGGCGAGCGGTTCCCCTACGCCTCCACATTCAAGGCGCTGGCCGCCGGTGCCGTGCTGCGGAAGTACTCCCTGAGCGGTATGGACCGGGTGATCACGTACTCCAAGGACGATCTGGTCGCCAACTCGCCCGTGACCGAGAAGCATGTCGAGACGGGGATGAGCCTCAAGGAGCTGTGTGACGCCACCGTCCGCTACAGCGACAACACCGCGGGCAATCTGCTGTTCGCCGAGCTCGGCGGGCCCAAGGGTCTCGAAGCCGTGCTGAGGGGCATCGGCGACGACGTCACCCGGATGGAGCGCATCGAGCCCGAGCTGAGCCGATGGGTCCCGGGCGACACACGCGATACGACCACGCCGCGGGCGCTGGCCAAGGATCTGCGCGCCTTCGTTCTCGGCGACGTCCTCGGCAAGGGCGAACGCGCCCAGCTCACGCGGTGGCTGCGTACCAACACCACCGGGGACGCTCTCATCAGGGCCGGAGTGCCCAAGGGCTGGGTGGTCGGTGACAAGACCGGAACCGGCAGCTACTACGGCGCCCGCAACGCCATCGCCGTGGTGTGGCCCCCCGACAGCGCCCCCATCGTCATGGCGATCATGTCGAACCGCGACGAGAAGGAAGCCGAACACGACGACAAGCTGATCGCGGAAGCGGCCTCCGTGGTGGCCGAGGCGCTGTCGTAGCGGGAGACGCGCGAGGAGACGTCGGCCGCCGTCCGCCGTCCGCCGACCGCCACCAGCCGCACCCACCTGCCACGAGTCATGGCGAGGAGTTCCTTGATGACGGAAGCCGAACACTTCACCGGTCGTGGCAGAAGGCCCGCCAGGTCGCCAACCACCCTCTGCGCCTCGGTATCGACTCCCCGCACGAGATGCGCGCCTGGCGGGACGCGGGCCCCGACATCATGATCGGTATGGAGGGGCGCGCCCGGCGCGCAGGCGGGGGCCTTCCCCGGGTGGGCCGGGCCGAACAGCATCCGCGGCGAATACGTGAACTCCCCCTCCGCGGACTCCTGGCCTGGCTATCCGGCCGCCGCCTATGTGACGTACGGCGGCTTCGACTGGGCGACCGCGACCGTCGGCGGGCTGTGGGACTCGATGCTCGCCGAGGGCCGCCTGTTCTCCATCACGTCCAACTCGGATGTTCACCGTGTCGCGTACGACACCTGGAAGAACGGGGACTGGCTGTCCGGCCGGAACTTCGACAACGTCGGACATCTGCCCGACCCGGTCAACACCAACGAGCCGCAGCCGGGCGGGGACTTCTGGCCGGGGCAGTTCAGCCGGACGCATGTCGGGGTGACCCGGCACGGCTACCGGCAGGTGATGGAGGGACTACGCGCGGGCCGCGTATGGGTCGACCACGGCCAGCTCGTCGACAGCATCGACGTACGGGTCAGCACGGAGCACGGCGCCCGGTCAAGGACGCCGACACCTGGCGCGCGCCCGACACCCGTGTGGTGCACACCTCGGACGTGGAGGGACGCCGCGGCCGGTACACCCTGCGTATCCCGCTGGGGAGGGCCGAGGAGTCCTGCTACCTCCGGCTGCGCGGCAGCGACGGCAAGCGCCATGGACCCGGGTTACTCGGTGCGGCCGTCGACCCGCACGGACCGATTCCTCACGCGCCCGGCGACGGCGACCCGTGGCTGGACACCTGGCTGTACACCAACCCGGTCTTCGTGGACATGGTCCGCTGACCGCTGATCCGGACGGACACGACGCGCACGGTCGCGGGTGTCGCGGGGTCGCGGGGGTCCCGGAGGTCGCGGGGTCCCGAGCGGACGTTTACCGCGCGCTAACCGGCTGAGGGGCGGGCGCTGGGCACGTCGTTTCTAGCGTCGGGGAAGAGGCGGTATTCCGACCGGCTCGTTCCGATCCCCGCGCAGAGGTGTTCCCATGCGTCGAATCTTGTCCGCCGCGCTGACCGGTCTGGTGGTCCTGACCGGAGCCGTGGCGTGTTCCTCCTCCGGAGCCGGTTCCGGTTCCGGCTCCGGCTCCGGTTCCGGCTCGTCATCCTCGTCGGCGTCGGCGGCGGCCCCGGCCCCCGAGTCGAATCCGGCAGGCGACATCCCCGACAACCAGGTGTACGTCGCCTGGACACCGTCGGGCGGCGGGTTCTCCGTCAAGGTGCCCGAGGGGTGGGCGCGCCGGGCCGCCGGGCGGGCCACGGTCTTCAGCGACAAGTTCAACAGTGTCCGCGTCGAGCCGTCGTCGGCCGCCCAGGCGCCGACCGACCGGTCCGTGCGCACGGTCGACCTCCCCGCCGTCGAACGGTCCGCGAAGAACGTGAAGGTGGACAAGGTCAGCACGGTGAAGCGGCAGGGCGGCGACGCCGTACTGGCCACGTACCGCGCGGACTCGGCCCCCGACGGGGTGACCGGCAAGAGCGTCCAGCAGAGCGTGGAACGGTACGTCTTCTGGAAGAACGGCACCCAGGTCGTACTGACCCTGTCCGGCGCCGTCGGCGCGGACAATGTCGACCCCTGGCGCACCGTCACGGACTCCTTCCGGTGGACGCGATGACCGCCTCGCTCAGCGCGGACTCCCTGTACCGGTTCTTCCGGGCGGGTGAGGAGGAGACGTTCGCGCTCCAGGGCGTCGGACTGGAGGTGGCGAAGGGCGAGATCGTCGCGGTGACCGGGCCTTCGGGCTCCGGCAAGACGACCCTGCTGAGCTGTCTGGCCGGGCTGGACGAACCCGACGGCGGCATGGTGCGCGTCGCCGGCCGTCCGCTGTCGCACCAGCGGGAACACCTGCGCAGCCGGCTTCGGGCACAGCACATCGGGGTGTTGTTCCAGTCCGGCAATCTGCTGGACCATCTCACGGTCGCCGACAATGTGCGGCTCGTCCAGCGGCTCTCGCACGTACCGGACCGCGGCCGGGGACAGGACCTGCTGCGGCAGATGGGGATCGACGGACGCGCGGGCGCGCTGCCCCGGCAGTTGTCCGGCGGGGAGGCCGCGCGCGCCGGTCTGGCCGTGGCCCTGGCCAACGATCCGGCCGTCGTCCTCGCGGACGAGCCCACCGGCGAGGTCGACGCGGTGACCGAGCGGCGGATTCTCACACTGCTGCGTGAACGGGCCGCGACGGGAACGTCCCTGGTGGTCGTCACCCACTCGCGGGAGGTGGCCGCCGTCGCCGACCGGGTACTGCGGCTGCGGGACGGACGGTGGGTGTCATGACGGCGAACGGGGTGGCGGTGGCAACGCCCGGCGGCGAGCCACTGGTCCTCTGCACGGACGCGGCGCGTACGTACGGTACGGGCGCCGGCGCGGTGGTCGCCGTGCACGGAGCGAGCTGCGCGGTCGGCGCCGGCGCCGGGATCGCCGTGGTCGGCCCCTCCGGTTCCGGCAAGTCGACGCTGCTGCATCTGATGGCGGGTCTGGACCTGCCGACGGCCGGCCGGGTCGCGCACCCCGGTCTGTCCGAGGGCCCTCTCCCCCGGCACATCGGCGTCGTCTTCCAGGGCCCGAGTCTGCTGCCGCCGCTCACCGCGGTGGAGAACGTCGCCCTGCCGCTGCGCATCGACGGTGTGGCGGACGCGGAGGCGGACGCGCGGGCTTCCGCGGCGCTGGAGGAGCTGGGGCTCGAAGCACTGGCGTGGAAACTGCCGGACGAGCTGTCGGCCGGTCAGGCCCAACGAGTCGCCGTGGCCCGGGTGCTGGCGCGCCGGCCGCGGCTGATCCTCGCGGACGAGCCGACCGGACAGCTGGACCGGGAGAGCGCCGGACAGGTGATGGCGGTACTGCTCTCAGCCGCCGCCACGCTCGGCGCGGCCGTGGTGGTCAGCACACACGACATGCGGGTGGCCGACGCGCTGCCCACCAGGTGGTCCATGGCCGACGGGCGCCTGATGCTGCCGGACGGCCCAGGAAACGGGGTCCGGGCGGAAGAACGTCAGGCCGGGGAGCGTGAGGCGCGATGATCGGAATGTGGCTCTCCGGGCTGCTGCGGGTACGCGGCGGCCGGCTTCTGGCCACCGCGTCGGGCGTCATGGTGGCCGTCGCGCTGCTGTCGCTGCTGGGCGGCTTCCTCTCCCAGACCCGTGCCACGATGACCTCCCAGTCGGTTCGGACGGTGTCCGTGGACTGGCAGGTGCAGGTGGCCGACGGCGCCGATCCGAACGCGGTGCTGTCCACCGTGCGCGGACTCGACGGTACGAAGGCCGCGCTGCCGGTCGGCTACGCGGGCACCAGCGGCCTGGAAGCACGGACAGGAGGCACCCTCCAGACCACTGGTCCCGGGTCCGTGCTCGGGCTGCCCGCCGACTATGCCCGTACCTTCCCCGGCGAGATCCGCGTCCTCGTGGGACACGGCCAAGGCGTGCTGCTCGCCCAGCAGACCGCCGCCAACCTGCACGCGGCTCCCGGCGACACCATCGCGGTCAAGCGGGCCGGACTGCCCGCCGTACAGCTGCGGGTGGACGGTGTCGTGGAACTCCCGCTCGCCGACTCCCTGTTCCAGAAGGTCGGCGCTCCGCCGCAGTCCCAGCCGTCGGCCCCGCCGGACAACATCGTGCTGCTCCCCCAGCGGACCTGGCACACCGTCTTCGATCCGCTCGCGGTGCCGCGGCCCGACCTGGTACGGACACAGATCCATACCCTGCGCGGCCACGGCCTGCCGCCCGACCCGGCCGCCGCGTACACCGCGGCCACGGGCAGCGCGCACAACGCGGAGGTACGGCTCGCCGGGACCGGGCTGGTCGGTGACAACCTGGGCGCCGTGCTGGACGCCGCCCGCGCCGACGCCCTGTACGCGCAGCTGCTCTTCCTCTTCCTCGGCGTACCCGGCTCGGTGCTGGCCGCGGCCCTGACCTGGGCGGTCGCCCAGGCCGGCGCGGGCAGGCGGCGCAAGGAGCAGGCGCTGCTGCGGACCAGGGGCGCGACCGTACGGCAGCTCGTCGGACTCGCGGCGGTGGAGGCTGTCGTCGTCGCCGTGGCGGGGACGGCGGGCGGGCTGGCGCTGGCCGCGCTGGTCGGCCGCGTCGCGTTCCACACCGCCGGGGTGCCCCTGTCATGGGCCCTCGCCGCGTCGGCCGTGGGATGCGTGGTGGCGGGCGCGACCGTACTGCTGCCCGCGCGCTACGACGCCCGCCGCGCGACCGTCGCGTCGGGCCGTACGGCGGTCGCGCGCCGTCCGGCGCCGCACCCCGCGTGGTGGGCGCTGGCCGCCGTCCTCCTGGCCGGTTCGCTGGCGGTCTTCCGCGCGACCAGTACGACCACGTACGCACTTGTCCTCGCTCCCGAGGGCACCGCGTCGCTCTCCGTCGACTACTGGGCCTTCGCGGGACCGGCCCTGCTGTGGGCGGGCGGCGCGGTACTGGCCTGGCTGTCGGCGGATCTGCTGCTGCGGCGCGGAAGGCCACTGCTCCGGCGGCTGTTCCGGCCCGCCGCCGGGGCACTGGCGGATACGGTCGCGGCCGGTGTCTCGCGGCAGCGCGGCGCCGTGCTGCGCTCTGTCGTCCTGCTGGCCCTGGCGTGCGCGTTCGCCGCGTCGACCGCCGTGTTCAACTCCACCTACCGTCAACAGGCCGAGGTGGACGCGGTGTTGACCAATGGCGCCGACGTCACGGTCACCACCTCGACGAGCGGCGCCACCGGGACCGGGGACGCGGCGAAGCTGGCCGGGCTGCCCGGCGTACGGCATGTGGAACCGGTCCAGCACCGGTTCGCGTATGTCGGCGCCGATCTCCAGGACCTGTACGGGGTCCAGCCGAAGAGCATCGTGTCGGCCGGGCGTTTGCAGGACGCCTACTTCTCCGGCGGCACCGCGAGCGGCTTGTTGGACCGGCTCGCGCGGCGGCCCGACGCGCTGCTGGTGAGCGCGGAGACCGCGCACGATTTCCAGCTCCGTCCCGGGGATCAGGTCCGGCTGCGGCTGACGGACGCGCGAACGGGCGGGCCCCGGACGATCCCGTTCCATTTCGCCGGTGTCGTGAAGGAGTTCCCGACCGCGCCCAAGGACAGCTTCCTGGTCGCCAACTCCTCGTACATCGCTCGTACGACGGGCAACGCGGCCGTCGGCACGCTGCTGGTCGACACGGGCGGCACGGCCCAGCGATCCGTCGCGGCGCGGGCCCGGACGCTTCTCGGACCGAACGCGCACGTCACGGATCTGCCGTCGTCGCGTACGGTCATCGGCTCCAGCCTGACGGCGGTCGATCTCGCCGGGCTCACCCGGGTCGAGCTGGGCTTCGCGCTGGTGATCGCGGCCGCGGCGGGCGGTCTGGTCCTGGCTCTCGGGCTGGCCGAGCGGCGGCGCACGCTCGCCCTGGCATCGGTGCTGGGGGCCAGGGGCCGTCAGCTGTCCGGGTTCGTGTGGAGTGAGGCGGCACTGGTCGCCGTGGCGGGCGGCGCCTGCGGCACGGTCCTCGGGTGGTCGCTGTCGCAGATGCTGGTGAAGGTGCTCTCCGGGGTCTTCGATCCGCCGCCGTCCCAGGTCGCCGTTCCCTGGGCGTATCTGCTGGCGACGGCCGGTGTCACGACGGCCACGCTGGCCGCGGCGGCCTGGGCGGCCGTACGTCATGCGCGACGTCCTCCCCTCACCGAGCTACGGGAGTTGTGAGGCCCGCCCGGTACCCGGAGGGCCCGCCGGTACCCGGGGGCCGCGGGCGGCGACGCGCCGTCCGCGGCCCCCGGCCATGTCCACAGGTCAGCGCCCCCGCCCCGCGGCGCGGGCTCAGCCGGGGGAGCCGAGTCCGGCGTCCCTGGCCAGCAGGGCGGCCCGAACTCGGTTTCCGGCGTCGAGCGCCGTGAGGATCCGGCTGATGTGCGCCTTCACGGTGCTCTCCCGCATACCGAGCGCGGTCGCGGGCGTGGTCTGGGGCAATGTGCCCCCGGCGCGCGTCTGGCAGCTGAGCGCGCCCGCGACGACCGCTGACGGCTGACGGCTGACGGCTGACGGCTGACGGCTGACCGCTGACCGCTGACCGCTGACCGCTGACCGCTGACGGTACGTGGCCTATCCGTCGGTCGCGGTCGCGCCATCGTCCGGCGGCGCGGCGATGAGCCAGGTGAAGCGGGGGTGCGGGTACGGGCGGGAGGCGAAGAGTCTGCCGCCCTCCGCCTCGGCCAGCGAGCGGGCCAGCGCGAGGCCGATGCCGTGGCCCGTGGCGTCCTGCGGGCGGCGCTCGAAGAGCGGCCGGTCATCGGCGATTCCCGGCCCCTCGTCCTCCACGTCGACGGCGAGTACGCCGCCCGTGTCGCGGACACGTACGGTCACGGTCCCCCTGCCGTGGCCGCACGCGTTGGCCAGCAGGACATCGAGGATCTGCCGGGCCGCGCGGCCCGACCCGGCGCCCTCGGGCAGGTCGTCCTCCGCCAGAAGCCGCAGCCGCCGGCCCTGGGCGGCCAGTTCGCCGTGCCAGCGGCGTGCGATGTGATCGAGGAGCGGCGCGGGGTCCAGAGGGGCCCGCTCGGGGGTTTCGCGCGCCAGGATGAGCAGATCGGCCAAGGTCGTCTCCATCGATCCGAGCCGCTCCAGCGCGGACGTCATCGCCCCGCACGGGTCGCCGTCGGCGCCCGCCGCCAACGACGTCTCAAGATCGAGACGTACCCCCGTCAGCGCCGTGCGCAGCTGGTGCGACACATCGGCGCTGAAGGACCGCTCGCGCCGCAGGAGCTGATCGACCCGTCCCGCCGTGCGCGCCAGGGCGCTCGCGACCGCGTCGGTCTCCGGTATCCCCGACGGCTCGGCCCGCGCCCCGAGATCTCCGCTCTCCATCCGGCGTGCCGTACCGGCCAGTTCTTCCAGCGGACGGGCCAGGCGTCTGCTGGAGCGGAGCGAGAGGACCACTCCCGTACCGACCGCGAGACCGGCGAGTGCCAGCATGCCGCTCCAGGTCAGCGCGGTCCGCCGGAGCGGCTGCGAGGCCGGGGCGGTGACCCGGACCATGGCCCGTACCCGCTCCGCGCCGCCGACGGGCACCGCCACCACCAGGCTGTCGTCCATCCGCCGCGAGGAAGCCCGGCCCTGTGCGGCGGCGCGCACCGGACCGTCACCCGCCCGGGGGCCGTCGCCGAGGACGCGCCGCGCGCCGGGGTCGTAGACCGCGATACGGGTGCCGCGCTCGGCCCGGGGCAGCTCGACCGGGTCGGAGCCCCGTGGCCGCGCGGGTTGCACGGCGGGTTCCACGGGCAGGCTCACCGCGACCTGTTCGCCGAGCTGCTGCAGCTCACGTACCTCGTCCTGCTGGTAGAGCCGCGGCACCACCATGCCCAGCGGCACGGCGAACAGCAGCACCGCGCACACCACCGCCAGCACGGTCGCTCTCAGGATGCGACGCCGCACGGCCCGCTCCTCCCTACGACGAGGCGGCGCCCAGGAGAATCACGGACCGGCCGGAGGACCCGTCGGAGTACCGGGTGGTTCGAGCCGGTATCCGAACTGCCGCAGCGTCGTGATCCGTACGAGGTCGCCCAGCTTCCGGCGCAGCGCCGCCACATGCACATCCAGTGTCTTCGTGGGGCCGAACCAGTTCTCGTCCCACACATCGTTCATCAGCTCCTCGCGGCTCACCGCCTGCCCCGCGCCGAGCGCGAGGCGCACCAGCAGGTCGAACTCCCGTGGCCTGAGGGGCACTTCGCCCCGCGTGGCGGTGGTACAGCGCCGTGCCGTTCTGTCGATCAGCAGGGGTCCCAGCCTGATCCGCGTCGGCCCTTCGTGCTCGCCCGGCGCGGCGCGCCGCAGATGGGCCGACACCCGCGCCTGGAGTTCGGCGAGCCGAAACGGCTTGGTGAGGTAGTCGTCGGCGCCGCACTCCAGGGCCTGGATGACGTCCATCTCGGCGGTACGGGCGGTCAGCACGACGAGGACCGCGTCCGGCGCGCGCTCGCGCAGCCGACGGCAGAGCGCGAATCCATCGATGTCGGGCAGCCCGAGGTCGACGAGAAGCAGTTCGGCGGGCCGCCGCGTGACGGTGTCAAGCGCGGACTCCCCGTCGGGGCACCACCGGGTGTCATGGCCCAGTACGCGCAGTGTGCCGATCAGCCCGGTTCCGATGGCCGGGTCGTCCTCGACGACCACGATGCGTGCCGCCATGTCACCCACTGCCTCGTGTCCGGGGGAGGAAGCGGCGCGTGACGCCGAGCCGACGAGCCCGCCCTGTCCGTGCCGCACTCGGGGCCGGTGCGGCCCCGGCCACGATGGTGGACCCGCGAACCTGAACGCCACCTGAACGTCTCGCCGGGGGCTGGGCCCTGTCTGACAAATACGCCGTCCGCCCGTGGGGCGGGGCTCGCGGCGTCCGGTGCGTGCGATCGCGAGGCGGAGGGTCGTCCGCGTACTGGACGTACGTGGACGAGCCCGACAACGGAGGGGGTCCCTCCCGTGCCCTTGAGGCAACGGGGGAAAGCATGCGTGCCAGGCGTCGCGAGCCAGGCGGGATTTGTCAGACAGGGCCTGGGGCAGGGCTCCGAACGGGGTACGCCCGTCCGGTGGCGTCCGGGGCATACTGGCCGGGTGACCACCCACCGTGTCCTGATCGTCGAGGACGACCACGGCCTGCGCGATGTACTCGCCCGGGGCCTGCGCGACGAGGACTTCGAGGTCGCCACGGCGGCCGACGGCGCCGGCGCGCTGCGCCGCGTCGATGCCCGGGTGGACGCCGTGGTGCTGGACATCGGACTGCCCGACTCCGACGGCCGCGATGTCTGCCAGGCCATGCGTGCCGCCGGGATCACCGCGCCGGTAGTGTTCCTGACCGCGCGCGACCAGCTCACCGACCGGCTGTCCGGGTTCTCCTCGGGCGGGGACGACTATCTCGCCAAACCCTTCCACCTGGCCGAGCTCGCGGCGCGTATCCGTGCGGCCCTGCGTCGTGCCGGACGGGACCCGTCGATCGATACGGGCGGGCTGCGGCTGGATCCGGTACGGCACGAGCTGACCGCGGGCGACGCGGGCGTGTCCCTGACACCGACCGAGTTCCGGCTGCTGGCCTGTCTGATGGCCGCTCCCGGCACGGCGGTGCGTCGCCGGGCTCTGCTGCGGGCCGGATGGCCGGAGGGCGCCCAGGTCAGCGAGAACACCCTCGATCAGTATCTGACCCGGCTGCGCCGCAAGCTGCGCGAGGCCGGTGCCTCGCACGGCATCAGCACGGTACGGGGCGTCGGCTACCGGTTCACGGCTACCCCGGCAAGCGCGGAAAGCACCGCATGAGAAGGCCCGGCGGACGCGGATGAGCGTACGGACCACCGCGAGGCGCCCGCGCGGACTCCCGCGTGGGTTTCCCTCGCCCCGCACCCTGCGGGGCCGGCTCGCCCTGGTCGCCCTCGTCACCAGCGCGCTGTGGGTCGCCGTCCTGACCTCCGCGTTCAACCTGGCCCTGAACGGCAGACTGCACGCGCAGGCGGATGACGTCCTGCGGACCCGGGCGGAGGCGGTCGCCGCGACGATCGAGCCCCGGCCGGACGGCCGCTTCGTCATCCACGAACCGTCCGAGGATCAGGCGCTCGACACCGGAGTGTGGATCTACCAGGGGCGGCAAGCCATCGAGAAGCCGCCCGGCGCACCGGCGGCGCTGCGGCAGCGGGCCGATCGGCTGGCCGGACAGGCAGACACGTTCACCGACGTCACCGACCCGAGCGACACGCGGCTCTACGCCCTGCCGGTCAAGGACGCCGACGGCCACAAGCAGGTGGGCACGGTCGTCACGTCGGTCGGCCTCGATCCGTACCGCAGTACGGCCGACTCGGCCCTCACGGCGTCGATCGTGCTCGCGGTACTGCTGCTGGGCACGGTCTATCTGCTGACACGGCTGGTCGTACGCCGCGCACTGCGGCCCGTGGGGCTGATGAGCGCGCAGGCCGCCCTGTGGAGCGAGGAGGGCACCGCCCGGCGCTTCGGCACCGAGAGCCGTCCGGCGGAACTCGCCTCGTTCGCGGCCAATCTCGACGAACTGCTCGACCGGCTCGCGGCGGTGCTGCGCCATGAGCAGCAGCAGAGCGCCGAGCTCTCCCATGAGCTGCGCACCCCGCTGGCGCGGATCACGGCGGAGACGGAGTGGCTGGTCAAACGCCCGCGGGACGCCGCGGAGCAGCGCGTCTCGCACGAGGCGATCGCGAGCGCCGCGGCCACCATGCGGCAGATCTGCGAGAGCCTGCTCTCCGAGGAGCGCACCCGGGGCTCGGCGGTCCCGGGCCGCTGCCGGCCGCTCGATCTGGCGCGGACGCTCGCGGAGCGTACGGCCGCGGATCACCCGGGCTCACCGCCGGTGCTGGTCCGTGGCACCCCCGCGACGGCCGGTGTCTCGGAGGCCGTCGCGGAGCGCATCCTGATGCCGCTCCTCGACAACGCCCGGCGCTATGCCGTGCGCTCCGTCGTGATCGAGTGCGCGGCGGTGCCGGGCGCGGTCGAGGTGAGTGTCGCCGACGACGGACCGGGGGTACCGGAGTCGTTCGTGGACTCGCTCTTCGAACCGGGCCGCCGCGCCGCCCCCGGCGACGGACACGACGGCGCTGGTCTGGGCCTGGCGCTCGCCCGGCGGCTGGCGCGCGCCGCGGGCGGGGAGATCACGTCGGCGTCCACCGCGACCGGGTCCGGTTCCATGCCGGGAACCGGACCCGGCGCGCGGTTCACCGTGCGTCTTCCGGCAGGGTGAACCGGTCGCGTACGTGCTCCCCGGCGTTGCCGCCTCCGCCGACGCCGTCACTGTCGTCGCCGAGCGGCGCCACGTCCCTCTTGCTGCGTGTGAGATAGACGACCAGCCCGAGGATGACGGCCAGAAAGAGCAGGCTCGTCCCGACCGTCCCGAGGCCGAGCCCGCCGTCCGCGTGCGCCTGGGAGAGATAGTCGCCGAGGGAGGCGCCGAGCGGGCGGGTGAGGACGTACGCGATCCAGAACGACCAGACGACGTGGAAGTCGAGCGTGAAACGGGCGACCGCCACCGCGGCGATCAGCACCGCGAACATGATGGCGGACACCCAGTACCCGAGACCGAGGCGCTCGGCCACGAGATCGCCCGCCGAGGTGCCGAGCGCGAAGGTGAAGAGGATCGCCGACCAGTAGAAGGCCTCCCTCCGCCGGGTGTGAATGGTGTGGATGGACAGCGACCGCTCGCTCGCGTACCAGGCGATGAAGGTCACGGCCAGTGCCAGGGCGAACATCCAGGTGGTCGTCTCCAGCGGGACGCCGAGATTGTCGGTGAGGTTGTCGCTGACCAGCGTCCCGACGACGCTGATCAGGACGACGGACAGCCAGTACAGGGACGGCACGTAGGCGCGCGCCCGGAACTGGAAGAAGAGCGCGACGACCAGCAACGCCCCCATCACATAGGAGGTGTTGGTCAGGCCCAGGCCCAGATTGGCGTTGAGCAGGTCCGCCGCGGTCTCCCCCACGGTGGTACAGAGGATCTTGATGACCCAGAAGTACAGGGTGACCTCGGGGACTTTGTTCCTCGTCCGGCGGTTTCGCGGCCCGGCTCCCACCGCGTGCTTGTTGGTTGTCATGCTCGGGAGGCTGGCAGTTCCTACCTGAACGCTTCCTGAGTGAGCCGTCGGCCGCCGGCCGAGGAGACGTACGGCCCGGGGTGTGTCGCGGTGCCCGCTTGCCGCGGGTCGCCCTGCGCCGCAGGCTGGAGGTATGGCTGTTCCCGCGTCCGCCGCGCCCGCCACAGAGACCATGGACGGCTGGGCCGTCGAGACCCCAGGACCGATCAGCACCGGACGGCCGCTGGTCCCTGTCAGCCGCCGCGTGCCCGTCCCCGGCCCCGGCGAACTGCTGCTTCGGGTGGAGGCGTGCGGTGTCTGCCGTACGGATCTGCATCTGACCGAGGGCGATCTCACCCCGCACCGCCCGGCGTCCATCCCCGGCCATGAGATCGTCGGCCGGGTGAGCGCCGTCGGCGAGGCGGTGACCCGGTTCCGTACCGGCGACCGGGCCGGCGGGGCCTGGCTGCGCGGCACCTGCGGGACCTGCCGCTACTGCCGGGCGGGACAGGAGAATCTCTGCCCCCAATCCCTCTACACGGGATGGGACGCGGACGGCGGCTTCGCCGAACTGGCCATCGTCCCCGAGGCGTTCGCCTACCGGCTGCCGGAGAACCAGGACGCCGCGCTGCTCGCGCCGCTCCTGTGCGCCGGGATCATCGGCTACCGCTCACTGCGCCGCAGCGCGCTGCCTCGCGGCGGGCGTCTGGGGATCTACGGTTTCGGTGCCTCCGCCCATCTGGCCGCGCAGGTGGCGCTGGCCGAGGGCGCCACCGTCCATGTCCTGACCCGGTCGGAGCGGGCACGTGAACTCGCCATGGAGCTCGGCGCCTCGTCGGCCGGTGACGACCGGGACCGGCCGCCGGAGCCGCTGGACTCGGCGATCCTGTTCGCGCCGGTGGGTGACCTGGTGCCGGTGGCGCTGGAGGCCCTGGACCGGTCGGGCACGCTCTCGATCGCCGGGATCCATCTCTCCGACATTCCCGCACTGAACTACCAGCGCCATCTCTTCCAGGAGCGGAATCTGCGCAGCGTCACCTCCAACACCCGCCAGGACGGGTACGACTTCCTCGACCTGGCCCGGCGCATCGGCATCCGCGTCACCGCCGAGCGCTATCCGCTGAGCCAGGCCGACCGGGCGCTCGGCGACCTCGCGGCCGGGCGGGTGAACGGCGCCGCGGTGCTCGTACCCGGCTGACGCGGGTACGTACAGACGCGGGTACGTACACAGGCACGCACCGGGCGGTTCGAGCTCACCTACCGGGCAGTTCGAGCCGGCGCGTGGTGCCGGGGACGATAATGGACTCGACCCCGCCGAGCACCACACGTACCGGACCGTCGCTCCCGTCCGGCACGGCGATCCGTACCCGCTCGGCGCGGATACGCAGATCCACGTCCCAGTGGCTGCGGTAGCGGATGCCGACCCCGAACTTCGACAGCTGGGGCAGCGGCGCCGGATCCAGCCACAGCGCGTTGTCCCGGGTCTCCAGCCCGGTCAGCCCGCGCTGTACGAAGTCCAGGGTGCCCGCCATGGCGCCGAGATGGATGCCCTCCGCCGTGGTGCCGCCCTGAACGTCGGCCACGTCCCCGGCAAGCGCCTCCTCGGCGAAGGCCCACGCCTCGTCGCGGCGGACCCGGGCCAGCACCCACGCGTGGACGAGGGAGCTGAGCGTGGATCCGTGGCTGGTGCGGGCGAGGTAGTAGTCGACGGTGGCCCGCCAGGAGTCGTCGTCGAGCCGGTGACCGAGCTGCCGGAAGAGCCCGGCGAGTTCCCGGGGCGAGAAGAGATAGCCGAGCATCAGCACATCGGCCTGTTTGGACGCCTGATAGCGGTTGGCCGTGTCCCCCTCCGCCTCCAGGATCCGGTCCAGCCGCCGGATGTCGCCGTAGCGCCGCCGGTAGCCCTCCCAGTCGAGTTCGGCGAGGTCCCCGTATCCGGCGAACTGGCTGATGACCCCCGCGTGGTACGGCACATGGAGCCGGTGGGCGATGTCGTCCCAGCCCTCCTGTTCCGACGGTGCGAGCCGGATGCGGTCGAAGAGCTGCTGGCGGTGCGAGAGGGGCAGGGTCCGGCAGAGTTCGAGGGCCCGGGTCAGTACCCACGCGGCGGTGACGTTCGTATAGGCGTTGTCGTCCAGTCCCGGCACGGTGGCATCCGGGTAGCCGTCGTGGTACTCGTCGGGACCGACGACACCGCGGATGCGGTACCGCTCCAGCGCCGGGTCCCAGACCGCGCTGCTCGCCCAGAACCGCGCGATCTGGAGCAGCGTCTCCGCGCCGTCGGTGTGCAGGAACTCCGTGTCGCCGCTGGCCTGGCAGTACTGCCATACGTTGTACGCCACCGCTGAGCCGACATGGTGCTGCAACCGGGAGTGGTCGGGCAGCCAGCGGCCGGAGCGCGGATTGAGATGCAGTTCCTGGGTCTCCTCGCGCCCGTCGCTACCGCTCTGCCAGGGGTACATCGCGCCCCGCCTGCCCACGCTCCGCGCCGCGTGGACGGCCGCGGGCAGCCGCCGGTAGCGGTAGCCGAGCAGGGACCGGGAGACCTCCGGGAAGTGCAGGTTCAAGAACGGCAGGACGAACAGCTCGTCCCAGAACACATGCCCGCGGTACGCCTCGCCGTGCAGCCCTCTGGCCGGCACGCCGGCGTCCAGTCCCGCCGTGTGCGGGGAGAGGGTCTGGAGTACGTGGAAGAGGTGCAGCCGCAGGATCCGGCCCGCCTCGCCGGGCACGTCCAGCGCCGCCTCCCGCCAGACGCGCTCCCAGGCGCGGTGGTGCGAGGCCAGCAGCCGGGGGAAGTCGGCGGCACGCCGTACCTCCTGGACGGCGGTGGTCCACGGGCCGCTGATCGCCGGGTCACGGGAGGTGTACAGCGCGACCGTCTTGTCGACGGTCACCGTCTCGTCGCGCCCGACGGGGATCGTGAGGGTCTGGACGGCCTGTCCGGCGGTGAGCCGCGTACGGGGCGCGGCGGCACGGCGGTCGGTGACGCGGGTACGCGCGGCGAGCGCGATCCGGATGTCGGAGTTGACGGTGCGGCACCGCAGCCACACCACGGTGTCGTCGCGCTCGGCTCCGGTGCGCAGATGGGTCAGATGCCGGTTCGCGAGATCGCCGTACCGCTCCACTCCCGCGTTGCGCACATCGCCGTCGAGACCCGACTCCACCTCCACCGTCCCGGCCCAGCCCTCGGCGGTGAACGAGGTGCGCTGCGCGGCGAGATGTGGTTCGCCCATGTGCACCAGCCGGCACTGCTCCACGCGCAGCCGGCGCCCGGCGCCGTCCTCGTACACCGACCAGCGGGTCAGGGTGCCGTGCCGCAGGTCCAGGCTCTGCCGGTGGGTGAGGAGATGGGGGCCGTCGGGTGAGAGCCACGGTCCCGGTGCGCCGCCTTTGGGGCGTACGCGGTAGCGCAGCGGGAGCCAGTTGGGCAGATTGACCATGTCCTCGTTCTCGACCTGACGGCCGGCCACGGTGGAGATGAGCCGGTTGTAGCAGCCCGCCGCGTACGTGCCGGGGTAGTGCGCCGGTCCCTCGGACGTCTCCGACGCGGCGCCGCGGGTGCCGAAGTAGCCGTTGCCCAGCGTGCACAGCGCCTCGCGCAGCCGCTCCGCTTCGGGGTCATAGCCCTCGTAGGTCCAGGTCCAGGCGCGTGTGGTCACCCGCTTTCCCCGTTCACGCTTCTCCCGTTCACACCTTTCCCGTTCACGCTTCCCCCGTTCACACTGCTCCGGCTTTCCTCTTCGGTCAGCAGCTCTCCGGGGTCGGCGACCACCACATCGGCGCCGTGCCCGCGCAGCTCGGCCGCGCTCGTGCGCCCGGCCGTCCGGTCGACGCCGATCACCAGGCCGAACCCGCCGCGCCGGCCGGCTTCGACACCGGCCGGCGCGTCTTCCACGACGGCCGTGTCCCGGGCCGGAAACCCGAGGCGGCGCGCGGCCTCCAGGAAGAGCGCCGGGTCGGGCTTGCCCGGCAGCCGCAGCCGGCCCGCCTCGTTGCCGTCCACCACGGTCCGCAGCAGACCGAGCACACCCGCCGACGTCAGCAGCTCCGTCGCGTGCCGGGACGCCGAGACGGCGGCGTACGGCACCCGCGCGGCGGTCAGCGCGTGGAGCAGGCGTACGGTCCCCGGCCAGGCCTCGACGCCGTGCTCACGCAGCCGCCGTGTGAACAGCTGTCCCTTGCGTGCCGCGACGGCTCGGACGGTGGCCGTTCCCGGTCCGTCGGCGGGATCGCCGAGGGGGAGGTCGAGTCCGCGCGCGTTCAGGAACGCCACCGCCCCGTCCTCGCGGGACTTGCCGTCGACATAGCGGCGGTAGTCGTCCACCGCGTCGAAGGGCTCTCGAACGCCCGCGGCGGACAGACACGCGTCGAACGCGCCCTTCCAGGCCGCGGCGTGCACTCCGGCGGAGTCGGTGATGACCCCGTCGGTGTCGAAGACCACGGCCCGCACGGAGCGCAGACACGGCGCCAGGGCCGGCGCGCCGGTCATGGCCCGGCCCGTCCGTGCCCGGTCCGTCCGTGCCCGGCCCGTTCGTACCCGGTCCCTTGGAGGAGGTGGCCCATGGATCCATGGCACCACGGCTGACGGTCACGAGCACGGCAGGACCGGGCGGAGCACGCACATGCCGCACGGTGACGACCGCGTCCCCCAGCAGTGGTCCGGCCGGGGCGGGCGGGTCCGTCCCACGACTACGGCAGGAGCCTCCAGACCCAGGGCAGCCGAGTGAAGCGGATGGTGTCGTGATAGGTCCGCAGCCCCGTCTCGTACAGCAGGCCGACCGTCCCCGAGCCGGTCTGCACCAGGTCCGAATAGCCGGCCCGCTCCCGCGACACCGTCCACACCGGTCGCCATGACCACCCGCCGTCGCCGCTGGCCCGCACCTGCATCCGGATCCGCTCCTCCGCGTCCGAAGGACCGGAGTACAGCAGCGGCTCGTGCCGCGTGAGGCCGCGGACCTGGAGCACGCTGCCCTGCACGACGGGCCCTTCGATCAGCGGCTGGGGCCGGAACGGGACGGAGAGGGTCAGGCCCCCGTCGTCGCTGTAGGCGTCGGCCCGTGAGCCCTCGGTCGTACGGTCGTGATCACGGGCGTTGATGTAGACGCGGCCGTCCGGCAGCTCCGTCAGCGTGCTCTCGTTGAGCGCCAGCGGCTCGGCGGCCCCGGGGCTCAGATAGCCGACGCGCCAGCTGCGACCGCCGTCGTCGCTGACGATGGAGTGCGCGCCGCTGCGGGCCGCGGGGCCCGCGCTGTGGTTCGCGGGCACCAGCAGCCGTCCCCGGTGGGGGCCGTGGCGCAGCGCCACCGCGTGCCCGGGACCCACCGCGTACCAGCGCCAGTCCGCGGCCTTGACCGACGCCGTGATGTCCTGCTGCGGTGACCAGCTGAGCCCGCCGTCCGTGCTGCGCTGTACGTACACCCGGCGGACGGATCCGGCGACCGCGCCCGCCACCACCTGGCTCTTGGTCGCGCCGCCGATCGTCCGGCAGGTCACGAGCACCACGTCCCCGCTGTACGGATCGATCACCGGCGCGGGGTTGCCGACGGTGTCCTCGCCCGCGTCGGCGACCACTTGGAGCGGCTGCCAGGTGCACCCTCCGTCCAGCGAGCGCCGGAGCACCAGATCGATGTCGCCGTCGTCGGCGGCCGAATCGCGCCGCCCCTCGGCGAACGCGAGCAGCGGCCCGCCCGGCACCTGGAGAGCGGCCGGGATACGGAAGGTGTGATAGCCGGAGGTCCCTGACTCGTACGGCACGGAGAACTCGCAGGACGAGGGCCGCGCGGCGCTCGGGGCGGCGGGCCACAGCGCCATCGCCGTACTGATCAGGAGAAAGAGCGGGAGAAGCGGCGATCGGCTGATTCTGACGGCACGGAGTCTCATCGCGTCCCTCGGCTGGTGTGGCGGATGCGTGCGCGGGTCCGCGAGGAACATAGCGGCACGAACAGCACGCCTTCCGGTCGCCACGCGTGCCGGGACACCTACAGGTGAAGGTCGCGGGCCGCCGCCGAGGGTGCGGCGGGCGGCTCAGCCGGTGGTGACGTCGTCGTGGTCCGTGCTCGTGGCCACCTTCCGCCATGTCTCCAACTCGTCGTGGACGAAACGGAGTTTGTCTTCCACCCGGGCCACGCTGTCCGCCCCCAGCTGGATTCGCAACGGGGCCCGTTCGCTGCCGCCGAGGTCGACGATGACGCGGGCCGCCTTGACCGGGTCGCCGGGCTGGGCGTGGTTGTGGTCCACCGCGCCGGTCCGGGTGCCGCCCGAGGTGGCGGCGTAGTCGTGGATCACGTTCGCCTCGGTGTGGAGGCTGGAGCCGTCCAGGAAGTCCGTACGGAAGCGGCCCGGTTCGACCACGGTCACCTTGATGCCGAGCGGCGCGACCTCGGCCGCCAGCGCCTCGGACAGGCCCTCGACGGCGAACTTCGTGGAGGCGTAGACGCCCCAGCCCGGCCCGGCGGTGAAGCCGCCGACCGAGCTGATGTTGACGATGTGTCCCGACCGGCGCTCACGCATCCCGGGCAGCACCGCGCGCAGCACATTGAGCGTGCCGAACACATTGGTCTCGTACACCGCCTTGGCCGCCGCGTCCGAGACCTCCTCGACCGCGCCGAGCAGTCCCCGGCCCGCGTTGTTGACCAGTACGTCGATACGGCCGAACCGCTCCGTCGCGGCGGCGACGGCCGCGTGCGCCGCGTCCGCGTCGGTGACGTCCAGGGGAAGCGCGAGCAGGGCGTCGCCCGCGTCCGGGAAGAGGGACCGCACGGTCCGTGGATCACGGGCGGTGGCCACGACGTCGTACCCGGACGCCAGGGCGGTGCGGGCGATCTCCGCACCGAATCCGCGCGAGGCACCTGTGATCATCCAGACGCTCATGGCTGTGGCTCCTTACCCGCGACCGCGACCACGACCGGGACCAGCGGCCGACGGTCATCGACAAGTGGAGCGTACGAGGCGCCGGAACAGCCCGCGAATCCAGCGGCAGATGGACGAGATCAGCGCGCCCTGACGCCCTGACCTGACGCCTTGACGCCCTGACGCCTTGACGCGGGCCTAAGACGTCTCCCCCGCCCCCTCCGCGTCGGCAGCGGTACGGCCGGCCAGCCGTTCGTATCGCTGCCTCGCCGCTTGCGGAGTGCCGAGACCGAGACCGAAGGCGATCTCCTGCCAGGTCATCTCGCGACCCCGGGCCATCTTGAGGAGTCCGGCCTCCAGTTCGTCCATGTCACCGCGCGCCAGGGGGATCAGGCTCAGAGCGGCGGTGATGTCGGCGTGGTCCACCGCCGGCTCGCCGTCGTCCGGCCGCGCCGCGCCGCTGAGCAGGAACGACACCAGCCTGATGGCCTCGTGCGGCGCGATGACGGAGGGATGGACCTGTCGCCGGCGCTGCTCGTCGGTGGCCGCGTGCCGCTCGGCGATACGGAACAGGGAGGCGGCGGCGCGGTGCGCGCGCGCCTGCTCCGGGTGCGGAGGGGTGAAGGGGTCGGTGGGCTGACCGGAAGTCGATGACATACGACCAGGATCGGCGACACACAAGTTGATGTCAACCAGTCGTTGTAAACGTTCTGTTCACGCAGGGCTGGTGGAGTGAGCGAATTCCGTTCGTGAGGGAGGAGCTTCGGGGATCACCCCCAAGGGGAACGCCTCGAAGGGGAACGCCCGAATGGGAACGCCCCGAAGGAGAGCGTCCGCCGAGGGTGAGGTACGACTTGCCGTCAGGTCCGTGAATCCGCTCACGTCCGTCGCTCAGCAGGAGGCAGCTCATGTCACGTCCGGTCACCATCGTCACAGGCGGCAGCCGAGGGATCGGCGCCTCGACGTGCGTCCGGCTGGCGGCCGACGGGCACGATCTGGTTCTTGGCCACGTCAGCAACGACGCGGCGGCCGAGGAGACGGCGGCGGCCGTCCGTGCGACGGGGGCGCGCTGCGTCACCGTACGGGTGGACACCTCCGAAGAGGCGGACGTGGAGCGACTGTTCGACACCGCCATGACCGAACTCGGGCCGGTGACGGGCCTGGTCAACAACGCCGGTGTGACGGGCCCGCTCGGCAGACTCGCCGATACGAGGACCGCCGACCTGCGACGGGTGATCGACGTGAACCTCCTGGGCTATCTGCTGTGCTGCCGGCGCGCCGCCCGGGACATGGCGGCGCTCGGCTCCGGCGCCATCGTCAATGTCTCCTCGGCGGCGGCCACCCTCGGCGCCCCCGGCGAATATGTGCACTACGCGGCGACCAAGGCGGCCACCGACGCCCTGACCATCGGTCTGTCCAAGGAACTCGGCCCGAACGGCATCAGGGTCAACGCGGTCGCGCCCGGCGTCATCAACACGGAGATGCACGCCGCGATGGGGGATCCCGACCGTCCGGCGAAGGCCGCCGCCGGGATCCCGCTCGGGCGGCCCGGGGAACCCGCCGAGATCGCCGCCGCCGTCGCGTGGCTGCTGTCGGACGACGCCTCGTACACGACGGGGACGGTACTGAGGGTGTCCGGGGGCCGGTAACACCCGCCGCCGACCGCCCCCGGCCCACCGCCCCGGCCGACGGCGCCGACCTCGCCATGCTCGACGGCGCGGAAACGACCGCCGTCAGCCTGTCTTCCCGTCCAGCCGGAACGCGCGGATGTCCGTCCCTCCGGAGACCGTGTACACGGCACCGCCGAGCGTCATCGGGCGGCTCTCACCGGCGCTCTCCGCGATGTTGCCCTTCGGTTCCGCGGTCCACAGCGGCCTGCCCGTGGTCGCGTTGAGCACCGCCACCCTGCCCTTGCCCACGGGTACGAGAAGCCGGTTGCCGGGCGCGGGGGCGGGGGCGGCGAAGCCGACGCCCTTGGGCAGTGGGCGGCGCCACATGAGCTTGCCCGTACGGAAGTCGTAGGCGTACGCGGCCGATTCGTCGGAGGCGTAGAAGACATCGTCGGCGAATGTGCCGGTGCGGACCTCACCTTCGACGTCAATGGGGTCGAGGTCGCTCTTCTCCGGACTCTTCGGGTCGTACCGCACGACGCGACGCGGCCCGTCGTCACCGTCCGCCACCAGGCAGTACACCTTGGCCGAGGGCACTTCGCAGCGCAGAACGGAGCCCCGGAAGCTGATCTTCCAGAGCTGTTTGCCGCTTTCCGCTCCGTACCCCGCGGCGATGGTGCTGTCCCCGTACGCCTCGGTCGTGACGAGGACGCCCTCCCCCGCCCACAGCGCCTGTCCCACGCCCGGCGAGGGACCGTCCACGGTCCACTTCTCCTTGCCGGTGGCCGCGTCGAGGGCTCTGAGCGCCGTCGCCCCGCCTTGGGGGGCGTCGGCCATGAAGACCGTGTTCCGGCCGTCGTAGGCGGGGTTGGCGAACTGCCTGTAGTGCTTGGCCCAGCGTGGCTCGCCGTCGGTGGTGGCGAGTCCCGTGAGCCGCGACTGAGCACCGGAGAACCGGACGGAGGTCCAGCCGATCACGGTGTCACCGCTGACACCGGCGATGCCCTGGTCCATGTAGCCATGGCCGTCGGGGTAGTCCCGCTTCCAGCCTTCGGCGCCGGTGGAGGGGTCGAGCTCGACCGCTTGGCGGTAGGAGGTCGCGCAGTAGACGCCGCTGCTCGCCGCCGCGCAACTGCCTGTGCCCAGCTCGTATATGCGCCCTTCGAGCGTGATGCGCCTGGTCCACTCCCGGAATCCGCCGGGCGGGTCGGGGACGGGGCCGAGGGCGTCGGTTCTGGGCGACGGGGAGGGCGTGGCGGAAACGGAGGAGCCGGGCGACGCGGTCCCGGCCGCCCCGCCCTTGTCGCCGGCCCCTTCGCCTTGGCCGTCGCCCTGACTCACGACCCACAGCGAGCCCGCCACGACGGCCGCCAGCGTGACGAGGGCGAGGGCGGTACGCCGCCGGGGGAAGGTGGCCGAGGGGCGTTCCGGGGCGGGCGGCTCGGGGGACGTGGTCGCGGGTGCGGGTGCGGGTGCGGGTGCGGGTGCGGGTGCGGGTGCGAGGTGTGTATCGGCCCGCGCGAAGGCGGTCAGCCGCGGCGCCGGGCCGGGCTCGGCGACCGGCGGAGCGGCCGACCGGGCGGCCCGTTGAGCGGCCGGCTCGGTGACCGGCTGACCGGAGGGCTCAGTGACCGGCCCGGACTCCCGCGCCGGTGCGCTCGCGGTGGTGACCTCCGCCTCCGGCCGTACCTCGGGAAGCGGCTCCTCCGGCGCCTCCGGCTCCTCCGGCTGTGCCGGTGATCCCGTACCCGCCGTCCGCGACATCCCCTCCTCCGTCTGTTTGAGGAGCCGGCCCACCGTGGGGCGTTCGCCCGGGTCCTTCGACAGACAGGGGACGATCAACTCCCGCAGCTCGTCCGGGAGTCCGGCGAGGTCCGGCTCCTCGTGCGTGACCCGGTAGCCGCACACGAACGGGTCGGTCGCGTCGAAGGGGCCGTGCCCGGTCGCCGCGAACACGAGGACCGAACCCAGCGCGAAGACATCCGTGAACGGTCCCGTCGCTTCGCCCGCGCGGAACTGCTCGGGCGCCATGAACGGCGGTGTGCCGACCACCAGACCGGTGCGGGTGAGCGGATCGCTGTCCACCGCCCGCGAGATCCCGAAGTCGATGACCCGCAGCCCGTCCTCGGCGAGCAGCACATTGGCGGGCTTGAGGTCACGGTGCACGAGACCGGTCCGGTGGATGTCGCGCAGCGCCTCCGCCAGGCCGGCCGCGAGGATCCGTATCTCCCCCGCGGGCAGCGGACCGTCGTCCGCCACGCGCGCGTGCAGCGTACGTCCGGGCACGAACAGCGTGGCCAGCCAGGGCTGTTCGGCCTCCGGATCGGCGTCAAGCACGGGCGCGGTAAAGGCCCCGCTGACACGCCTCGCCGCTTCCACCTCGCGGCGGAACCTGACGCGGAACCCGTCGTCCTCGGCGAACTCGGGCCGGATCATCTTCACCGCGACCTGGCGTCCGGAGACAGACCGCCCGAGATAGACGACGCCCATGCCACCCGCGCCCAGCCGCGACACGAGCCGGTACTCGCCGACGGAGCGTGGATCGTCCCCCCGCAAGGTCACCACTGCCCCCATGAGTCGTCCGGCTCGGTATCGAGACCGGTCGTGGCAGTCGGCCCCAAGCGAAACCACCCTACCGGTGGGCGAGTTCAGTGAGGGCGCGGGCGAGGGGAAGGGGAAGCGCGCTCGTCCTCGCTCGGTTCCGCCCGCGCGCCCGCCGGCAGATCAGCGAGTTTGCCCGGGGCGGGGAACGATCAGCACGGAGGCGTCGGCGGAGTCAGCGCTCGGCGGTGCCGGACCGTGCCGGCGCCACCGCGGTCGTCGCTTCGGCTTTCCGTGGGACGCCATCGGCGAGGGCGACGTCGCGCAGTCCGAGGCGCAGGTGTTCGACGTGGAACAGCGCCTGGTCAAGGAGCTCGGCGACGTGATGGTCGTACAGGGCGTAGATGATGGAGCGCCCCCGGCGCTCGCCGGTGACCAGCCCGAGATTGCGCAGCAGCCGGAGCTGGTGGGAGCAGGCGGACTGCTCCATCCCGACCGCTTCGGCCAGCTCACCGACCGCGCAGGGGCCCTCCTGGAGACGAGCGAGGATGTACAGCCGCGATGGGGTCGCCAGCGCCTGAAGGGTGGAGGCGACATCGGCCGGCCCCACGGCGTCGAGCCGCTCGCGGGTGCTGGCGTCGTTCCCGCTCTCTGTCCCATGGCCCATGGGGGCCATTCTAGCGACGCCCGGCGCGGAGCCGCCGGGCCTCCATGGCGGGCCTACGAGGTCACGCCAGGGGCGGCGCGGACGGCGGCGCGGAGGGCGGGGCGGTGGTGAGGGCGCCCGGGAGCTGCCCTCCGTCCGGCGGGCTCAGCGTCCCGCGCGCCGCGTCGATGAACTCCGACCGCGCGTGGTCGAGATCATCGGGCGAGGGACTGCCACGCAGGCAGTCGTCCAGCCGCTGTGCCGCTCGGGAGACGTCCTCCGGTCCCTCCAAGAGCACCGCGACGAGGGCCCGTTGCAGAGCGGGGCGGTCGCCGGGCTGATCGTGGCCGGTCCTGCGGGACAGACTGATCACCTCCGCGGATTCGAGGAACCGCACATACGTCTGTCGGCGCAGGTCGAGCACCCGTACCGCCCGCTGCTCCTCAAGGGTCGCCCGTACGGTGTCAAGCACCGCGTCCGCCTGCCGGTCCCCGGCGTGCCGTGCCGCCTCCGCCTGTCTGCCGCCCGCGGTGCGGGTGAACCACCCGGTGATGAGGCTGCCGACCAGTGCCGAGCCCGCCGCGATCAATGCGATTCCCCACTCACTCATGGGGCCACATTCTTCACACCGGCACGGTCCCGCGCAGAGGGATACGGATATCCCGCCCCGGCTCCACCCGGTGCCGGAGCCGGTCCGCGCGCGCCGACGGGTACGATCACGGCATGCCGCCGGACTCCGCTGACCAACCTCGCTCATCTGCGGAAACGGCACGCAGCGCAACAAACCCCGGTCTAGGATTGGATAATCCATGCGACGGGCGACGGGCGACGGGCGACGGGCGACGGGCGACGGGCGACGGGCGACGGGCGACGGGCGACGGGCGACGGGCGACGGGCGACGTACTCTTCGCCGCCCGGTCGGCGAACGCCCTGCACCGGCTCCTCGACGTGCTCCCCGTCTTCGCCGGTGACGCCCGGATCCGCCGGCTCTTCACCCTCGTCCCCGGCTCCGTCTTCGACGTCGACGCCCTGGCCGCCATCGAGCGGGTCCACGCCCGTACCATCCCGTGGGACGAGGCGTGCGGGCGCCCGTTCGATCTGATCCTCGCCGCGAGCCCGAAGGGCGATCTCGGCCTGCTGCACGGTGACCGCGTGCTGCTTCCGCATGGAGCGGGGTTCAACAAGACCATCCGCGGCGAAGGCTCCGGCGACTCCGCCTCCGGCCTCGATCCGGCCTATGTCCTGCCGGGCGGTCGCCCCGTGTCCACCCTCTACGCGCTGGCCCACCCCAGCCAGGTCGCACGGCTGGCCGCCGTCAGCCCGCTCGCCGCGAGGCAGAGCGCGGTGGTCGGTGACCCCACCCTGGAACGGTTGCTCGCGTCCCGCTCCCACCGCGACCGCTATCGCGCGGCCCTCGGGACCGGTGGCCGCAAGCTGATCGTCCTCACCTCCACCTGGGGCCCCGAGTCGCTTCTCGCACGGCGCCCGACGCTGCCCGCGGAGCTCGCGGCTCGATTGCCCCATGACCGCTACCAGGCGGCACTGGTCGTGCATCCCAACGAGCGCAGCCGGACAGGCGCCCTCGATCTCGCGGAACGCCTTGCCCCCGCCCTCGACGCCGGCCTGATTCTCGCCGGGCCGTACGAGGAGTGGGCCGCGGTGCTCGTCGCCGCCGACGCGGTCATCACCGACCACGGCTCCACGGCTCTGTACGCCGCCGCTCTGGACCGTACGGTGATCGCCGCCTACGACGGAGGCGACGAACTGATCCCCGGCAGCCCGATGGCCGAACTCCTCGACCACAGCCCGCGCTTGGCGCGACCCGACAGCCTCGAAGCCGCAGTCGAAGCCGCACTCGACTCCGCAGTCGACTCCGCGCTCGGCGCACACCGTCCCGGCGCCACCCGCGCGTTCGCGGATACTGCCTTCGCCGAGCAGGGCCGCGCGCTGCGGCGGCTGCGAGAGGAGGTGTACGGGCTGCTCGGACTCGATCCGCCGACCGCTCCGGCAACCGCCCGTCTTCTCCCGCCGCCCGCCCCGTCCGCCCGCGTACCGGCCGCCTTCGCGGTACGCGTCCACATCAGCGGCACCGAGGTGCGGGTCGAGCGGTATCCCGCGCACAGCGACGCGCCCGCACATCATCTCGCCGCTGAGCACGGAACCGCCAGTGAGCGGCACGCGCAGAGTGCGGGGCTGCTCTACCGCCGGGCCGAGCGGCCAGGGGACGCCCCGCACCGCGTCGTCCGGACGGTGGCCGGATGGACCGCCGACATTCTGGACAGCTATCCGGGATGCCGTACCGCCTCGGTCATCCTGTCGGCGTCGTCGCTCTGTGTGGTGCGCACCCGCTCCGGGGCATTGCTCACGGTTCGTATCTCCCCCTGCCGGGAGACCGATCGGATCGTGCACGCCGATCCGGCCGCTGTGCTGAGTGCCGTCCACGCGTGGCTGGCCGCGCGTCCCGGACCGCCCGCCGCCGAGACCGATGCCGAGACCGATGCCGCTGCCGCTGCCGCTGCGATCAACTGCCGGATCGGGGGGCGACTCTTCCCGGTCCGGCTCTCCGCCGCCACCCCGGACGAGGCCGAACTCACCGTCTAGACAAGGCCGTTCCGCGCCCGGATGACACGCGCGCCCTCACGGTGTCCCCGTGCCTCGGTCGCGCGTCCCTCCTCCTCGGCCAGGGCCGCGAGCGCGTCCAGGATCCGCGCCTCGTCGTGGTCGGCGCCGCGCTCCCGCGCGCTGTCCAGCGCCGCCACGTACAGCTCGTGTGCCGCACTGCCCCGGCCAAGACGGTGCAGCACGCCTCCCAGCGCGAACCCAGTCCGCGCCGCCAGGCGTACGCGCCCCAGCCGGCCCGCCGCCGTACGCGCCTCTTCCAACAGCTCTGCGGCCCGCTCCAGTTCACCCAGTTCGGCGAGGGCTTCGCCCAGCCGGTAGGTCTGGAGCATGACGCCGTACTCGTTACCGATCGCCCGGTGGACCTCGCGCGATGCCTCGAAATCGGCCGCCGCCCCGGCCCAGTCGCCACGCGCCGACCTCAGCATGCCGTGGAACTCGACGACCGACGCGCCCAGTTTGCGGAACTGGTCCGACTCTCCCAGGGACCGCGACGCGGTGAGCGCCTGTGTGAGCTCTCGCTCCGCCTCCGTGAACTTCCCCTGCTTCCAGAGCGGGCGTGCCAGTTGGCAGCGCAGCCGTACGATCAACGGAATGTGTCCGGCCCGCTGAGCCGCTGCCAAGGCGGTACGGAACGCCTCGATGCCATCGGTGTAGTGCGGGTGATCGAGGTAGTGGGTCCACAGGGGCTCGCCGAAGGCCGCGGCCTCGGTGTCGTACCCGCGCGCGTAGGCGAGGTCCACGCAGTCGTACAGCGCATGACGCTCGGTCTCCAGCCAGCGGAACGCGCGTTCTTTTCTGGCTACCGCGTCGGTTGCCGTGCCCTCACCGTCCTCGAACGGGACATCAGGGGCGCCGGGGATGGGCTCGACCACGTCCGCGAAGGTCATGCGGGTACCCGCCGCGTACAGATCGGCGCGCTGCGCCTGCCGTAGCAGCCAGCGCACCATGCGCAGCCGCCACTCGGCTCGCTCTTCCCCGGTGCTGTCGTCGGCCCGGCGCTTCGCGTGCGCGCGCAGCAGCTCGGGCAGACGTTTCCGGTCGTCCCCGGTGTCCGACACATCCCTGGTGTCGAGTAAGCCGGCCGTCTCCAGCTCCTCCAGCGCCCGGTCGGCGGCGTCCCGTCCACGGCCCAGGACCGCCGTGGCGGACTCGGGGGTGAAGGACGTCCCGGGGATGCTCGGCAGCATCCGGTAGAGCAGTGCCGCCTCGGGGCCGAGCCCTCGATAGGCCGCGTCCCACAGCACTTCCACCATGGGGATCCCCTTCCCGTGCAGTTCTGCGGTGAGCTCGTCGATCAGCCGCGGCAGAGGACCGCGCCGGTGCTTGCGAATCCACCGGCCGGCGACATGCAGGGCCGCCGGCAGACCGCAGCAGAGGCGGATCAGCCTGTCCGCGGCCTCCGGCTCGGCGTCCAGCCGCGCGTCGCCGGCGACACTCCGCAGCAGTTCCATGGCATCGGGCGGATCCAGCGGGGGCAGGGCGAGATCGACCGCCGCGCCGTTCTCAAGGTCGTACAGCGGCCCATGACTTGTGGCGATCACCACGCTGTCGCCGGACGTGGGCAGCAGCGGTACGACCTCGGCGGCGTAGCGCGCGTTGTCGACGACGATGACGAGGCTCGCGCCTTCCGTCTTCGTCCAGTACTGCTTGCACCGGGCCTTGAACGACGGCTTCAGCCAGTCCGGTTCCACCCCGAGTGAACCGAGCAGATCCCCGAGAGCGTCGCCGACCTCCACCACGCCGCCGCGCCTGAGGTCGTCGAGGTCGACATAGAGGACCCCGTCGGGGTGGCGTGGTCGCAGCGTACGGGCCAGCCGGAACGCCAGCTCCGTCTTTCCCGTGCCGCCCAGCGCGCTCAGTGCGAACAGCAGCGGGCGGGACTCCCCGTCCCGCTCCCGCTCCCCCTCCCGCTCCCGCTCCGCGACAGCCGTGGCGGCCAGCGCCTGTTCGCGCCGTCGGCCGACGAAGTGCGCCACCGGCGGAGGGATCTGATACGTCATGGTCCATGTCTACCAGCCGCCTCGGCCGCCACGGCCCGATAGGCGGAATCGAACCAGTTCACCGGCCCGTGCCGGACCGGGCGGCGACGCCGGATCCGCCGGTTGTCCGCGTTCCGTCTGCCGATATCGTGCGTGCGTCGGCAGCCGGTGGAGGAGTGTCGTCCGATCAGGTCGAGGAGTAAGCGATGGGTACGTCGGCGGGATCTGCCGGAGCGGGCGGGCTGCGGCGGCATCTGGGCGTGTTCGACGCCGTGGTGATCGGGCTCGGAGCGATGATCGGCGCGGGGATCTTCGCCGCTCTCGCGCCGGCCGCGTCGGCGGCCGGGTCCGGGCTGCTGCTGAGCCTGGCGGTGGCCGCGGTGGTGGCGTACTGCAATGCCACCTCCTCGGCGCGACTGGCCGCCCGCTACCCGAAGTCCGGCGGCACATACGTCTACGGCCGCGAGCGTCTCGGTGACTTCTGGGGCTATCTGGCCGGCTGGGGCTTCGTGGTCGGCAAGACCGCCTCCTGCGCGGCGATGGCCCTGACGGTCGGCGCGTACGTATGGCCCGGCCAGGCGCACGCGGTGGCGGTGGCCGCGGTGGTGGCGCTGACCGCGGTGAACTATGTGGGCGTACAGAAGTCCGCGTGGCTGACGCGGGGCATCGTCGCGGTCGTGCTGGCGGTCCTGGCCGCCGTGGTCACGGCCTGTCTGACCGGTGGCACAGCCGAATCCGCGCGGCTGGACCTGGGCACGGACGCCACCTTCGGTGGGGTGTTGCAGGCGGCGGGGCTGCTGTTCTTCGCGTTCGCGGGCTATGCGCGCGTCGCCACCCTCGGTGAGGAGGTACGGGACCCGGCCAGGACCATTCCGCGCGCGATCCCGCTCGCCCTGGGCATCACGCTGGTCGTCTACGCGGGCGTCGCCCTCGCGGTCCTTTCGGTGCTCGGGCCCGACGGCCTGGCCGGGGCCGTCGCGCCACTGGACGAGGCGGTGCGGGCCGCCGGGGTCCCGGGGCTGGTGCCCGTAGTGCGGGCCGGGGCCGCGGTGGCGGCGCTCGGCTCGCTGCTCGCGCTGATTCTCGGTGTCTCCCGTACCACGCTGGCCATGGCCCGCGACCGCCATCTGCCGCACGCCCTGGCCGCCGTCCACCCGCGCTTCGAGGTGCCGCACCGCGCCGAACTCGCGGTCGGCGCGGTCGTCGCCGTCCTGGCCGCCACCGCCGATGTGCGCGGCGCGATCGGTTTCTCGTCCTTCGGCGTGCTGGTCTACTACGCCGTCGCCAACGCCTCCGCCTGGACGCTCACCCCGGCCGAGGGTCGCCCCGCCAGGATCGTGCCGGTCCTGGGCATGGCCGGTTGCCTGGGACTGGCCTTCGCCCTGCCGGCGGCCTCGGTCCTCTGGGGAGCGGTGGTGCTCGCGCTCGGCGCCGCCGCGTACGGCCTGCGCAAGGCGGTCACCCGCCGCTGACCGGAGCTCCGGGGCCGCGGGGGCTCCCGCGGACCTCCGGGCCGCTCGGTCCGGGGCCGCACGGTCCGGGGCCGCTCGGTAGGAAGGCAGGGCCGGTCAGCCCCTGGGAGGTCGCGTCCCGCGGGGGCACGCTGGACGTGGAGGAGCGTCACGCGTCCGGATGGCGGGAGGGAGCATGCACCACACGCCGCACACCGTGAGCGAGGTGATGACGCGCCCCGTGGTGGCGGTGAGCCCGCGGGCCGGGTTCAAGGAGATCGTCGCGACCATGGCGCGGTGGAAGGTGAGCGCCGTGCCCGTGCTGGCGGGCGACGGCCGCGTGGTCGGGGTGGTCTCGGAAGCCGATCTGCTGCCCAAGGAGGAGTTCCGGGACGCTGATCCGAGCCGTCTGGAGCAACTGCGCCGTCTCGATGATCTGCGGAAGGCCGGAGCCCTCACCGCCGAGGACCTGATGAGCGTCCCCGCTGTCACGGTCCGCGAGGACGCCCCCCTGCCCCGGGCCGCGCGGACCATGACCCGGGGAAAGCTGAAACGGCTGCCCGTGGTCGATGGCGAAGGCATGCTCCGGGGGATCGTGAGCCGTGGTGATCTGCTCAAGGTGTTCCTGCGGTCCGACGAGGATCTCGCGGAGGAGGTACGCGCGGAGGTGGTCGAGCGTCTCTTCCTGGTGTCCCGCGAGAACGTCCGGGTCAGCGTCACCGACGGCGTCGTGACGCTCAGCGGTCGTATCGGCGACACCGCGCTGGTGCCGGTGGCGGCCCGGCTGGTGCGCGCCGTCGAGGGGGTCGTGGATGTCGAATGCGATCTGGTGGGGCCGGGTGCCCCGGCCACGGCGTCACCTCCGGCGGGATCGCGCCCCTGAACGACGGGCGACCACGAGGGACAGCCAAGCGCCTGGCGACGAGTTCAGCGCCTCGATACACCGGCCCGCGTACCCGGCGGCGTTTCGCCGGGGAATCCGCTGGTGCGCCACGACCCGCCGTCCGGCGTCACCGCGAACCCTTCGTAGCCGTCGAGGGATTCCAGCCAGTCCCGTGCCGCCTCCCCCATGGCGAAGGCCGCGGTCGCGTACGCGTCGGTCATGGTGAGCCGGGCACCGACCACCGTGACGGACGCCGGGCCGCACGCCGGCGTGCCGTGGTGGGGGTTGAGGATATGGGCTCCGCGCTCCGTCTCGCCCGAGGTGGCGATGGCCAGGTCGCGCCCGGTGACGACCGTACAGAGCTCACCGGGGCGCAGGGGGTCCGCGATCCCGACGCGCCACGGGGAGCCCGGCACCGACTCGCCCCCGAGTTGCAGGTCCCCGCCGCCGTTGACACAGGTGTTGTACGCGCCGGCCTCGCGCAGGATCTGCGAGGCGCGCTCGACGGACCACCCCTTGACCAGCCCGGACGGGTCGAGGACGCCGCCCGCGAGATGGCTGAACCAGCCGCCGGTGTGCCGTACGGCCCGCTTGCACAGGTTGAGGACTTCCCGTACTTCGGGGGAGCACTCTTCGAGTCCGATCTCACCGCGCCAGAGACGGCAGATGACGCTCTCGGGCCGGTACGTGGAGTACACCTCGTCGACATGGTGCAGCCAGCGCACCGCCTCGCGCAGCGCGGCCTCGACGGCGGGCGTGCGCGGGTCGCGTATGTCGAACGAGAAGACGGTGCCCATCACGTGCTCGACATGGCGCCAACCGCCACGCCCCGGCGCTTCAGCCGCACCCGTACCCGTGCCAGTACCCGTACCGGTACGGGTGCCCGTAGCTGTTTTCCGATCCGTATCGGACTCCATCAGACACCGGCCTTGTCGAGTGCGCTCTGCAGGGACTGGATATAGCCCTGACTGGTGTAACTGGCGCCCGAGACCGCGTCGATGTGCGCGCTGTGTGCGGTGAGCGCCTCTTGGGTCAGTCGTGGCACCGCGTAGGCGGTGATCTGCTGGTCACGGCCGGATCCGGACGGTACCCGCAGCACCTTGACCTCGGTGAGTTTCCCGCCCTGGACGGTCGCGGCGACCTGCACCGTGCCGTACTGGGTGTCGACGGGATCACCGGTGTAGGTGCCGTCGGCCGGACGCGCGCCACTCGCCGGGGGCACGGACCGCGTCGGCGACGGGGCCGTCCCGGTCGGCGGTGTGCCACCGCCGAGCGCGGAGGTCGCGGTGGTGTGGTGCGGCTTGAGCGCGAGCAGCAGGACGACCAGGGAACAGGTCGACGCGGCGGTCAGGACGGCTCGTCGCACGGTGGTCTCCTCAGAACTCGAACGACTCGTGATGGATATGACGGCCCGGCACCCCGGCGCCGCGCAGCGCGCGTTTGGCGGCGTCGGTCATGCCGGGCGGCCCGCACAGATACACCTCGTGCGCGGCGAGGCCGGGCACCAGCCTGCTCAGCGCGCGGGCCGTCAACGGCGAGGAGTACGCGGCCGGTTCGTCGACGACGTAGTGCACGACAGCGCCGCGGGCCGCCGCTATCGCGTCGAGTTCGGCGCGCAGGGCGAGGTCTTCCGGACGGCGGGCGCGGTAGATCAGTGTCACCTCGCCGGGAAGCGTCTCGAACAGAGCCCTCAACGGCGTGATCCCGACACCACCGGCCAGCAGCAGCGTCTTGCGCGATCGGCTCCGGGCCGCGGTGAAGGAACCGTACGGCCCCTCGGCCCACACCCGCGTCCCCGGCCGCAGCCGGGCCAGCGCCGCACTGTGCCCGCCGGCCTCCTTCACCGTGATCCGCAGATGGCGGGCGAGCGGCGGCGCGGAGAGGGAGTACGGATTGGCGGTCCACCACAGGCCCGGTGCGAGGAAGCGCCAGCGGAAGAACTGACCGGGCCGCGCGCCCAGTTCGTCCAGGTGCTCGCCGGTGAGATGGACCGATACGACGCCGGGCGCCTCGTACCGGAGGTCGGCGACTCGCAGCCGGTGGCGCAGCGCCCGCCGTACCGGGACCAGGAAGCGGTACCAGCCGATGAGCACGGCGACTCCGATGTACAGCGTGTACCAGGCCGCCTGGGCCGGCCGGTTGGCGACGAAGTCGGCGCCGTTGCTGAGCTGGTGGAAGAAGGCGAGGAAGATGGCCAGATACGTGGCGAAGTGCAGGTAGTGCCAGGTCTCGTAACGCATCCTGCGTCGCGCGGCCCGCGCCGAGACGATTCCGGTGCCCACCAGCAGCACGAAGGCGGCGGTGGCTTCGAGCATGTCCGGGTAGGCGCGCAGGAGTGTGGTCGTCTGGTCCACCACGCCGGTGTGTGCGGTGAGGGAGTAGCCCCAGATGATCAGCAGGGTGTGGGCGAGTACCAGCGAAACGGTGTAGCGGCCGCCCATCGCGTGCCAGCGCGCGAGCCGGTCGGTGCCGACGCTGTGGTCGAGGAGCGGTATCCGCGCCATCAGCGCCACCAGCACGGCGCAGGCGTAGCCCGCCAGGAGCCCGGTGATCCGGCCGGCGTCGGTCAGCCACTCGCCCGCGCCCACGACCGACGCCGTGTCGCTCCACCACAGGGCGAGTACACCGGCGGCGCCGGCCCAGATCGCCCCCAGCGTCACCGCGGGGACGGCGGAACGCGGCCGCCGCGGCGGCCCCACGCGGTCCGTGGTGCGCCGCGCGTGGGACGCGCTCGTCGTCGCGCTCGTCATGGGCCCTTCTTTCCGCCGGTGGCCGCCGGCGGAAAATCTCCACCGGTGGCCGCCCAGCCTGGCAACCCAACTTCTGAGGACCTTCTGAGCGCCGTCGCTCCTGGCCTATTCAGAGGAAACTCAGAGCGAGCCCTGAAGCACACGCCCCCTGACGCGGGAGATGCTGTGGGGACCATGGACAACCACAGCCACCCGCCCCGTCTGTACGGCGCCGACGGCGGCCCGGTACGGGTCCTCGTCGTCGATGACGAGCCGGATCTCACCGAGGTCCTTTCCGGCGTGCTGTCGGGCGAGGGCTGGGACGTGCGCACCGCCGCCGACGGCGCGTCGGCCGTCGCGGTCGCCCGCGCGTTCCGTCCGCACGCCGTCGTCCTGGACTGGATGCTGCCCGACATGGACGGTCTGGGGGTGCTGCACCGGCTGCGCGGGGAGCTGGAGCATGTGTGTGTGCTGTTCCTGACCGCGCGCGACTCCGTCGAGGACCGGATCGCCGGGATCACCGCGGGCGGCGACGACTATGTGACCAAGCCCTTCAGTCTGGAGGAGGTGCTGGCCCGGCTGCGCGGGCTGCTGCGGCGGGCCGGTATGGCGCGCGAGACGAACGGTGACCGGCTGCTGGTCGTGGGAGACCTGGTGATGGACGAGGAGGCCAGGGAGGTCACCCGGGGCGGTGATCTCGTCGAGCTGTCCCGCACGGAGTTCGAGCTGCTCAGGTTTCTGATGCGCAACCCCCGCAGGGTGCTGTCGAAGGCGCAGATCCTCGACCGGGTCTGGTCCTACGACTTCGGTGGCCGGGCGCATGTCGTGGAGCTGTACATCAGCTATCTGCGGAAGAAGATCGACGCGGGGCGCCCCGGCATGATCCATACCGTGCGCGGTGTGGGCTACGTGCTCAAGCCGGAGTCCTGATGCCGGCCCCGTCGCCCGGTCTTTCACCGCGTGGTCCCGCGTCGCATGGTCCCGCGTCGCGTGGTTCTTCGTCGCGCTCCCTGTGGCCACGTACCCTCCGCGGGCAGCTGACCGCCGGGCTCGTCGTGCTCCTCGCCCTCGCCTGCCTCGCGGTGGGTGTCACCACGGCCTACGCGCTCGAAGGCTTCCTCGTCGGCCGTATCGACCAGCAGCTTTCCGCGTCCGAGGGGAAGTTCGCGGCGAGCCTGGAGCACGAGGCCACTCCGGACCGCGACAACCGTGCCGACACCAGGGGCCAGTCGAAGGGCACCTTCGGAGCCCGGCTGCTGCGGGGCAGGACCACGCAGGCGGCCGTCGTCAGGAACGAGGGCGACTCGCTGAAGGTTCGGCTCACGACGGACGACCGGCGGGCACTCGCCGCGCTGCCCGTGGACGGAGAGGGTCACACGCTCCGGCTGTCGGAGCTGGGGCACTACCGGCTCGCCGCTTTCAAGGGCGACGACGGCGATGTGCTGATCACCGGACTGCCACTGCGCCCCGTCGAGGAGACCGTGCACCGGCTGGAGTGGGTGGAGGGAGCGGTCTTCGGCGTGGCCCTGGTCGTCACCGGAACCCTGGCCGCGCTGTGGGTACGGCTGTCGCTGCGCCCGCTGCGCCGGGTGACCAGCACCGCGGCGAACGTGGCCGAGCGGCCCCTCGCCAGCGGTGAGGTCGCCATGCCGGGCCCCGTACCGGTCACGGACCCGCGCACCGAGGTGGGCCAGGTCGGAACCGCGCTCAACCGCTTGCTCGGGCATGTCGGCAACGCCCTGGAGCGACGGCAGGCCAGTGAGGAACGCCTGCGCCACTTCGCGGCGGACGCCAGCCATGAGCTGCGCACCCCGGTGGCCAACATCCGCGGCCACGCGGAGCTCGCGCTCCGGCACAAGGGCCCCGTCCCGGCCGAGGTCCGGCGGGCGCTGGACCGTATCCAGTCCGAGTCCGAGCGTATGAGCCGCATGGTGGACGACCTCCTGCTGCTGGCCCGTATCGACGCCGGCCGGGCCCTTGAGCGCGGGCCCGTGGACCTCACGCGGCTGGTGCTCGACGCCACGGACGACGCGCGGGCCGCCGGACCCGGCCATCGGTGGCTGCTCGATCTGCCGGAAGAGGCCGTGACCATGACGGGCGACGAGCACCGTCTGCACCAGGCCGTCGGCAACCTCCTCGCCAACGCCCGCTCGCACACGCCCTCCGGTACGCGGGTCACCGTCCGGCTGGTGGCCGACGAGGACGGCATCCGGCTGAGCGTGGCGGACGACGGCCCCGGCATCCCCGAAGAACTCCAGCCCGAGATCTTCGGCCGATTCGTACGCGCGGACATCAGCCGCTCACGCGCGGCGGGCAGCACGGGACTGGGGCTCGCCATCGTGTCCGCGGTGGTCTCCGCGCACGGCGGCACGGTCGGCGTGGAGAGCGCCCCCGGGCGCACCGTGTTCACGATGACCTTCCCCGCGTCGCTGCCCGCGACTCACGGCGCGGAGAACCGTGAGCGTGACGCCGACGCCTGATGGCGAACGCGCGATGTGGGTGGGTGAACGCGCGATGTGGGCGAACGCGCGATGTGGGCGAACGCGCGATGGCGGCACTCACTCGTCCAGGACCGGCCGGGACCCGGGAGGGGAGCCCCGAACGAGGACCTGGACGGCCCATGCGCGGGCCCCGTTCGGCCCTGGTACGCCCACCGGAGCCCGCGCCACGATGGTGGGGTGGCGCCACGATGGAGGGGGCGCGGGCCCACGACGGCGCGGAGGACTGGCATGGACGAGACACGGGACTTCCCGGCGCGGAAGCCGATCCGGGTGTTTCTGCTCGACGATCACGAGGTCGTCCGGCGCGGGGTGCGGGATCTGCTCGACGCGGAGCCGGACATCGAGGTGGTCGGTGACGCGGGCTCGACAGACCACGCACTGGCCAGGGGTCCGGCGCTGCGGCCCGACGTGGCCGTTCTCGACGTACGGCTGCCGGACGGTGACGGGATCACGGTCTGCCGGGAGCTGCGGTCGCGGATGCCCGGCCTGGCGTGTCTGATGCTCACGTCGTTCGATGACGACGACGCGCTGCTCGACGCGATCATGGCCGGGGCGGCGGGCTATGTACTGAAGGAGATCAAGGGGTCGGATCTGGTGGACGCGGTGCGTACGGTCGCCTCGGGCCGGTCCATGCTCGACCCGGCCACGACGGCCCGGCTGATGAGCAGTCTGCGCGGCGAGGACGCGGAGGAGCAGCGGCAGGAGCCCGACGCGCTGTCCGGGCTGTCCCCTCGCGAGCGCGAGATCCTGGGGCTGATCGGCGAAGGGCTGACCAATCGGCGGATCGGCGAGCGGCTGTATCTCTCCGAGAAGACGGTCAAGAACCATATCTCCCGGCTGCTGTCCAAGCTCGGCGTCGAACGGCGTATCCAGGCCGCCGTCCTCGCCACCCAGGCCGCCCCGCCATCCGCCGGCCCCGGCCCCAGCCCCAGCCCCAGCCACGGAAGCCACTGAGCCGCGCCCGGTCCGCTCAGCAGGGGTCGACGGGCACGGTCCATACGAGGCGCGTGCCGCCATGGCCAGAGCCCTTGTGACCACGCGCCTCGACCGTCATCCGGCCGCCCAGGGTCTCCGCTCTCCCGGCGAGGTTGTCCAGGCCGCTTCTCGGACTGTCCGGTGCGATACCGACCCCGTTGTCCGAGACGGCCAGCGTCAGCCCGTGATCGCGTACGACGAGGGACACCTCCGCACCGGTGGCGCGCGCGTGACGTGCGACATTGCTCAGCGCCTCGCCCAGGACGGCGACGACGTGGTCGGCGACCGCCGACGGCACATCCGTGTCGATGAGCCCTTCCATACGCAGCGACGGGGTGAAGCCGAGGGAGCGTACGGCCTGTTCGACCACCTCGGTGGCGCGGACCCGCAGGCCCTGCCGGGTACGCCCCGTGTCGTGGGCGCGCAGACCGAAGATCGTCGAGCGGATGATCTTGATGGTCTCGTCGAGATCGTCCACGGCGCGCAGCAGCCGTTCGCGCGCCGCCGGATGGTCCACGAACCGCAGGGTGCTCTGCAGGGTCATGCCGGTGGCGAAGAGCCGCTGGATAGCCAGATCGTGCAGGTCACGGGCGATCCGGTCGCGGTCCTCCAGCAGGGTGAGCTGTTCGGCGGAGCGCCGTCGCCCGGCGAGTTCCATCGCGAGTGCCGCCTGTCCGGCGAAGGCCAGCAGCGGCGCCGTCTCGGCCACGGTGAACGGGACCCTTCCGCGGAGCCTGGCCAGCAGCAGCACTCCGCGCACATCGTCCCGGGCGACCATCGGCACCGCGACGGCTGGCCCCAGACCGCCCCACCGCGCGGGACCGGCGGCGCTCCTCGGATCGGTCTCGACGTCCAGGCTGATCAGCGGCTCTCCCGCGTGCAGGGCGGCCCCTACGAACGAGCCCTTCCGCGGCAGCACCAGTCCGTTGTGTGCCTCGGCGTCGACTCCGGTGGCGAACGCGATCCGCAGTACGTCACCGCCCTCGCCCGGCAGCGCCAGCGCCCCCAGGTCGACGGAGAGGATACGGCGCGCGTGGTCGACGACCAGGGGAAGCACCTGGGTCTCGTCCGCTCCGGACAGCAGACCCGCGACGATCTCCGCGTTGGCCTCCAGCCAGTGCTGCCGGTCCCGGGCCTTCTCGTACAGCCGCGCGTTCTCGATGGCCACCCCGGCGGCCACGGCGAGGGTGGACAGGACGGTCTCGTCCTCGTCGTCGAAGTCCTTGCCGCCCCTCTTCTCGGTGAGGTAGAGGTTGCCGAACACGGTGTCACGCACTCTGATCGGCACGCCGAGGAACGAGTGCATGGGCGGATGGCTGGGCGGAAACCCGTACGACTCCGGGTGGTCCGAGATCTCGGAGAGCCTCAGGGACTCGGGGTGACGGATGAGCTCGCCCAGGATTCCATGGCCCTCGGGCAGCCGGCCGATGGCGTCCATCTCGTCCGGTGTGAGGCCGACAGGCAGGAAACGGGAGAGCGTCATCCCCTCGCCGATGACGCCGAGCGCGCCGTACTCGGCGTCCACGAGCACCACCGCGGCCTCCACGATGTGCCGCAGCACCTGTGACAGATCCAGCTCACGCCCGACCGAGAGCACGGCTTCGAGCAGACTCTGCATCGATTGCGGCGTCCCGTGCCGGACAGCGTCGAGCTGGGCCTGCAACTCCTCCGGGAGGACGTCCAGCCGTCTCGGGGCACCATCGGCCCATCTGTTCCCGTCGTCGCCCACGGTCCCTCCGTCGCGGCCGGGCTTCGGACCGCTGACCGGCCGCACTTCCACCGTAAGGGCTGACCGGAGGGAAGGCTCGGACAGACGGCCGGAGACAGAGGGCCGGGGCCATGAAGGGCTCAGGGGAAGGGCCCGGAGGGAGGGCTCAGACCCGGTGGCCGTGGTGCACCTGGATCCGGCGCCCGGTGACCTGCGTGGGGCTGATGGCGATCCACAGGCCTCGGTCGCCTCCGGCCCAGGCGGTGGTGTGTGCCAGCTCCTCCAGCCGCCGCACCCGCTCGGGCTCGGTGACCGGCTGTGCCTCGCCGACGACGAGAACGCTCCAGCCCTGGCTGAACGCCTCGTCGATATGGTCCACCTCGAAGGCGACCTCGTGGCCGACGGCCGCCGCCGGGGCGGCGTCCGGAGCGGTCCTGTACGCCACCAGATCGCCGTCGACCGTGTAGTTCACGGGAAAGATCGCGGGCTCACCGTCCCGTGTCACCGCCACTCTCCCCACCCCGTGGGTGGACAGCAGCGTCCGGGACTCCTCGGTGCTCAGCGTGATCAGCTCGGGGTGGTATCCGGCCGTCCCGATTCCGGGCGGAAGGTCCGTCGTGGCGCCGGTCAGCTCCGGGACGGTGGTCTCCAGCGCGTCGGCGAGACGCAGCAGGAAACCGATTCCCGGCGCCGCTGGGTGCTCCTCCAGGTACTGGATGTAGCCGGGAGCCGAGCCCGCCCGTACGGCCACGTCCTCGCGCGTCAGCCCCAGTTCCTGCCGCCGCGCCAGGACCCGCCGGCCCAGGTCCGCGCGGTGCGGGACCGGGCCCCCGGGCTGGAAACCTTCGTCCGTCGTCCTGCCGGTGGTCCTGTCCGTCATGGTGGCTCTCCCGCGGGTCGGTGGTGTTCCTCGTACGCCCCGGCCTGTGGCACCGGGGGTGGCGCCGGGGGTGGCACCTGGGGCTGTGCGCGCCGGCGTCTCAACGCTCGCTCCGGTGTGACCACTTGGGCTCGACCTCGGCCCATTCCTTCTCCCACCGCGCGTCGAGCCGACGGTCGAGCGACCGGTGGAACCCCACCGCCGCGCCGCTCACGACTACGGCCGCCGTGCTCGCGGCCACGATCCCGGCGGTCACTCCGCTGGTGAGGCCCACGGACGAGTTCTCCGGGGGCAGGGTGATCCGGTCCGCCCGGTCCACCCAGACGCGGATGGGCGCCCCCTTCTTCTGGCCCTCGACAACGACGGTCCTGCCGGTGTGTGTCCCGCTCCCGTCGGTCCAGGAGACCGGCGCGCTGCCCACCGCGCCTCCTGGGACCGAGCCCGGTACGAGACGGCTCGCGTTCGCGGTCAGATGGGCCGTGACCTGGTGCTTCCCCAGGTTCTGGGAGTGCGTGATCCCTTGGTAGTGGTCATAGGTGAGGGTGCCCGCCCCCCATCCCGCGAGCGGCAGGCCGATGATCAGTACGACGATCAGGAGCACGTTCACGAAGAGCCGCAGCCGGTCGGCCGGCCGACGCAGCGGATTGTCCTTCCTGGCAGCTCGCGGGTGTCCCGCCCGGCGCTTCCGGTGGTTCCCGGGGTCCCGTGGATCCGGCGTCCGCATGGTCCGGCCTCCTGAAGCTCGACTCGATGAGTTCCGCGTGGTGTCCCTGGCCCGCCCCTCACGTCTCGTACACCCGGCACGCCCCGTACGCCCCGTACGCGCTCAATGCCCCGCACGCTGCGCACTCGGGGACAGATGTTCCGTGAGCCATTCACGGGCCAGATCCGCCACGGCTTCGAGAGCACCTGGCTCCTCGAAGAGATGGGTCGCCCCCGCCACCACGTCGAGACGGTGCTCGCAGTGCATACGTCCGGCGGCCCGGCGGTTCAGGTCGAGCACCTGCGTATCGGCGCCACCCACGATGAGCAGGGTGGGTGCCCGTACGTCGGTGAGCGCGTCGGCGGCCAGATCGGGACGGCCGCCGCGGCAGACCACGGCCTTGATGTCCGCGTGCGGCTCGGCGGCGGACAGGAGCGCCGCCGCCGCGCCCGTACTGGCCCCGAAGTAGCAGACAGGCAGGGCGTGTTCGGCTCCCAGCCACGCGGTGACCAGGGTGAGCCGCCGGGCCAGCAGCGGGATGTCGAAGACATTGGCCCTGTCGCGTTCCTCCTCGGGGGTGAGCAGATCGAAGAGCAGGGTGCCGAGGCCCGCCCCGTTCAGCCGCTCGGCCACCGACCGGTTGCGGGGGCTGTGGCGGCTGCTGCCGCTGCCGTGGGCGAAGACCACCACGCCCGGCGCGCCGTCCGGCAGTGTCAGATTCCCGGGCAGCTTCCGGCCGTCGACGGTCATCTCGACTTCCCGTTCGAGGGCGGGTGCGACGGGCGGGGCGTCATCCGTGCGACCGCCTCCGGTCCCCGTACCCTCCATGGCGCTCTTCGTGGGGCCCCCGGAGGAGGCCAGGCGGTCGTTGAGCAGTTCGATGACCTCGGCGTCGCTGGTCTGGGAGAAGTCCGTGTACCACTGGCCGACCGAGCCGAAGTAGTCCGGCGAGTACAGACACACCACCTCGTCTGCCTCCCCGCTCAGTTCCGCCACCGCTCCGGGCGGGGCCACGGGTATGGCCAGCACCACCTGGGCCGCACCGCGTGCCCGCGCCACCTCGCAGGCGGCGGACGCGGTGGAGCCGGTGGCGATGCCGTCGTCGACGATCACCACCGTCCGCCCGGTGAGAGCGGTGGACGGTCGCTCCGCGCGGTAGGCGCGAAGGCGCCCGTCCAGCGCGGTCCGCTCGGCCAGTTCCACCGCGGCGCGCTCGCGCGGCCCGAGCCGGGCGGCCCGGACCACATCGTCGTTCAGGATGCGTACCCCGCCCTCGCCGATGGCGCCGAACCCGAGCTCGGGCCTGGACGGCACTCCGAGCTTGCGGACGGCGATGACATCCAGTGGCGCGCCGAGCACCCGCGCGACCTGGTACGCCACGGGGATCCCGCCACGCGGCAGCCCCAGCACCACAGGGTCGTCGAGCCGCAGCCGGGCCACTTCTCCGGCGAGCTGTATCCCGGCGGTCGTTCGATCGGCGAAGCGCATGCCCGCCTCCTCTCCCGAAGCCCCGACGTCCCGAAGTCCCGAAGCCTCGAAGCCTCGAAACCCCGACGTCAGAGCACCGGCATCGGTACCCCCACTCACCGGACCACGCGAACCATCCGCCCCGATAGGGGCCAAGAGACCCATGGGGGTACCGTCCGGCCCTATCCCCGGCGTGACCGCGGTTGCCGATGGGGAACCGCTCCCCGATGCTCGGACTCAGGGTCGCCCGCGCGGCGGGCAGGGCCTGGAGACCTGCCGGAGCGCATCCGCCATCGAAACCGTCTCGAAGCCGTCTCGAAGCCGTCATGGAGGCAGGACGCCATGAAGGACGACGCCATGAAGGACACACTCGTTCCCGGTCTCCTGGAGACGCTGCCCGCCGCCGAACGCCGGCGGCTGACCGAGGCGCGGCCGGGCGTCGAGCTGGCGTCCCGCCCGATGCTGGCCACCCTGAGCGACCGCCGGGAGTTCGACGACGAATGGATCTTCGAGCGCAAGCTCGACGGGGTCCGTGTGCTGGCGGTGCGGGACGCGGCCGGCGTACGCCTGCTGTCCCGCAATGGACTACGGCTGAACAGCACCTACCCGGAGATCGTGGACGCCCTCGCCGCACAGGACCGCGCCGACTTCACCGTGGACGGCGAGATCGTCGCCTTCACGGACGGCCGTACCGACTTCGCCCTGCTCCAGAAGCGGATGGGGCTCTCCGACGCCCGTCGGGCCCGTGCCACCGGGGTGGCCGTCACCTACTGTCTCTTCGACCTCCTGCGACTCGACGGCGCCGATGTCACCGGACTCCCGCTGCGCTCACGCAAATCGCTGCTCCGCAGAGCCCTGGTCCACCGGCCCCCACTGCGCTTCATCACGCACCGCAACCACGGCGGCCAGGAGTTGCTGGACGAGGCGTGCGCCCGGGGCTGGGAGGGGCTGATCGCCAAACGGGCCGCCGGCCGCTACCAGCCACGCCGGTCCCCCGACTGGCTGAAGCTCAAGTGCCTGCGCGCCCAGGAGTTCGTCGTCGGGGGCTTCACGGAACCATCCGGGTCCCGTATCGGCTTCGGAGCGCTGCTCCTCGGGTACTACGACGGCGGTCAGCTGCGCTACGCGGGCAAAGCCGGTACGGGGTACGACCGCCGCACCCTGCTGGAGCTGCGCCGTCGGCTCGACGAACTGGCGACGGACCACTCGCCGTTCGTCACCCCGGTCCGTGAACGCGCCCCGCACTGGGCGCACCCCCGGCTCGTCGCCGAGATCGAGTTCACCGAATGGACACGGGACGGGATGCTGCGCCACCCCCGGTTCCGCGGACTGCGCGACGACAAGGATCCGGCCGAGGTGGTACGGGAGCGAGCCGCGTGACCGGCGAAACGCCACTCACGCGCCCGGCCCCACCTCGCCACTCAGGCACGCCCCGCCCCGCCACTCACCGTTGACAGGGGCTCGGCGATGTCCTCCAGCGCCCGGCCCTCCGCCCGAACCGCGAGGAACGCCGCCACCAGCCCCGCCGCGCACATGAGTCCGGCGCCGATCCGGAAGGCGAGCGCCGTGTCCCCGACCACCCCGGACGCCGTGAGTTCCGCGAAAACCAGCGGGCCGCTGATACCGCCCGCCGCCGTACCGAGCGCGTAGAAGAACGCGATCGCCATGGCGCGGGTCTCCATCGGGAAGATCTCGGAGACCGTGAGATACGCGCTGCTGGCGCCCGCCGACGCGAAGAAGAGCACCACGCACCAGCACGCGGTGAGTGTCGTGGCCGTCAGTGAGCCGCGGTCGAAGAGCCAGGCGGTGCCGAAGAGCAGGACGCCGGACAGCAGATAGGTGCCGGAGATCATGATCCGGCGGCCGACGGTGTCGAAGAACCTGCCGAGCAGCAGCGGGCCGACGAAGTTGCCCGCGGCGATGACCGCGAAGTAGTAGCCCGTGTGCCCCGTCCCGACGCCGAAGAACGTCGTCAGGATCGCGCCGAACCCGAAGGTGATCGCGTTGTAGAGGAACGCCTGCCCGATGAAGAGCGACAGGCTCAGCACCGCCCGCCTGGGATACCGGCGGAAGACCGTCCTGGCGATGAGGCCGAAGCCGATGCTCTTGCGCTCATGGATCGTGATCTCGCGGGCCGGCGGGGGGAGTTTCCCGTGTTTCTCCGCCTCGATGCTCCGTTCGACGGAACCGACCAGCTTCTCCGCCTCGTCGCCGTACCCGTGGATGAGCTGCCAGCGAGGGCTCTCCGGTACGTGCCGGCGTACGAGGAGGATGACCAGGCCGAGGACGAAGCCGAGCCCGAAGGCGAGGCGCCACCCCAGGTTCTCGGGGAGGAGCCCGGTGTTCAGCATCAGGATGGACAGCAGCGAACCGCCCACGGCGCCCAGCCAGTAGCTGCCGTTGATGATCAGGTCGACACGTCCCCGGTACGCGGACGGGATCAGCTCGTCGATGGCCGAGTTGATGGCCGCGTACTCGCCGCCGATACCGAATCCGGTGAGGAAGCGGAAGAGGAAGAACCACCAGGCGTCGAAGGACAGCGCGGTCATCGCGGTCGCGCCGAGGTAGACCGCGAGGGTCACCATGAACAGCTTCTTGCGGCCGTAACGGTCGGTGAGCCGGCCGAAGAACAGCGCGCCCGCGCATGCGCCCGCCACGTACAGCGCGGCGGCGACGCCCGTGACCTGTGCGGATGTGATCGCCAGACCGCTGCCCGGCTCGGACAGACGCCCGGCGATATTGCCGACGATCGTTACTTCGAGGCCGTCGAGAATCCAGACCGTGCCGAGACCGATCACGATCATCCAGTGCCAGCGCGACCAGGGCAGCCGGTCGAGCCGGGCCGGTACGGCCGTGGTGATGGTGCCCGGCTCCGGTGCGGCAGGCGGCGTCATCGCTTCCCTCCCGCCATCGCGTACGTCCGTGCGTCGCGTCACGTACGTCGCACGGAACCACTATCCGACGGCGGCCGCCCCCGCGCCGGTTCTGCCGCGGACGGACAGCCAGCGCAGGGAGGCCAGTCCGAGCCCCGTCATCATGCCCTCCAGCCTCGGGTCACCGGTGGAGTCCATGGAGCAGGCCGCGGCCAGGAGGAAGCCCGCCTGCGCCGAGATGAGCACGTCGACCGCCTCGGGGTCGACACCGGTCAGCAGCGGATGGCGCGCGGCATACGGTTCCGGATTGATTCCGGAGAGCGCCACGCTGCTGAGCAGCATCACCACATCGGCGTACGCGGGCCCGATCCAGGCGTGCGGCCAGTCCACGACGACGACACGGTCGTCGGCGAGCAGGACATTGAACGGGTACAGGTCTCCGTGCGTGAGGGTGTCTCCCGCGGTCGCCTCCCCGAGTCGCGCCTCCAGCGACAGGTGTTTCTCCAGTTCGCGGGCGGCCCCGGGCGCGATCTCGGTCAGCTTCGCCAGCGCGCGGGGATGCTTCGTCAGCCGCTCCCAGCCGCCAAGTCGTGGCGCCGGGAGGGCGACCGGGAGACATGGCGCGGGCGTGAGCCGGCCGGCCAGATCGGTGAGGGCGTCGAGGACCCGCTCCAGTTCGCTCTCGCGCCACGGCTGCGCGGGAAGCGTTCCCTCGATGTCCTCGAAGACGAGCGCCACCCATTCGCCGTCGTCGTAGGAGCCCAGCAGCCGCGGCACGGGCACCCCGGGCGGCAGCGCGGCCGACACCGCGCCCTCCCGGCGGTGGAACGCGCCTACGGCGGTCGCGGCGACCGTATCGACGGCCTTGGCGAACGCCCTGCGGCCGTCCGACAGTTCCAGCCGGACGGCGAGGCCGTCGGAGAATCCACCCTGCTGGCTGGTGGCCGCGGTCACGGTGCCCTGGAGTACGGCCTCGATCCCCGCCTTCACCGGTCGCGGCAGGCGCTCCCAGGGGATACGCCGGCTGCCGGTATGAGAGGGAAGAGGCACAGGTGTGCCCCAGGGAGTGTGGTGGGTCGGCATGGAGCGAGCCTAACGGAGCGACCGATGCCGTACGGACCGGACGGGTCACTCGATTCGCCGTACTCGATTCGCCGTACGACGCGGCCGGTGCCTCGGGATGTCGATGCCTCTCATCGAAGTCGAGGTCATGCCACGGCCGTTCGCCGGACACGGCCCGGCGGCTCCCGCTACCGACCGCCGGTCCGGGGGCGGGGCGGGGACCCGGCCCCGGCGCCGGTCGCGGAGCCGGAGGAGGCCACCGCCACGCCGTAGGGGCTGTTGCCGAGCGTGAGTGTCGCGGTGACCTTGAGGGTCTTGGGGTCGATCACCGTGAGGGTGCCCGCGCCCTGGTCCGTGACATAGACCGCGCGCGAGGTGACCGCGATGTTGAACGGGTCCGTTCCCGGCGGGCCCACATTGACGGTGCCCGTGACGCGGTGGCTGCCGGTGTCGATGACCTTGACGTTGCCCGGGCCGAGGACGGCGACGTACGCCTTCTTTCCGTCCGGTGCGAGGGTCACACTGAAGACCCCCTCGCCGACCGGCACGGTGGCCGTGATCTTGCCGGTGCCGGTCGAGATGACCGAGACGCGGGCCGTCGTCTCGTTGGCGACATAGACGGACTTCCCGTCCGGGGTGACGGCGACCCCCACGGGCGAGCGGCCCGCCGGGAAGGTACGGATGGCCCGGTGGGTACGGGTGTCGATGCGCGAGACGCTGGCCGAACCGGAGTTGGCGACATAGGCCGTCCCGCCGTCGTGGCTGACGGTCACGGCCACCGGGGAGACACCGACCGGGATGGTCGCGGTCACCCGGTTGGTCCGGGTGTCCAGTACGGAGACGTTGTTCGAGCCTCCGTTGGCGACGAAGAGGGTGGATCCGTCCGGGCTCAACGCGACGCCGCTGGGCTTCTTGCCGACCGGAACGGTCGCGACGATCTTCTTGGTCCGGGTGTCGAGCGCCGAGACCTTGGCCGATTCGCTGCCCGCGATATAGGCGCGCTTGCCGTCCGGGGTGACGGCGATGCCTTCGGGGCCGGTCCCGGCCGGCACGGTCGCCACGATCTTGTGGGTACCGGCGTCGATCACGGAGACGGTGTTGTCGAGTTGGTTGGTCACGTACACGTACTGCCCGGCGCCCGGTTGTCCGGTCGCGGAGGCCGCCGCGACCGGGTCGCGCGCCGCCGTCCCGGCCGGGGAACAGGACATCAGCAGGAGCACCGCGCCCGCGCCCAGGACCGGCCGGAGCACCTTCTTGCACGGTCGGCCGACGGGGTGGGCTCGGGTGCGGCGGGCGGAACGCATGGCGCCTCCAGGGTTTTGGGCTCAGGGGTCGGGGGGTCAGGGGGTCAGGCGAGCAGTTCACGGGCGTAGTAGTCCTGCTCGTCCCGCACGCCGGGGACAGCGAAGAAGTAACCCCCGCCTCGTGGGCTGATATAGGGCACCAGCGCCTCGCCCTCCAGGCGGGTCTGCATGGTGATGTAGGTGTTGAGTTCGCGCTGGAAGCAGCAGAACGCGTGCCCCAGATCGAGGCCGCCGCGAACGTCCGGGCTGCGGTCGTAGTCGTAGCTGCGCCGCAGAATGGCGCTGGTCGCCGCCGTCTGCGGAGTCTGGGGATTGGCGAGGCGGACATGGCTGTCCAGCGGGGTGATCAGGCCCTGTGGATCGTTGGTGTAGATGGGGTCGAGCAGGTCCGAGGCGTTGGGGTCCTGGGCGTACAGGGGGGCGCCGCTGACCTTGCGGCGGCCGAAGATCCGCTCCTGTTCCGCGACGGGCACCTGTTGCCACTTCTCGACACGGAAGTGGACGATGCGCAGCACCTGATAGGTGCCGCCCACCGCCCAGGCGGGTTCGTCGGTGCGCGGCTGCGCCCAGACCTCCTGGTTCATCTGCGCGACGTTGGTGACGTCCGGGTTGGAGATCCCGTCCTTGAAGCCGAACCAGTCCCTCGGTACGCCGACGGGACGCGGCGGATTGCGCGTACCGTCGATGCGCCAGCGCGGTTTCATCGCTCCGCTCGTATGGGCCAGGAGGTCGAGCAGCGCGTACACCGTGGTGTCGCGGTTGGTGGCGCACACCTGGACCAGCAGATCGCCCTGGGACAGCGCGGGATCGAGGTCGTCGTGGGCGAAGGGCGTCATGGTGACGAGCTGGACGGGCTTGCGCGCGGCCAGTCCGAAGCGGTCGTCGAAGAAGCTCGCGCCGAGGGCGACGGTGATGGTGAGGTCGTCCGGTACGACCTCGGGGCCCAGGATGCCGGTGTCGGACGGCGGTGAATCCGGTGGCGTCTTCGGCGGTGTGCCGCCCTGGGTGAGGAAACGGGCCCGCGTGGTGAGCGTACGGAACAGATCGGTGAGCGCCTTACGGTCCGACGCGGTCACGTCGAACGACACGAAGGTCGCGTCGCGCTGAGGAGGGGTGGCGATACCGGCCTGGTGCTCGCCGTGGAACGGAATCGGCTTGGCGCGTTCCACCGTCTTCTCGGCGCCCGGCGCGACATGGGAGGCCGCGGCTCCGTGGACCGTAGCACCGTGGGCCGTGGCACCGTCCAGCAGGCTGACGCTCGCCGCTCCGGCGAGGCCGGCCGCGACGGTGGTCTGCAGGAACGAGCGCCGCGCGAAGAAGCCCGCCGGACACTCCCCGCCGAACCGCGCGCCTTCCGCGCCGGGCGATCTGTCGTCAGTCATGCGCTGCCCTTCTGGAACGAGAACGCTGCTGTGGAGGTACCTGCCGTGTCCGTGCGGAAGGCTGATGTCCGCGGTGTCACCGGGGTCGCCGGGGTCACCGGTGCCACCCGAGTGCGGGAACCGAGGGGTGACGACCGTCCGGCCCGCGACGGGCGCCATCGGGACAGGTCCAAACTCCGTGCGGAGTGGGCGATTTCGAGGTGGGAACCGCGTCGAACCGCGATGCCGTTGCCTTCAGTGCCCAGTGCCCAGTGACCGCTGACAGCGCACTGACCGTCCACCGAGGACCGATTAGCCGGTATGCCCGGTTCGTACCGCCCTTTGCGCTGAAAGTACCCGACGGTCCGCTCCCCCGCCATCGAACGCCCCCCGGGCAACCGGGCAACCGCCCGGAGAGCGCGCCCGCACCGGAAGCGAAGTCAGGCGCGGGAGGTCGGTGCCCGGTCCGGGGCCCACGTCCAGCACGGTCCGGCCCGGCCGGGCCCGTGCGGGCCGATCGGGTCATCCGTTCTCGTCCTCCCCCTTCACCTCTTCTCCGTCCCGTCCCTCCCGCGGCCTCAGTCTCGCCATTTCCGCCGGCGCGAGCCGCTCCACCACCTCCGCCAGCGCGACGCACGCCTGCTCGATCTTCAGCCGGGTGTTCTTCTGCTCGGTGACGACCGCCGCCACCAGCAGCGAGGTCAGTGCCACCGAACCGTTGAGCACTTGAAGGCTGACCAGCCGTTCCGTGAGGCTGTGGTGGGCGAAGGCACCTTTGCCCTCGTTCGCCTCCAGGATCACCATGACGGAGACGAACAGCGCGTACGGCGCGCTCCCGGCGAGCTGGAAGCGCAGCGCCGCCCAGATGAGTACGGGGAAGAACAGGAAGATCAGGGTGAGTGACATCGTGATGGCCAGCGGGGTGATGATGAGGGCGGCGAGCACCACGGCCGTCCCCTCCACCCAGCGGTCGGGCCGCAAGGGCAGCCGGATACGGCAGATGAGCAGCAGGAAGGGCGTGACCAGCAACACCCCCATGGCGTCGCCCGCCCACCACGCCAGCCAGGTCGGCCAGAAGCCCACCGGGAGTTTGCCGTTGAGCACCAGCATGCTCGTACCCACCGTCGCGCTGATCATCATCCCGGCCAGGGCGCCCAGGAACACCAGCGCCACCCCGTCCCGCAACCGGTCCAGCTCGATACGGAAGCCCACCCGCCGCAGCAGCAGATAGGAGCAGAGCGGTCCGAGAGTGGCGCCCGCCATGACCCCGGGCGCGACGGCGTTCAACGGATCGAGCGTCACGAGGTGAAAGAGGACGCCCAGCGTGATCCCCGGCCAGACCCCGACGCCCATCAGGAACAGGCAGGTCAGCGCGATACCGGTGGAGGGCCAGAGGGGTGAGACCGCCGCGCCCTCGACCCGTACCACGCCCTCCAGCCTGCCGACGCACGCGCCCGCGTAGTAGGCGACGGCGACGCCGAGGATCCGGAGAAATGCCACCGACAGACTCCGGATCTTCTCTCTGCGCGCCACAACAGCCATCAGACAATGTCCCCTGCCCGCTCCGGCCATGACACGCACCGTCGGAGCGCAGACGTCACCCTCTCCCGGCTCCACACGCACCGGACTCGTCCGCGCTTCGGTGGCTCGCCCGGCACGCTTCCCGCCGCCCCGGGAGGGAAGGCCTTCGCCGGTGGCGGGGGGCTCGTCGGGTCAGCCCTCCTCGAATATCCGTTCATCCTCGTAGACGAGGCTGTCCGAGTCGGTGCAGGTCGCCAGCGTGGCGGCGGATACGACGCGCAGGCCCAGCTGTTCCGCGCGCTCGCCCAGTTCGGTGCCGCCGCAGTCCGCGAGCACGAGAGTGAACGCCTGCTTCTCGTCCATGATGTACGGCTCTCCGTAGCCCAGTTCCGCCGCCGCCTCGGGGTCGCTCCGCGCGATCTGCCACGCACGGTGCATCAGGAGTCCGGGGTCCTCGATCACGAGCTGATGAGTCTCGATGACAGTGACGGCCAGCCGGGCCGTGGTGGAAGCGGGGGTACGGGCCGGGCGGCAGGTGACGCGGGCGGGGTCGACGGCATGGGCGGGGCCGGGGAGGCTCGCACCAGCACCGGATACAGAGCGTGACAGAGCGGACATCGGTGGCTCCTGTCGAGGAAGGATCAGCGGGCGCCCGTGGTGAGGGTGGCCCAGGACCGGGCGCGGTACGGGCAGGGGAGTGCGGTGGTCCGCCCGTGGTCGGCCGCCAGCGCGGCGATGACCTCAAGGCCCCTGCCGTGGTCGCCGGCCAGTTCATGCGGACGGCTGCTCTCGGCCGGTCCCCCGTCGTCCACGGCGATACGCACACTGCCGTCCGGACGCCGTTCCAGATGAGCGCGGATGGGGCCGCAGGCGTGCAGTACGGCGTTGGTGACCAGCTCCGAAACGACCAGCAGAGCGTCATCGACGATGTCGTCGCGGGCCGGATGCGACCAGTCGGCCAGCGCGGCGCGGGCCCACTGCCGGGCCCGTCGGCATGAGTGGTCGCCGCGGTCGAGGCTCAGGGAGGTCCGACGGGCGTCACTCCGGGAGGACTGATCGTTCCGGGAGGACTGACCGTCCTGTGAGGACCGGTCGTCCCGTGACGTCTGGCGCACGACCCACGCGGTCCGCCGGGCGGAGACGCAGCCGAGGAGCCGGGCGCCGCTCATGCCGGCAAGCGGCCCGCCTCGGACTTCGATCGGTCCGCTCCCGGAGGATGCGGCTGGGGCAGATGGGGACATACTCATCACTGTCGGAGCACCGTGCCGGATATGCAACGTGCGAAGTGCGCACGGTGAGCAAGATGCGCACGCTGTCGCACACCGGGAGGACCCGGGAGCAACGGACCGCACCGGGAGCACCGGGAGCACCGGGAGCACCGGAGAGGGGGCAGATCATGAGACCGAGATCCGGCCCCACGGTGCACCACGCGGTCCTGGCCGCCCGGCTTCTGGCGCTGCGCGTGGGCGCCGGTCTGTCCCTGACCCAGGCGGCGGAGGCGCTGGGCGCGCACCGGACGACGGTCATGAGAATCGAACGGGCCGAGACGGCGCTCGACGCGGGCCAGGTCCGGACACTGCTTGAGGTTTACGGGGCCGGCCAGGAGGAGATCAGGCAGTTCCTCAGCGAGCTGGCCACCGCCAATCTGCCGGGCTGGTGGCACCCGTGGCGGGACGTGATGGACCCGTGGGCCCTGGACCTGATGAACGTGGAATCCGCGGCCCGCATGGTCCGTGTCTGGCATCCGGCGCTGGTGCCCCCTCTGCTGCGCACCCCCGCGTACGCCAGGGCGGTGGAGGACGCGCTCGGCACAGGCCGTTCACCGGCCGATCGCGCCAGACGCGTCGAACTGCTGACCGAGCGCCGGGGCCGGCTGGCGGAGCGTGGGGCGCGGATCTGGTCGCTGATGACGGAGGCGGCGCTGCGTACGCGCGTGGGCGACGGGGGCATCATGGAGGAACAACTCGCCGCGCTGCGTGAGGCCGCCGCCCGCCCGGACGTCATCCTTCAGGTCGCACGGCTGACCGATCCACCACATCCGCTCACCGGCGTGGCCGCGCTGACGCTGTACCGGGTGGATGTGCCCGAGATTCCGGACCATGTGGTCCGGGAGAGCCCCGTCGGACCGGCCGACGTCTGGAACGACACCCGGACCGTGACGGCGTACCGGACACTCATCGACCAGGCGTGCGCGGCAGCCCCGCATCCGTCGACGCCGCTTCCGTATCCCGTGCCCGGTGCCCCTTGACCGAGCCCCGTTACCTGACCACCCGAACCCGACCATCCGCGTCTGACCATCCGCATCTGACCACCTGTTTCTGACCACCTGTTTCTGACCAGTGACCGAAGGGATCCCCCCGTGCCGGATGAGACTCCGCGTCGTATCGACACCTCCGTTCCGCACTCCGCGCGCATCTGGAACTACTGGCTGGGCGGCAAGGATCACTTCTCGGCCGACCAGGAGGCCGGGGACGCCTACCGTGAGGTCTTTCCCCTGATCGAGACGTTCGCGCGGGAGTCGCGCGGCTTCCTGCGGCGCTCCGTCACCTATCTCGCGGCTGAGGCGGGGATAACGCAGTTCCTCGATCTCGGCGCCGGGCTGCCGACGGTGAACAACACGCACGAGGTCGCGCAGCGCATCGCCCCCACCGCGCGCGTCGTGTACGTGGATCACGACCCGCTGGTCCTGCTGCACGTACACGCGCTGCTCACCTCGACCGCCGAGGGCGCGACGGCCTATATCGAGGCGGACATGCGGGACACGGACGCGGTGCTGTCGGGTGCGGCGGAGACCCTCGACATGTCGCGGCCGGTCGCGCTGGTCATCTCGGACGTGCTCGGCCACATCGTCGATTTCGACGAGGCACTCGCCCTGGTCAAGCGGCTCGTGGACCGGCTGCCGTCCGGCAGCCATCTGGCCCTGAGCCACGCGGCGGCCTCGGACGAGGGGCACGCGGCGGCTCAGGACACGTACAACGCGTCCGGGGCCGTCCCGTACATCCTCCGCACACCCGAGCAGATCGCGCGGTTCTTCGACGGGCTGGAGCTGGTCGAACCGGGGGTGGTGTCCTGGCCGCACTGGCATCCCGACGCCACCACCACATCGGCCGCCGAGCGGGGCGGATGGGGAGGCGTCGCCCGTATCCCCTGACCACCTGACCGCTGGCTGTCTGACCACCTGACCACCTGACCAGGCACCCTCCCCCGCCGGGCCGCGTCCAGCGCATGCGCGCGTACCGCATCTCGCCGAAGCTGTACGGATGGACAATGACGGGCTGGTGGCGCGCCGGCTGATCGAGGCGGCGGCCCGCTCGGGCGCCTCGCTGATCGCGGAGGCCGCCGCCGCGGTCTCCGGTTGGGCGGTCCTGGTGGATCCGGCCAAAGGCGCCGTCTACAGCTCGCCGGAACGCGCGGCCGCGGCGGGGACCAGCGCCGCGGCAGGTGCCGTGAGCGCGGCGGCGCGCCCGGGCAACGGCGACGGCGGCAGCGATACGACGGTCCGGCAGGTGGTGGGCGCGGCACTCGTGGTCCACGCCGGTCCGGACGTCTCCGCACGCCGGGTCGAGCTGGTGACCCGGACCACGGCCGGGCTGCTGGAAGTACGTGCCCGCCGCGCCGAAGAGCTCACGAGCGCGGAGATGCGGCTGCACGCCGTGGTGACGCGCCTGCTGCTGCGGGGCGAAACCGGTCTCGTGGCAGAGGTCATCGGCGGTCTGACCTCACACGCCACCGTCTACCGGCTCTCCGGCGGGGCGGATCCGCACGCCGCGTACCAGGCGGTGTGGCGCGCGCTGCTGCCCACCGGTGCCCGGCAGGGCGCGGCCACGCTGATCACCCTGCTGGACGGTGAAGTGGTCGTCGTGGCCCTTCACGACGCCGCGCGGGATGACGGACGGGTCCTGCGGCTCATCGCCCGCTCGGCGGAGCGGCACGGGCTGCTCGGCGGGGTCGCGGACCCCGCGCCGCTCGACATGCTGGCCGCGGCCTTCACCGAGGCCGGGCAGGCCCGCGCCGGGGCGGCGGTGGGCCGCCGTCTGGTCCCCGCGGCCGGGCTCGGAGACCGTGCCCTGCTGCGGATCATCCCGCCCGACCGGCTCGCCGTATGGGCATCGTCCCTGCTGGGCCCGCTCACACCGCCCGAGCGCCAGGCGCTGGAGGGATGGCTGCGTACCGGGTCGGTCGGGGCCACGGCACAGATGCTGGGGATCTCCCGCGGCACCGCGCGCTCACGGCTGCGGGCGGCGGGCGAGCGGCTGGGAGGTCTGGACACGCCGCTCGCCCTGGCGCAGCTCTCCTTCGCGCTGCGCGCCCCGGCCGCCGGGCCCACGGAGTCGGCCGGGTCCGCCGGCGCGGGCCCGCCCGCCGCGCTCCCCACGGAACTCGTGGACGCCGCGTCGGCGCGCCGTTGGGCCACCGAACTGACCGAACCGCTCGACACACCGCAACGGATCGCCTTGCGCGTCTGGCTCAGTCATCTCGGCAGCGTCGCCCCGGCCGCCGGGGAACTGGGCCTGCACCGTACGACGCTCCGGCGGTGGCTGGAGCGGATCGGCCGGCTACTGGACGTGGACCTGTCGTCCGCCACCGTCCGCGCGGACCTCTACCTCGCGCTGGAAACCCTCGCCGGCCCGGACGACTCCCCCGGCGCACTGCCACGCCGGGGAGGCCGTACGTATCAGCGGCCGGAGACTCCCTGAGGACGGTGCAACGCCCTTGCACAGCGGCCTCGTCACGCTCTGTACGGCGTTACCCCGGTGGCCACGGCCAGAGCATCCACGGCGCTCCCGCCTCGGTCGCATTCCATGTCACGGATCACAGATCGCGGATCGCGGATCGCGGATCGTCGAGCACTCCGCCCATGGCCCTGGTACGGAGGCGACCTGCCCCGTACCAGGAAGTATCGGGTCGATCGCCCTCGGAATATCCTCCGGAGCAAGGGAGTTGGCAGCGAGGTACTCACCGATTCCCCCGGCCCGGGGGTCCGAGACCGGAGCAGACATGACCACCGACACGACCCGTGGCACGGACCGCTCGTTCCTCTTCGTCCTCGGCAGTTCCCGCCCCGACGGCAACACGGAGATCCTCGCACGGGCCGCCGCCCAGCAGTTGCCCGCCGGTGTCCCGCAGCGCTGGGTGGACCTGGCCCAACTGCCGCTGCCCGACTTCCAGGACGGACGGCACGAGACGGCCACCTGGCCGGGCGGGGAGAGCGAGGAGACACTGCGGCAGGCCACGCTGGAGGCGACCGACATCGTCATCGCCTCGCCCCTGTACTGGTACACCCTCTCCGCGCAGACCAAGCGCTACCTCGACTACTGGTCGGGCTGGCTGACGGTGCCCGACTCGGACTTCGCGGAGCGGATGGCGGGCCGGACCCTGTGGGGGGTGACGGTCATGTCGAACGACGACGAGACCGTCGGCGACGCGCTGGTGACCACCCTCAACCACTCGGCGGCGTATATGCGGATGCGATTCGGCGGGGTGCTGTTCGGCAACGGTTCCCGGCCCGGTCAGGTACGGGACGACGAACGGGCGGCACTCCGCGCCAAGACGTTCTTCCAGCGTGAGGCCCCGCTCGCCCGGTTCCCCTAGGTCCTGTCTTCAAAGTAGCGCCGTCTGCCCGGAGGGCGGGCTCGGCGGCGGTCGGTGCGTGCGATCGCAAGGCGGAGGGTCGCCCCAGTACTGGATGTACTGGGGTGATCCCGACAACGCG